>NZ_JBEYID010000009.1:0-322698 GCF_040635605.1 Streptosporangium sp. NPDC006930 | reverse complement strand
GGGGGGGGGGGGGGGGGGGGGGCGCCCCCGCGTGCCGGGGTGTGGGGTGCGGCGGGGTGGTGTGGCGCGCCCCCCCCCCCCCGGGGGGGGCCCCCCGGGGGGGGGGGGGGGGGGGGGGGGCCCCCCCCCCCCCGACCCCCACACGGCCTCCTCGCCGGGCGCCCCGCCCTGCGGCTCGGCCCTGCCGGGGATCTCCGTCCACCCGGTCGACGCGGCCCTGCCAGGAGGCTCGGCCCGACCACCGGAAGGCTCGGTCCACCCGGTGGACTCGCTCGCCGGGGCGGCGGGCTCCCGCCACGTGGGCGGTTCGTTCGAGGGAGGGACGGGCCAGGCGTTCGGTTCCGAGGCGGCGGGCGCCTGCTCGCCGGGGACTGCCGCCTCCTCGGAGGTGTCCCGCGATTCCTCCGCGCCAGACCCTTCCTGGTCGGAGCCCCTGTCCTGCGGCACTCGCCGCGGGCCGGGCTGGTTCGGGTCCACAGGGTCCACAGGTGTTGTCACGTCTCGTCTCCCGACGCTCGGGCAAGCCGGATATCTCACACTCCCCTGTCGGTCACCGACGAAACAGGCTGACACGGCAAAACACCGATGATCGTTCGGTCAGGGTGCGACATGCCACGGAAAGGACCCTGGGTACGAGCAGGGAAGAAGCCGACCTAGAATGAAGCATGTGCTGAAGGGCGACGGCCATCTGAGCCATGACCTCGACTCCCGCGACCGGCCTCCGAAGGACGCATGTGGCGTCTTCGGAGTGTGGGCCCCCGGGGAGGAAGTCTCCAAACTCACCTACTACGGGCTGTACGCGTTGCAGCACCGCGGCCAGGAGTCCGCGGGCATCGCGGTCAGCGAGGGCAGCAGGATCCTCGTCTACAAGGACATGGGCCTGGTGGCCCAGGTCTTCGACGAGTCCGTGCTCGGGACCCTCCGCGGCCATCTGGCGATCGGCCACTGCCGCTACTCGACCACCGGATCGAGCGTCTGGGAGAACGCGCAGCCGACGCTGAGCTCGACCGAGTCGGGCGGGCTCGCGCTCGCCCACAACGGAAACCTGATCAACACCCCGGAGCTGTCCAGGCGGCTGTCCCCGGGTTCCACCCGGGCGACGACCGACACCGAGGTGCTGGCCGCACTCCTGGCCCAGGACCGCGACCGGTCGATCGACGACGCGGCCGCCGACCTGCTTCCGCAGGTCAGGGGCGCCTACTCGCTCGTCTTCATGGACGAGAAGACCCTTTACGCGGCCCGTGACCCGCAGGGCGTCCGCCCGCTGGTCCTGGGGCGCCTGGAGCGCGGCTGGGTCGTGGCCTCGGAGACCGCGGCGCTGGACATCGTGGGCGCCACGTTCGTCCGCGAGATCGAGCCGGGCGAGCTGATCACCATCGACGAGCGCGGCGTGCGCTCGCGCAGGTTCGCGCTCGCCGAGCCCAAGGGCTGCCTGTTCGAGTACGTCTACCTCGCCCGCCCGGACACCACGATCGCCGGGCGCGGCGTGCAGACCACGCGCGTCGAGGTCGGCCGCGTGCTGGCCCGCGAGCACCCGATCGAGGCCGACCTGGTCATTCCGACGCCCGAGTCGGGCACCCCCGCCGCCGTCGGCTACGCCGAGGAGAGCGGGATCCCCTACGGTCAAGGTCTGGTCAAGAATTCGTACGTGGGCCGCACCTTCATCCAGCCGTCCCAGACGATCCGGCAGCTGGGCATCCGGCTGAAGCTCAACCCGCTGAAGGAGGTCGTCGCGGGCAAGCGCCTGGTGGTCGTGGACGACTCGATCGTGCGGGGCAACACGCAGCGGGCGATCGTGAAGATGCTGCGCGAGGCGGGTGCCACGGAGGTGCACGTCCGGATCTCCTCCCCGCCGGTCAGCTGGCCCTGCTTCTACGGCATCGACTTCGCCACCCGGGCCGAGCTGATCGCCGGTTCGCTCAGCGTCGAGGAGATCCGCGCCTCGCTCGGCGCCGACTCGCTCGGATACATCTCGCTGGAGGGCCTGACCGCGGCCACCACGATCCCCGAGGACCGGCTCTGCCGCGCCTGCTTCGACGGTAGGTATCCGATCCCGATCGACCAGGACAACGTGGGCAAGTACGTGCTCGAGGCCAAGCGTTGAGCGGGCCCGGCACGCGAGGAGAGGGTTCATGACCAGCTACGCGGCCGCCGGAGTGGACATCGACGCGGGCGAGCGCGCCGTCGAGCTGATGAAGTCGAAGGTCGCGCGGGCGCGCAGACCGGAGGTCGTGGACGACGCCAGCGGCTTCGCCGGCCTCTTCGACGCCTCGGCCCTGCTGTCGTACAGACGACCGCTGCTCACCACGTCGACCGACGGTGTCGGCACCAAGGTCATGCTGGCCCAGCGGCTGGACAAGCACGACACGATCGGGATCGACCTGGTCGGCATGGTCGTCGACGACCTGGTGGTCTGCGGTGCCGAGCCGCTGTTCATGACCGACTACATCGCCTGCGGCAAGGTGGTCCCCGAGCGGATCGCCGAGATCGTGGGCGGCGTCGCCGAGGGCTGCCGCCTCGCGGGCTGCGCCCTCATCGGCGGGGAGACCGCCGAGCACCCCGGTGCCATGGAGGCCGGCGAGTACGATCTCGCGGGCGCCGCCACCGGGGTGGTGGAGGCCGACATGATGCTCGGCCGCGACAGGGTCCGCGCGGGCGACGTGGTCCTCGCGCTGGCGTCCTCGGGCGTGCATTCCAACGGATACTCGCTGGTCAGGCACATCATCGACCGGGCAGGGCTCTCGCTGGAGGCCGAGCTGCCCGAGCTGGGGCGGACGCTGGGCGAGGAGCTTCTGGAGCCGACCAGAATTTACTCTCTCGACTGCCTGGAGCTCGCCCGCGCGGTCGACGTCCACGCGTACGCCCACATCACGGGCGGCGGCCTGGCGGGCAACCTGTCCCGCTCACTGCCTCCGGGGCTGGACGCGCTGCTCGACCGCTCGTCGTGGACCCCGCCCGCCGTCTTCGAGGTGCTCGCGGGGCACGGCGGGGTGGCCCAGGCCGACATGGACCGGACGTTCAACCTGGGCGTGGGCATGGCCGCGATCGTCCCCGCCGAGGCCGTGGGGCCCGCCCTCGCGCTGCTCGGCGAGCGGAACCTCCCCGCCTGGGTGCTCGGTGAGATCGTCGAGGGCTCGGGCGAGGCGCGTTTCCGCTGATCCGCGCTTTTCTCCGGGAAACCTCCGCGCCGCTTTCCTCCCCTCACGAAGGGGAGGAGGAACCGCATGGGAGGCGGGTACGACGAAAGGCGCTCCGGACCCACCGAAGCGCCGCATATGGTCGACCCGCAGCGAGAAGAACACCCGGCGGCTTGTGCCCACCGCCGGGTGCCCTGCTCACATCAACCTGAAATCCGCCTAGCGGCGGCCGGATTTCCCGTCGTCGCGGTCATCTCCGGAGCCGAAGTCATCGGCGTAATCGGCGTACCGATCCGCCAGCTCGTCGTAGGCGTCGTCGGAGTCGTCATTGTGGTTGGAGTCGTCTCTGACTCCCAGCTCGTCGCGCAGACGCTCAAGATCAGTGCCACCGCTGTTGTACTTCAGCTGGCGAGCAACCTTGACCTGCTTGGCCTTTGCTCGGCCGCGCCCCATTGGCTCGACCCCCTCGTGTGGGGTCGTGCCCGACCCCTCGTCGCTAACGCACCACGCACTGACGCCACCTGACTTAGGCGTCAGCTCTCGTTCGCCTACAACCGTACCCGTTTTACGCCCGGCTCGGTACGTCGTATGGGCGTGTGGGGCTAGTGGCCCAGCCAAATGCCCCTAATTCGCCCGACTTCCGACATTCTGCGCTCAGCCAGCCTATCGGCTGCGACAGCCGGGGGAACGCCTTCCTCCGCCGCACTGGAGAAGATCTTGAGAGTCGTGTCGTAAATCTGGGTGGCCTTTGCCTGCGCCCGCTCCATGTTGAACCCCCTGATCTCGTCCGCGACCTGGATCACACCGCCGGAGTTGACCACGTAGTCGGGCGCGTAGAGGATCCCGCGGTCGGCGAGCCGCTTCTCCACGCCGGGGTGGGCGAGCTGGTTGTTGGCCCCGCCGCAGACGATCGTGGCGCGCAGGCTGGCCACCGTCTCGTCGTCCAGCGCCCCGCCGAGGGCGCACGGCGCGTAGACGTCGATGTCGGCGGAGGTGATCTCCAGCCGGTCGGCGACGACCTCGACCTGGGGGTGGATCCGCCGCAGCCGCTCCACGGCCCGCTCGCTCACGTCGCAGACCACGACCTCCGCGCCGTCCTCGATCAGGTGGCCGACCAGGCGGTGGCCGACCTTGCCCACGCCCTCCACGCCGACGCGCCTGCCGCGCAGCGTGGGCGTCCCGTACGCGTGCTCGGCCGCGGCGCGCATGCCCTGGAACACGCCGAGCGCGGTCAGGATCGACGAGTCGCCGGCCCCGCCGTTGGCCGGGGTGCGGCCGGTAACGTACGAGCACTCGCGGGCCACGACGTCCATGTCCTCGCTGTAGGTGCCGACGTCGCACGCCGTGTAGTAGCGGCCCCCGAGCGACTGGACGAACCTGCCGTAGGCGCGCAGCAGCGCCTCGCTCTTGTCCTTCGCCGGGTCGCCGATGATGACGGCCTTGCCGCCACCGAGGTCGAGTCCCGCCAGGGCGTTCTTGTAGGCCATCGCCCGCGAGAGGTTGAGCACGTCCGTCAGCGCGGCCTGCTCGCTCTCGTAGGGGTAGAACCTGGTGCCGCCCAGGCCTGGGCCCAGGGCGGTGTTGTGGATGGCGATGATCGCGTGGAGGCCGCTTCGCTCGTCGGAGCAGAAAACGACCTGTTCGTGCCTCGCCTGGCCGGTTACCGGGCCCGCGTCCTTGTGGGACAGCCCGAAGACGTCGGTCACTGTGGTGACTCCCAGTCGTTCGTTACCGCCGCACCGTTGCGACGGGGATCACCCTCAGCGTAACCACAAGTCCTCAACAGGGACGACGTGCGCGAACGTCCCATCTCAGTGACCGAGACGACCACCGCGGAAGCGGGCTCGCTACGGACAACGGTCGGTCCTTCGTGACACGATGCGGTCGTGCTGCCCTATGCCGCGTACCTCCGCGTCTACGAACCGCTGGTCGCGTTCGCCCCGGCGGAGCGCGTCTCGTGGTCCGCCTACTCCGAGACGACCGACCGGCCGCGCCGAGCGAGCGCCCTGCACGCCGAACACGGCGAGGCGGTGCGGCGCCTCCTCGGGGTACCACCGACCCCGGCACCCGCCCAGGAGAGCCCCAACGCCTATCTGAGGCGCGTGGAGGAGGTCCTGTACGTCTGCCCCTGGCAGAGCAGGCTGAGGTCGTGGCTCGCCTTCTCGCGCTTTCGCGGGGCGACCCCGCCCAAGCTGATGGAGCGCTTCTTCCCGCCGGCCGTCGCGGAGCGGACGGCCGACGACTTCGACCGGTTCAAGCGCAGCACCGACTCCGCCGCGCTGCGTACGCACATCCGCGGCTCCACCTGGCACGTTCCGACCTCGTGGTTCGTCCCCTTCGACGGCAACGAGCGCTGGCTGGTGATCGACGGCGGCGAGGGGCAGGGAGGCACGACCACCACGCGCAACCTGATCTACGTCACCTCCATGGCCCACGCGAGGCGCCGCAGCGCCCGCGCCCTGCAGATCATCAAGAGACAGGTGGGCGACGCCTCGGTCACGGCCGAGGTCGAGGACGTGGCACGCTGGCTGGAGGAGTTCCACCCGCATTCCCTGGTCGAGCTGGACTACGGCGGCATCGTCAACCTCATGGACGACGAGACACTCCAGGCCGACGAGTCCGTGGCGGAACTCGCGGCGGCGCTGACAGGTCTGGAAAAAGGCGAGGAAGAACTGGCGTTCGCCATGTACCAGCGCGTCATCCTCCGCTGGCGATCAATACAACTTCTCGAATCAGCAAACTGAGTCGCAAATCATCCCTTCGACCTGCGTAAGTAGGTCCGTCGATGACCGGGGATGCACCTACGAACTGAGTAGTTTGCCGTTTTCACTGCGATACCACGAAACGTGTCGCTAGAATCACCGAGCGTGACAACAACACGTGCACAAGAGAGATGAGTCGCTCAAAGGCTCGCCAATCGCTCTACGTGGCTGTATGGTCACATCGGGTGATGCCGCATATGGCCCAAACAGCCGCACGCAAGGGCCATAGGCGGACATCCGTGACAAGCGTCAAGTCGCAGGATCGCTGTCGCCGGTCCACATGGAGGAGAGGCCGCACAAATGTCAGCTCGTACACCCGAGGCAGAGCCGCTGCTCACCCCGGCGGAGGTCGCAACCATGTTCCGCGTCGATCCCAAGACCGTGACCCGGTGGGCGAAGGCGGGCAAGTTGACGTCCATCCGCACCCTGGGTGGACACCGCCGATACCGGGAGACCGAGGTTCGCGCGCTGCTCGCGGGGATTCCGCAGCAGCGCTCAGAGTAAGACGGGGGCCGTCACTGACCTAGGGGGATTGGTGCGCGCTCACCCTTTGAGCGTGTAGGCCACACGGTTTTGTGGGGAGCGGCGTCGCCCGCCCGGCGCCGCCCCAGCACATGCTCCTGAACGGCTCAGCGGTGCCCCAGGGGCCTGCTTCAGCCGTCCGTCCCGGACCTCTCCAGGTCCACGGGACGACTCGCCTGTTCTCTGAACAGGTCGTCCAGCAACTCGCCGACGCGCGAATCGTGCTCGGCCGCCACGCCGAGCAGCGCCACCAGCTGACCGATCAGCATCCGCTCCAGCGTCGGCCGCTCGATGTCGCGACGCTCCAGCCAGTCGAGGCCCGCGGTCTCGACGGAGGCGATCCACGAGCGCAGCGCGACCCGGAGCACAGGTCCCGGCTCCTCGATCCGCATCTGCTTCATGATCAGCCTGAGCAGCCGGCGCCTGACCGAGTCGACGACCTCCCCGATCTCACCGCTGCGATTGGCGGGACCGCCCTTGAGCAGCGCGGCGAAGCCCGTCGCGTGCTCCTCGACGAAGTCGAAGTATCGGGTGAGCCCTCCGGCGAGCTCGTCCAGCGGGGTGCCCGCCCCCTGGGGCCTGAGCCTCGCCTCCAGCTGGGCCGCGGCGCTTCTCAGCGCGGCGACGTAGAGCTCCTGCTTGCCACCGAAGTAGTGGTAGACCAGAGCCCGCGACGCGCCGGCCGCGGAGGCCACGTCGTCGATCGACACGTGCTCGGCGTCATGCCTGCTGAACAGCTCCAGTGCCGCCGCCATGAGCTCCTCGCGACGCCGGTCGACACTGAGCCTGCGCCGCGCCGGTCGCGTGTCCCCCGGCACGGTTTTCGCCCGTTCGGCGGCTCCGGATGTCGACCTCACATCGTGAAGACTATCGGAGCCGTTCCGCCCGGCCGCTTGGTCAAGATCGGAGTTCCCTTCCCTCCAACCCGTACCCCATTCGGAACTCGATCGTTTTGAGTGACAGGTGCCCATCCACCATCGCGGGGGAGAGCCATGTCAGGACCGTCAGTCAACACCACCGTCACCCGAGCCCGCGGGTTCGCCGAGCCCGTCTTATCCGACGGGGGCGGGCCACGCCCGAGACCCACGATCCGCAACGTGGCAGAACGAGCCGGTGTCTCCAAATCACTGGTCTCGCTCGTCCTGCGCGGATCGCCCCACGTCAGCGAGCACCGCAGGCAGGCCGTGCTCCAGGCGGCCAGAGACCTCGGCTACCGGCCCAACGCCGTCGCGCGCAGCCTGGTCGAGGGCCGTACCCACCTGGTCGGGGCGCTCGTCGCCGACCTGCACAACCCGTTCTACGCGGAGTTCCTGGACGGCCTGCAGGAGAGCCTGCACGGCGACGGGCTGAGACTCCTCATCGGCAACAGCCAGTGGGACCCCGCCTTCGAGGACGAGGCGGTCGAGGCGTTCCTCGAACTTCGCGTCGACGGGCTCGTCCTGCTCGGCATCGCGCCCACCAGCGGGACGCTCATCGAGGCCACCGGCTACACGCCGACCGTGGTGGTGGGCGAGCGCGACATCGACCTCGGCGGCGTGGACATCGTCGTCGACGACGACCAGCTCGGTGCCCGCCTCGCCGTCGACCACCTCGTGGAGCTCGGTCACCGCAGGATCGCCCACATCGAGGCCGCGGGCATCTCCTCGGGGCGCTTCCGGTGCGAGGGCTACCTGGTCGCGATGCGCAGGCACTCCCTGGCGCCGTACATCATGGTCGAGGAGGGCGAGTCCAGCGAGGAGGGCGGCGCCAGGGCGGCGCACAGCCTGCTCACGCGCGACCCCCGGCCGACAGCGATCTTCGCCGCCAACGACCGGGTGGCGATGGGCGTGCTCTCCGCGGCCACCGAGCTGGGGCTGCGGGTTCCCGAGGACCTGTCCGTGGTCGGGTACGACAACATCCACCGGGCGGGCACCCAGCCGATCTCGCTGACCACCGTGGACCAGCCCCGCCGCGCCATGGGACGCTCCGCCGCCGCGCTGCTGAACGACCGGATCGGAGACCCCGGCAAGGCCTCGCGTCTGCGTCAGGTCACGCCGCAGCTGGTCGTACGGAACAGCACGGGCCCCACCGAACGCTGAAGAGCCTGCCTGGAGCGTTACAGTCCGCCCAGGCAGGCTCCATGACCTCCTCAAATCCGGGTCAACATCGCGGGCGTCCGCGTGCCGCCGGTGTTGACTCTGGCCGAGACGAGGGGGTAACGATGCGTGATCCGGAACTTGTGTCATGCGCCCAGCGGGCCGCGGCCGAGCTTGAGCGGGCATGGGCGCACTGGCGGGCCGCCCGGGGCCGCGGCGGCGACGCCGGAGCCGAGTCCGTGGCCAGTTACGTGGCTCATTCGATCGACCATCCATGGGGACGGCCGCGCGTGGTCCTCGGGCTGGACGCCGAGGACGCCAGGGAGCTCGCCTCGCTCCTGCAGAAGCAGGAGGTCGGCGAGCACGTCTGGTGAAGGGGGCGTTCGCCCGTCCCGTGACGGGAGAGCCCTCCTGAGGAGGGAGTGCGTCACGCCTCGCGGCGGGCGAGCACATATCGCGACATCGGCTGAGTCACACATCCGAGCCACGTAAGTTGGGTGATTGACGACTTCCTTGGGGGCGATGAGCGTGACCGGCAAAGCACTCGCGGCGACCCTGGTCCTGTGCGGACTCGGCGCCGCCGCCTGCGGTGGCACCGCCACGGGCGCCGACCTCGCGCGAGAGCGCGGACCCGTCCCTCCCGCCACCGCCGACACGGCCGCGGCGCCGGCCGCCGACAGCCTGAGCGGCCCGGCGACCGGCGCGGCGAGCGATCCCACCGCGAGTCCCGCGGCGGGGCGGAGCGTCCAGAGCGACAGGCCGCTCAGCGGCAAGGTCGTGGTCATCGACCCCGGCCACAACGGGCAGAACTACCGCCACCCCGCGGAGATCAACAAGAAGGTCAACGTTCTGACCCAGTGGAAGGCCTGCGACACCACGGGCACCGCCACCGCGAACGGCTACAGCGAGGCGGCCTTCACCTGGGACGTCTCACAGCGCCTGGCCAAGATCCTGAAGAGCCGCGGCGCGACGGTGAAGCTGACCCGTGCCGACAACTCCGGCGTCGGGCCGTGCATCACCGAGCGAGCCGCGATCGGCAACGACGCGAAGGCGGACGCGGCGATCTCGGTCCACGCCGACGGGTCGAGCACCGCCGACCACGGCTTCCACGTGATCATGCCGGAGAAGATCGGCGGCCCGGTCGACCCGGTGGTCGGGGCTTCCAAGAAGCTCGGCCTGGATGTTCGCAACGCCTTCGCGCGCGGCACCGGACTGTCGTACTCCACCTACATCGGTAAGAACGCCCTCGACTACCGCAACGACCTCGGCGGGCTGAACCTCTCCACCGTTCCCAAGATCTTCATCGAGTCGGGCAACATGAAGAACCCCACCGAGGCGGCCAAGTTCCAGCAGTCGGCGTTCCGGCAGAAGATCGCGCTCTCTCTCGCGAACGGGCTCCAGCAGTACCTCAAGAGGTAGGCGAGGACGGGACGGCGGGGCACTTCGGGCGGGCTCCGGCGGTATCCCGGGGGCGTGGAGAAGACCCTCGGCGACTTCCGGCGTTACCGCCGGGACGCGGAGGGTTCCCGCGCCGCCGGAGGGACCTCCGGCGGCGCGCAGATGCGCCTCAGCGGCTTACAGCGGCCATTCCGAGCGTGCGGGAGTGTCCGACGGGGAGAGGGCGCCTCAGCGGCCCCGAGGGCCTTCCAGGCCCAGGGACCTCAGGTTGTCGCGGGCCGGATGGCTGCGTGCGGCCGGTCCGGCCGCGAAGACCTTCAGGATGTTCCCCGTCGCCCTGCGGACGAAGGCTCCCGCCTCCCGCGTGACGCCGTGGCCGCAGCGGGCGCCCCGCATCGCGCACACCCAGCGCATCGTGCCCGAACTGAACACCCCGGCGCCGCTCGGCACGGTGTAGTAGGCGCTGTGCGCGACCGTGGCGCGACCGCCGCAGTCGACCGGGGAGACCGACAGGATCTCCATGGGGCGCGGCACGCCCGCGCCGACCCTGTCGGTCTCGACGCCGACCATCCCGGGGAAGACGGTGCCGCGCCGCACCCCGGTCCCCTTGAAGATCCAGTTGCCGGGGCGCCTGACCACGTAGGCGGACTCTGAGGGAAAGCAGTCGTACATCGGGCCGGTCAGCGAACTCTCCGGCCTGGCCGTGGCCCGCCACAGGGTCGTCCGGGCGTCCTCTGCGGCGTCCTTGTGGCAGACCACCAGGCGGCGAGGTCCCAGGCGCGTCGCGGCGAGGCGGATCCGCCAGTAGACGGCGTTGGCACCGAGGAAGGCGAGGTTGGTGCCGCGGTCACGGGCGGCCTCGACGGTGCGGCGCATGCCCGGCGACCAGTACTCGTCATGGCCCAGCGACACCAGCCCCCTGGCCCCGTCGAGGACGTGCGGGTCGCGGTCCAGGTCCAGGCTCGTGACGTAGGCGAGCGGCACGCCGCGACGCTCGGCGAGCTCGATGGCGTCGCGTTCCATGTCCAGGAAGAGCCGCGCCCCCGATGTGTCGTACGGACGGTCGAAGCTGACCGCCCGTGACCTGTCCTCGAAGCCGCCGGGGCCGTGGTAGAGGCTGCGGCCACCCCAGTCGTTGTACGCCTGCCAGGTGGTGACCGCGTTCACGACGACGAGGCGTCCCCTGGTGGAGGCGGACCTCACGGTGAGGGGGACGTAGCGCCGTCCCCCGGTGGCGGCGTCCAGCCTGATCAGGTAGGAGCCCTCCGGCCACCCCGAGGTGTCCACCTCGGGGCCGGGCTTCCAGTGGGCGGCGGTCACCGTTCCCGTGGCGGCGATCGTCCTGGGTGGAGCCTGCCTGCTGCCGGGCAGCCCGGCCGCCCGCCAGACCTGCCTCGCCCCGGCCCCGCCGTACCAGCCCATCCGGAAGGCCCTCGCGGTGTAGCGGTCGGCGGTGGTCGAGACGTACAGCCGGAAGTTCTCGCCGGGCAGCACGCTCACCCGGTCGGCGAAGCCTTCGATCTCGTGCTCGGCGCCGCGCCTGCGCACCCGCCAGCCGGGATCGCCCTCCCTCGCGTTCTCCGCCACGGTGGTGTCGTCCCCCTCGGCGCTTCTCACTGCGGAGGAGGACACCGTGGGAGTGGACGAGGGCGAGGACGAGGGGTTCTCGACGGTGGCGGCGCACCCGGTGACCAGCATGATCGTCACCAGGATCGCCGACGGTGTGCGGGCCGGACGCCTGGACACCCTGGAAGGTTGGAACATGAGCAGCAGCATGTCCGGGCGGGGAGTCTCCCCCGCTTCTCCCGCGCGGTACTTGGGCGGTTCTTGGCCCCGTGTCCGGGCTCGCCGACGTAAAAACCCTGCCTCTCCGGCGATTCCGGCGATTTGGCATGATCTACAGCATGACTGACCTCCTGCCGTCTCCTTCCGCCTTCACACCTGCCGGCGGTGTCCTCGGCCTTCCCCGCGGGGTCGTCGTCTCCGGCCCCAGCGAGCCGGTCGACGCCGTACGTCTCGCGCTCGCCGTCCTCGACCCGCGCCCCGGCGAGGCGGGAACGATCACGGTGGAGTCGGACACCTCACTCGGCGCCGAGGCGTACGTCCTGGAGGTGACGGGCGAGGGGGTGCGGATCGCGGCCGGAGACCGCGCCGGCGCCTTCTACGCGGGTCAGACGCTGCGGCAGTTGCTGCCCTCGGCGGCGTTTCGCGCGGTGGCCGACGGCGGGGCGGACTGGAGCGTCGCCCTGGGCCGGGTGCGGGACGCGCCCCGGTTCTCCTGGCGCGGGGTGCACCTGGACGTGGCGCGGCACTTCATGCCCAAGCGCGAGGTGCTCAGGATGGTCGACATCATGGCGGTCCACAAGCTGAACCGCCTCCACCTGCACCTGGTGGACGACCAGGGGTGGCGGGTCGAGAGCCGCCGGTACCCCCGGCTGCACGAGGTGGGCGCGCACCGGCCGCGTACGGTCACCAGCCACTACCGGGAGGATCTCGCCTTCGACGAGGTACCGCACGGCGGCTACTACACGCTGGAGGACCTCGCGGAGATCGGCGCCTACGCGCGGGCCCGAGCCGTGACGGTCGTTCCCGAGATCGACGTGCCGGGACACGCCTCGGCGATCCTCGCCGCCTACCCCGAGTTCGACGCCCGCGCCACCGGCGGCCGGAGCCCCGAGCCCTTCACGGTGCTGGATCGCTGGGGCATCTCCCCCGCGATCCTGTCCCCCCTGCCGGAGACGATCGACTTCCTGACCGGCGTGATCGAGGAGATCACGGGGGCGCTGGGCGAGACCCCGTACGTCCACATCGGCGGGGACGAGTGCGTGCTCGACGACTGGGCCGGCTCCCCCGAGATCGTCGCCTTCCAGGCGGAGCTGGGGCTGGGGAGCCTGAGCGACCTGCACGCCTGGTTCCTGCGCCGGCTCGCGGACGAGCTGGCCGAACGCGGCAGCAGGGCGGTGGTGTGGGACGAGGCGTTCGTGAGCGGCATGCTCAGGCCCGACACGATCGTGATGCCCTGGCGCGGTCCCGGGGTGGCGAGGCGCGCCGCCGCCGCCGGGCACGACGTGGTGCAGACCCCGGTCTTCCCCCTGTACTTCGACTACTCCGAGGCCCCCGACGAGGAGGAGCCCCTCGCGATGGGCGACGCGATCACCGTCTCCGACGTCGCGGCCTACGCTCCGGCGCCGGAGTCGTGGACGGCCGGGGAACGGGAACACGTGCTCGGGGCACAGTTCCAGCTGTGGAGCGAACGGCTGCCCGACGCGCGGGCGGTGGACTACCGGGCCTGGCCCCGGGGGTGCGCGCTGGCCGAGATCACCTGGTCGGGCTCGGCCGGGGCCGGGTTCGACACCCGGCTGGAGGCGCACCTGACCCGCCTCGACGCGCTCGGCGTCGAGTATCGGCCGCTGACCGGCCCGCACCCCTGGCAGCGTGGGGGGACCGGCCGCCGACGCCACCGCCCGGGGGTCGTCAAGGTGGACGAGGCGATGAAACACCTGGAGGAGCTGACCCACGAGGCCGACTCGACCCGTCCCAGCATGTGACGGGCCTCCCTGCCCTTGACGAGTCCCACGGCGGGGCTTGGGCTCCGACCGGTCAGGAGACCTCGTAGCCCGCTTCCTTGACGGCGGCGCGGACGGCCGCGTCGTCGAAGGCGTCGCCGGAGACGTCGACCCTGCCGGTCTCCAGGTCGACGTCGACACCGGTGACACCCGGGACCTCGCCGACCTCCTCCTTGACCGAGCTCACGCAGTGACCACAGGTCATGCCGGTGACGGTGTATGTGATCGTGCTCATCGTGCCTCCAAAGCCGTGAGGTTACCCACCCAGGGTATAACGTCAGGCCGTGACACTTCGGTCCGCGGTACGGCCGATGATCTGGCGGAGGTCGACCACGCCGTGACGGCGCAGGCGGCGAGAGAGGTCACGGTTGACGTGATAGGCCCAGAGGGGCCCCTCGTAGATCAGCGCGCTGTATCCCTGGACGAGCGTGGCCCCGGCGAGCAGGCGCTCCCAGACGTCGTCCACGTCCTCGACACCGCCGACGGAGACGAGCACCAGGCGGTCGCCCACCCTGGCGCGCAGCCTGCGCAGCACCTCCAGCGACCTGGCCTTCAGCGGGCGTCCCGACAGGCCGCCGCTCTCGCGGCTGTGGTCACGGCCCGAGGGCTCCGCGACGGTCAGCGTCTGCCTGCCGATCGTGGTGTTGGTGGCGATGATGCCGTCGAGCCCGAGCTCCAGGGCGAGGTCTGCGACCGCGTCCACGTCGGCGTCCGCCAGGTCGGGGGCGATCTTGACCAGCAGCGGGGTGCGCTTGGGCGTGGCGTCGGCGACCTCCTTCACCGCCCGCAGCAGCGGGCCCAGCAGTTCCACGGCCTGAAGGTCGCGCAGGCCGGGGGTATTGGGCGAGCTGACGTTGACGACCAGGTAGTCGGCCAGGGGGGCGAGCTCTTTGGCGCTGGCCACGTAGTCGGCGACGGCACCCGACTCGGGAACGACCTTGGTCTTGCCGATGTTGACGCCCACGATCGCGGGGACGCCTCTGGGCCTGGCCAGCAGCCGGGCCGCGGCGGACGCGCCCGCGTTGTTGAAGCCCATCCGGTTGATGATCGCCCGGTTTCTCACGAGGCGGAACAGGCGGGGCCTGGCGTTGCCCGGCTGGGCGTGGGCGGTGATCGTGCCGACCTCGACGTGGCTGAAGCCGAGCGCGGACACGGCCTCCACGCAGCCGGCGTCCTTGTCGAAGCCGGCCGCCAGCCCGAACGGGCCGGGAAAGTGCACGCCGAAGGCCTGCACGCGCAGCGCGGGGTCGCGTGGCGCGAGACGGCGGTGGACCAGCCGTCTGACCACGGGCGTCACCGAGAGGACGCGCAGGGCGCGCACCGTCAGATGGTGCGCGTCCTCCGGGTCGAGGCGGCCGAGGACCTGCGAGAAGACGAATCGATACATCACCGATCAGGTTAGTGCCCCGGCGGGGTGCCGCTCGCGCCGACCGCGTCCCCGAGGTGTCTGATCAGGAGGTATCGGTCGAATTCAAGCAGCCGCAGTAGGCGGAGCACCGTGTCCGAGGGCCGCAGAATGATCATCTCGCGGCCCAGGCCGCGCATGTGCTCGTCGGCCCGGAGCAGGGTCCGGGCTCCCGCGCAGTCGATGAAGCCCACGTGGGCCAGGTCGAACTCCACCGTCTTCGCGGTGATCGTGCCGAGGACACGTCGCAGCTCGGCGCCTCCGACAGCGTCGAGATCACCGTGAACGGTGATCTCGACGCTGTTCTCCGAAGGCTCCGGCGACGTGAGCAGAATCACCGTATTTCGCCCGCCCCTTCACCGAGCACCTCGGCCGCCAGGTCGGCGACGCGGCGGCGGCTGTCACGGGCCTGCTTGCGCAGGCCGGTGAAGGCCTGGGTGGCGGTCAGATCGTGCTTTCCCATCAGGTAACCGATCGCCCGCTCGATGACCACGCGGTAGTCGAGGGCGTACTGGAGCTGGTCGGCCAGGGCGCTCTTCTCCTCGGCGGCCATCGCGACGGTGAGAAGCTGCTCGATCACCTCCGCGTAGCCGTAAAGCGCCTGGACATCTGACTCGTCCCATTCGTACAACTTCGCCTGGTAGACGTTCAGCGTGCCCACGGGCTCGCCTCCAAGACGCACCGGCACCCCGGCCACCGCCCGCACCTCGGGGTGGAGCCGATCGGCGAGCATCGGCCAACGAGGATCGACCCGCACATCGCTTGAGGTCACCGCGGAATTCTGCTCATACGCGGAAACACACGGTCCCTGACCGAGATGGAGTTGCGCGCCCTCAAGACTGCGGCCCCGCTCATCGGTGGCGACCAAATAACGAAGATCTTTACCTTCTTCCGCGAACATCAACCCCGCACCCGCATATCCGAACAGCGAGTTCACCACATCCACGGCACGCTCCAACTGCTGAACTATGCCTGTGGTGGACGAGGCCGTCTGAAGCCTTCTCAGGCTCGCGACCAGCGCTTCCGGATCAATGTGAGTCATATGTGAAGCGCCTTTCAGCGTCGACCTGGTTACTTGACGTGCACACTACGACTTCCCTCAACGAGAAGATCTATGAGCCATGCTCTGGAGGAGCATCACCATGAGCTCACCGAGGCGTTCTCCCGTCCGGACTTTCGCGGGTTGCCATTCATGGCTCGTCCGGTCGTAGAAATTCAGGGTGCCGATCAACCTTTTCTCCGCCCGCAATGGCACGGAGAGCACCGCCCGGACCTCCGAGACCCGCGCGGCGACGCCGGGGAAGCCGAGGGGCCTGGCCGCCCGCAGGTCGTCGACCAAGACGTCCTCGCCGCGGCTCAGGGTCTCGATGGCGGGCCCGGCGCCGATCTGCTCCTGGATCAGCTCCAGTTGTCGGCCCCGGTCGTCGGAGCCTCCGACCGCACGCAACCGGTCGTGGTCGTCTATCAGCATGAGTGCGGCCCCGTCGGAGCCGAGAACGTCGGCGAGGGCGCTCAGGGTACGGTCGACGAGCCGAGAGAATTCAAGAACCTGGGTCATGGGCGAGCTTCCTCCACGTCGAGGTAGCTCCGCGGACACAGGGCGGAATGATCTGCGAATCAAAGCCTAGTGCCGCCCGATGACTCCGGCCAAGCGGTTCCCCCTTGGTGCGACCCCCAGAGGTAACTGTCACCAGCCGTATGGCCTGTGCTGGCACTCGAAGACTCGCTCCTAACGGTACCTGTCACCGGCTCCCAGAGATAAATGTCACCTACGAGGGCTTCCCAGCGTTGTTGTCACCATGATCGCTCCACCAGGAACACAACTGTCACTTTGAGTATATAGATGTATACCCATGGTGATTTCTACCGTGGTGCGATGGCGCAGTTGAGACGAGAACGTGCGGACATCATGATTCTCTCGCACCGCTGTGACCTGCTGGATCTGGTCGCCAATGACCCAGGAGCAATCTCATGGAATGACCTGGGCTGGACGTTGTCGTCGGCCTGGTCCCGGGAATGGACGACGTCGTGGCAGGTCAACGGAACTGAGGTTATCTGCCCGGTACGTGACATGGGTTCGTTCGATGTTCACCGGGGCGAGCCCGTGCGCCGGTTCACCTGGCGAAAAGGGCAAAAACACCGTCCCGGACTGGCGTTCATGGTCAGCACGGGCCAACAGCCGGGATTTGAGAGCTTGGAAGAAGCCAAGCTCTTGCTCGTGCTGGACTTTCTAGGCGAGATCGTCGCGCTGCTGTGCCAGCCGTTTTGGCTGCGGTTTTCCACCCCGGACGGCGTGAGGAAACACGCCCCGGATGTTCTGGTCGCCACCACCAGCGGGACGTGGCTGATCGACGTCCGCCCCCGAGACCGGATTGATACAGAGGATCGGGTGAAGTTCGCCGCCGCGGCGGAGGCCGCGCTGGCCTGCGGGTGGCGGTATCTGGTGGTCGCCGGCTGGCAGCGACAGGTCATGGTGACACTGGACACCATTTCCTCGCAGCGCCGGCCGTTGACCGATCCGTTGGGCCTGCGCCCGCTCATCGTGGACAGGCTGCGATCTGGGCCGTGCTCATTCGGAACGCTGGTGGCCGGCACGGTCGCGCCAGCGGTCGCCCGCGCGCAGCTGCTGCATCTGGTGTGGTCGCGTCAGGTGGGTGTTGACCTGGCCCGCCCGCTCACCGACGACTCGATCGTCTACCCCGCGGAGGTGAACGCGCAATGACCTCGGCCTTGCTGGATCTGGCGGTGGGCTCGGGCCTGGAGCTGCGCGGCACCCACTGGTTGGTGGAGCGGCCTGAACCTCACCGCGGCCAGGTCGTGCTGATCGATGAAGGCGGGCAGCGCGAGTGCACCAGTATCCGGTTTCTGATCAATCACGCCGGGTTCGAGTCAGATGCGCGGCCTGCGGGACCGGCGACGAGGGGTGACCGTCAGCCGAAAGTGCTCACCGATCTGACGCCCCATCAGCAGGATCTGGTGGCGCTGCGGATGGCGCACCTGCTGGAGGTCGCCACCGGCTATCGCAGTGGAGACCCCGAGCGGCCCGGTCCAGGTGAGCCGAGGCCGTCCTATGATCCGGCGTTCACCACGCTGACGCAACGCCGCCACGCCAAGGTCGCCGAGTTGCGAGCATTGGGCTTCGAGCACTCCCGGCTGCGAGCCCGCCCAAGGCCGTGAGCTGGGCCGAACTCGGCGAGGTCTTGGGGGTCTCGGCCCAGGGCAGTGCCAGCCTGGCCTCGTCAAGCCAGGAGGTCCAGCTTTTCACGAGCGCCGGTGCCGGGCCGAGGCGTCAGGACCACGACACGGAGGTCGGCGTTCTGCGTGGTCAAGACGTTGGCGTCCAGGGGGATGGCGCCCACTACCGGATGTACAGCGGTCTTGTGGGCGCTCTCGTGGACGGCCACCGCGCGCAGCGCCCACAGGTGGCGGAACCGATCGTTCCCGGCTAGGCGGGAGACCAGCGCCGCCACGTCGGGGTCGTTCGGATAGCGGGCGCTGGTGCTGCGCAGGTCGGCGACCAATGACTGCTCAAAGTACGCACGCTCGGTGTCGGTCTGGCGGACCCGGGGGTTTCGGGATTCGAACTGGATGATCAGGGCGTTGCGATCGTCGACGGTCGCGTCGGCGGGATCACCGAAGACGGCCGCGAACAGCCGGTTCCAGTGCAGCAGCCGCCAGGCGGCGTCGTAGACGGCCACCGGGATGTCGCCGAGTTCGTCGATGACGCGGTGCAGGCTACTGGGGATCAGGCAGGGAATCCGGTCTGGGGCAGGGGCGAAGCCGGCGAGGCGCATCAGGTGCGCTTGCTCATCGTCGGAGAGTCTTAACGCGCGAGCCAGGGAAGTGCAGACCTGCGCCGAGGGTGTGGCGGCCCGGCCCTGTTCGAGGCGCGCCACGTATTCGGGGGAGATGCCGGCCAGTGTCGCCAGCTCGCCGCGTCGCAGCCCTGCGACGCGGCGGGAGGATGCGGTCTTCAGACCGACGGCGGCCGGGTCTACGCGGTCCCGCCAGGCCCGCAGCGCGGCACCGAAGTCGTTTATTACCACAGGATCCCCTATTGGTCAGCCTAGTTGGGTGGTACAGGTCGTACGCGGCAGATCTGTGCCTTCCACCGTCCGGTCCTGCCTTTCATGATGGAGATCATGAGCAGAGTGACCAGAATGAACCACATCGGGGTGCCGGTCAGCGATCTCGCGCGGTCGGTGAAATGGTACGAAGACGTTCTCGGCATCGCGCCGAACGGCGTGACGATCTCGGCCAAGAACCCCGCGATCGGTGCGGTCGTCGAGCTGGAGAACCCGTCGATGCGGGCATCGTTCGCACTGGCCGGCGACAACGTCCTCCTGGAACTCATCCAATACGACAACCCGCGGCCGAAGCCCTTCACCGGGCGCAACTGCGACGTCGGGGTCATGCACCTGTGTTTCGAGGTCGACGACCTCGACGCGGCGCACCGTGACCTGGTGGAGCGAGGCGTACACGTCAACGCCGATCCGGTCGTGCTGCAGGACGGCGATGGCGTCGACGCGGGGACGCTGGCCGGAACGAAGATTCTGTACCTACGGGACCCCGACGGCATCCAGCTGGAACTGTTCGAGCTGCCCGACTAGAAACGCCGGCTCTCTTGCCCCGATCGACGGGAGAGCCGACTACCGGTCGCGGAATTTCTGTCTGCCGAGCAGAAGGCCGCGCCTACGCCTCGTGCGGTGCAGACCGCGTTCATCGACCTCTTCGTCATGGTGACGACCGCAGTGGCGTACGTGCTGTGCCGCGGCTGGACCAGCTGGCGGACCGCGGCCTCGGCCGGGTGAGGTGAGCCGATCACATCGCCGGTGATGGCGCAGGACCTTGCCGCTCCGGTCGGGGCCGGAGAGGTGCGGCAGACCTCTGCGGCCGGTACGGCCAGGTCACGATGCCGACGGCACCATCAGCGGCCGGCAGTCGGGGCTGTGCCTCGGCGTCGACAACGCGGCCACCGCCAACGGCATCACCGTCTCCTCTGGGCCTGCACCGGCGCCGTCGACCGACGCGGGACCCGGCGGTAGATCGATACCCCCGCGATCGCATCACCGGTCGCGGGCTGAGCTTAAACTCCGTTTGTGGTCGAACCAGTCCGAACACCGCCACATGGGAAGGCGTGCCGTGGTGACGTACCGATCACGACGATCGCCGAGTTCGCCGGCGTGTCGTCCCCCTACGGTGTCCGAGGTGCTCGACGGCCGCGGCGGCGTAGGCCCATGACCCGCCGGCGGGTGGCAGCCCTGCTCTGTGACCTCTCCGCGCGGGCCCGGCTCGACGGCTTCGGTGCTGCCATCGACAACGTCGGCATCCCGTACGACGACGGTATGGGGCGCCACGGCATTCTCACCTTTGAGCGGGGCGTGACACCGGGGGCCGACCTGTCGAGCCTGCCCGGCCGTCCCACGGCGACCGTGTGCGGCGACGATCTCCAGGCCCCGGGGGTCTATGAAGTCGCTCGCCGGGCCGGTCTATGGATTCCGGACGATCTGAGCGTGGTCGGATTCACCGATGTCGACCGGGCCACCTGGGTCGCGCCACCTCTGATCGCGGTGCGACAGCACTCCTCGGAGATGGGCGCGACCGCCGCGCAGCTCGCGCCGGCACTCGCCGCGGGCCGGCAACCGGCACCAGACCGGCGCGAGCTCGAAACCACTCTCGTGGTGCGCGCAAGCGCCGCCCCGCCCCCGGCGACCGTTCGTCCGGACACGCGCGGAAGCTGATGGCCGATATCAGGTCGGGGTGTTTCGTCGCCCGGAAGATGGAGCTGAGCGAGATCGCGGCGGTGACGGTAGCCGCGGCGGAAGGCCGTGGCGGCGCGATGCTTGTCCTGGGCGAAGCGGGGATCGGCAAGTCGACGCTCATCGACGAGGCCGCTGTGCCGCTCGACGACTGGCAGGTGCTGCGCGCCGGTGGTGTCGAGTTCGAGAGCGAACTGCCTTATTCGGCCCTGCACCAACTGTGTATGCCGGTCCTTGAACACCGCGCCGACCTGCCCGCACCGCAGTGGCGCGCGCTCGAGGCGGTGTTCGGCCTCCATGCCGGGGTCACGCCGAGCCCGATGCTGGTCGGTCTGGCTGTCCTGGGCCTCCTGGGCGCCGCGGGCCAAGACCGGCCGGTGTTCTGCGCGATCGACGACGTGCAGTGGATCGACGCCGGATCGAGGCAGGTGCTGGCCTTCGTCGCGGCGCGCATCGCATCAGAGCGGATCGCCATGGTGTTCGCCGCCCGTGACGTCGCTTCGGTCCCCGAGCTTGTCCGCGTGCCCACACGCACTCTCGCCGGACTCACCGACTCCGAAGCCCTCACACTGCTGCGCTACCTGGCGCCGTTCGGCCATGACGCCTGGATCGTGCAACGGATCCTCGCCGAGGCGGCCGGCAACCCCCTCGCACTGGTCGAGTTCGCCCGCGACGCCGGGCCTCTCGGCCTACCGGGGGATGCGAGGCACCGTGCTGTGGAACAGCGGTTCGCGCATCGATTCCTCCAGCTTCCCGCATCGACGCGCTCGGTGCTGGCGCTGGCCGCGGCGGAGCCGACGGGCGACCTCGCTCTGCTGCGGCGTGCCATGACCTTTCAAGGGCTGAGCGGCGCGGATCTGGCCGCGGCCGAGGACAGCGGCCTGTTGCTGACAGGTCCACGGGTGCACTTCCGGCATCCGCTGGCGCGTTCGGCGGTATACCGATCGACCGGTGCCGAGGCGCGACGGCATGCGCACGCGGCGCTGGCCGCCGGCACCGACGCCGACATCGATCCCGACCGCCGCGCATGGCACCGGGCCAACGCCGTCGCCGGTCCTGACGAGAGGATCGCGACGGAACTGGAGCGTTCGGCGGACCGGGCGCAGCGACGCGGCGGGTTCGCGGCCGCGGCCGCGTTCTTCGAGCGCGCCGCACGGCTGACGCCGAGCGGTTCGCGGCAGGCACGCCGGTTGTTGTCCGCGGCCCAGGCGCGGTTGAAATCGGGAGCGCCCTCCGGCGCTCGGGAACTGGCGGATCAAGCTGAGCGTCATCAGCTGGATCCGGCCGGCCGTTCCGCGGCACGTCTGCTGCGCGCCATGATCGATTATCACGTCGAACGGAGTATTCCAGCGACGATCGCGCTCATCGACGCGGCCGACGGCATGGAACCCGATGAAGCCGGCGAGACCTACCTGGAGGCGTTCGCATCGCTGATGTTCAGCATCGACGAGCCAGGCAGACTGCGGCGGCTCGCCCTGCACCTCCGCGAACGGGTACACCAGCGCAGGCCGCCACGTCCGGTCGACCTGCTGCTGGAGGCGTTGGTCGACCAAAACCTCCGCGCGGTGGACGAGGCCGTGCCCACGATGCGCCGTGCGGTCGACGCCTTTCAAAATCATGCCCGCACGCCCGACGCGGATCCGTGGTGGATGGAACGCGCCTGCGTGTTGAGCATCGACCTCTGTGACCGCGCCGCCATGGAGCAGATCGCCGATCGTCAGGTCGAACTGGCCCGGACGCAGGGCGCCTACGCGATACTGCCGCACGCACTGCGCTTTCAGGCGGTTGCCCGGACAATCGTGGGCCGCTTCGCCGACGCGCACGTCTGCATCATCGAGGCGCGTGCGGTCGACGAGGCCGCGGGGACGTCCAACCTCGTCGGCTCCGACCTGATGCTCGCCGCGTTGAGCGGCGACGCCGAACGGTTCCGCGAGATACGAGAGATGCTGCACAATCGGGTCGGAGTGGAGTTCACCCCGCTGCATTACGCGAGCGGTGTGCTGCACAACGGGAACGGCGACCATGAGGCCGCGCTCGAGGCGTTGCTGGTCGCGCAGGACCAGCACCGGCGCGGTTCGTACGTCGTCACCGCTTTCCACGGCGAACTCGTCGAAGCCGCCGCGGCCACCGGACGTCCCGAAGAAGCCGAAGACTCCGCCGAATGGATCGAGAGTCTCGCACGGGTCAATCCGAACGCCTGGACGACAGGCGCGCACCTGTTGGCCCGTGCGCTGCTCGACCCGGGGCTGGGCGCACAGGACCTTTACCGTGAAGCGATCAGCCGGTTGGCCGAAAGTGGAATGCGGGTCCACTACGCGCGTGCCCGCCTGCTCCATGGGGAGTGGCTGCGACGGGTCGGCCGCCGTACCGAGGCGCGGGTGGAACTTCGTGCCGCACACGATCTGCTGTCCACCATCGGCGCGCGTGGATTCGTCGCCCGCGCCGCCCGCGAACTGGATGCAATCGGCGAGCAGGCCCTAGCCGGCGACTCGGATTCGCCGGCCGGGCTGACCGCTCGGGAACTCCTCGTCGCCCGCAAGGTCGCCTCCGGCGCGGGCACCAAGGAGGTCGCGGCCCTGCTGTTCGTCAGCCCGCGAACGATCGACGCCCATCTGCGCAACCTCTACCGCAAGCTGGGCATCACCTCACGCCGCCAGTTGCGTGAGCTCTTCCGATGACGGTGCCACCCCGACAGGCCAGCGGAAGGCCCCGCCGGAGGAGACCGGCGGGGCCGCCGGGTTACCTCGGTGCTGGATGACGGGCGCGCTTACCCTCCCGTTCGGCCACGGTCTTCAGCTCCTTCAGCCATGTTTCGAGACCCGCGCCGAGGGCGGCGGTGGAGAACCCGACGTCCTGCTCCACCTGGTCACCGCGCCACGTCTCCTCGGTGCGCACGACAACCCGGCCGCCTACCTCGGTGAAGGTCCACACGTGGACCCCCTTGTCGATTCTCAGCCCGGCACCGATCGCCGGTCCGTCCCACCGAAGGCACTTTTGGTGCCGCAGCTGCCGGACGGTGGAGGTGACCACGAGGGTCGTGGCGGGGTTCAGTTCGGTCTCGGGTATCGGCGTCGTCCATCGAAACGACGAACCGGGACGCAACGGGCCACGATCGAGCCGCTTGCTGGAGAGGACCGGCTTCTGCCACGACGGCCAGCGTTCCACGTCGGTCTGAATCCTCCAGACGGTACGCAGCGGAGCGGCGATCACCGTCTCCGTCCGGTAGCGGATCTTCGCCGAGGTGTCGACGGTCTTTCCCACGCATCGCAGCGCCGTGCGGTCGGAGCCGCCGACGGGCGTGGCCTCGGCCCGAGCCGGTGCGCCCGTAACGCCCATCAGCCCGCCGACGACGACTATCGCCGTGACGGCGCTCACACGGTTCCTCATGATGCGGTCGCCGCCTCGGCCGTGGTCTTGAGCCGACGCAGCCACGTGGCGAGCGTCGTGTCGAGGCCTGCCTGGAACGTCGCGGGGTCGGCATCGACGGGCGGGCCGGCGAAGGACTCCTCGGTGGACACCTCGACGCCGTCGCCGGCCGGGGTGAGCGCCCAGACGTGGACGCCGAGGACGCCGTCCGGCCCGCCACCGTAGCCTCGCCACACAAGGCGTTCCTGCGGCCACACCTGAACACACGTCGACTCGATCTCCATTCCCGCGGCGGACCAACGGAACACGGAGCCCGACGCAAGCGGACCGGGCGTTTCGATATGCGCGTACGGAATCTCCGGCAGCCACGTTGTCCACGCGTCGATGTCGGTGAGAATGCGCCAGACGGTGTCCGCCGACGCGGTCACCGTGACGCTGTGGCGGCTGACCACCGGGGCCGACTCGTCAATGCCGGCCTCCTCGGCGTCCATGACGTTCTCCATCGTGATGTTCTCTCCTCGGTCAGTGACGATCGGGAACGCCGGGCATGAGCGAGTCGTTACATCCACACCCGGCGGATGCGATCGTGCCAAGATGACCGATCTCCGCACATCGGCGAGAATTACCTATCTTGCGACACGTCGCCCGGGCACGTGAGATACAGCACCGCTGCACGAGAATCCGACCGCGGCGTTTCGTCCAGCACAGGACTCCTCAAGGAGCCGGAATTCGCCGCCACACTCGCCATTCTCAACCAGCTCTACGTCAACCATTCCGTCCTGCAACCCCAAGCCAGCGTCGTCGACACCATCCGCCGACACGGACTTGAGCAGGTCCTCCACGCAGGCCGGGACCGCCGTGAGCTTCCCTCCGCAGGACGGGCACCTCGTCTGGACCTGATCCGGTTTGACGGACATCCGAGCTCAGGGGTTCGTCTGGCCCTGTAGGTGAATTTGAGAGCCGGATCTCGACATCGTCTTCGACGCCTTCAGGCAACACTCTCAAGACGATCTTGGTGACAGTTATCGCTGGGAAGTGACAACTATCGCTGGGAATCACACTTGGCCATACGCAGGGGCCGGACATCACCGTCAATACATCGTTAAGCGTTCGGCAAACAACGATCGGCAGGGTTAGGCCCATGAACATCCTGTCACGTTCGGCCATCGCCCGACGACGGCGCACCCTGGCGAACCTCGTGCTCCGTGACCTCGCGGACACCGGCGACGTCATCCTCCCCGCCTGGTGGGAAGAGGAGGTCCAGCGGGAGTTCGGCGGCCTGGGCGGGTTCCTGGCCGAGCTGAGCCGCCAGTGGTGGACGGCCTACGCCGCGCACCTGGACGCGCTGATCGAGCTGGGCCTCGACGACCCCTCCCAGGCGTGGGACGACGTCAGCGAGCAGATGCCGTGGCTGCGGGCCGTACTCGACGCCCACACCGACGACGCGGCGCTCGCCGAGGCCGAGCGGCGGCACTGCGACGTCCTGCGCTGGACGACCCGGCGCGAACCCCGCCACGCGGCCTGAGGACCCCTCCGGCCCGGACGTTCACATGTCGCGCGGGGAACAGCCGGGAATATTCGCGAGGAATCGGGTAGCCATGAATGATGGTCAGATTTGTCGAAGGTAAGCCCTCGCCTCACAGGAAACCCGGTAACCACGCTTCTGACCTGCGGTTGGGCGTGCGCCTGACGATGGCACTCGTGGCAGTGGCGATCTTCACGGTGCCGTTCGTGGTGCTGCTCGTGCTCGTGAAGACCTCCTCCTCGCCGCTCAAGAGCCTCGACGAGAGCGTCGCCCTGAGCCTGCACGCCCAGGCGCTGGAAAACCCCGGCTACACCACCTTCCTCAGCGTGGCCACCGAGGTGTTCGGCCCCTGGACGTGGCGTGTGCTGGTGGTGCTGGCCGCCGTCTGGCTCTGGCGCCGAGGCGCGCCGCGCCTGGGGATCTGGGCGGTCGCCACGATCACCTTCGGCGGCCTGCTGAACCTCGCCGTCAAGGAGATCGTCGACCGCGCCCGGCCCGACCTGCCGAATCCCGTGGCCTCGGCGCCCGGAGCCTCCTTCCCCTCCGGGCACGCGATGGGAGCGGCGCTGGGTACGTGCATCCTCGTCCTCCTCCTGCTGCCCTTCCTGCGGAGCACGGCCTCGCGGATCATCGCCTGGGCCGTCGCCGCGGCCATCATGGTGTTCGTCGCGTACAGCCGGATGGCGCTCGGCGTCCACTGGACCAGCGACGTGATCGCGGGGGTCGCGCTGGGCGTGGTGGTCGTGGTGGGAGCGGCGGCGGGGTTCGAGGCCTGGCGCCGCGGAGAGGGCCGCAGGCCCGCCGAACCACACGTGGAAGGCGTCGAACCCGAGGCGTTCCGGGAGACCCGTTCGGGGTAGCTGGCGCGCCATGTCGAAAATGTCGGTGGATTTCAAAGGCGTGACACGTCTCATCCTGGCGCCGCTGGCCATCATGGCCGTGCTGACGATCGGCGTCGGACTCCTCATCACCAGGGTCCTGCAGACGACGACCCTCATCGCGAACGACCAGGGGGTCAACGCGCAGATGGCCGAGGGCCGCACGGCCCAGCTGAGCTCGATCACCGACGTGCTGTCGGGCCTGTCCGACACCCCGGTGATCATCACTGCCACCGCGCTGCTGGTCATCGGCTTCCGGCTCGCCTTCAAGCGCTGGAACGAGTCGATCTTCCTCGCGCTCGCGGTCTTCTCCCAGTCGGCGATCTTCCTGCTCGCGACCGTCTTCGCCGAACGCAAGCGACCCGCCGTCGAGCACCTCGACCCCGCCCCGCCCACCTCCAGCTTCCCCTCCGGGCACACCAGCGCCGCGGTCGCCTTCTACTGCGGCGTCGCCCTGGTCCTGACCCTCCACACCCACCGTTTCAAGATCCTGAACGTGCTGTGGTGGGTGGTCGGTCTGGGCATTCCCCTGGGCATCGCCTACTCGCGCATGTATCGCGGCATGCACCACCTGAGCGACGTGAGCTGGGGTTTCCTGCTCGGCGCGGTCTGCATCGCGGTGGCCGCCAACGCACTGCTGTTCCGGCCGGTGGTGCAGGAGAAAAAGAAAAAAGTTCTGAGCACGTAGCGATCCCCGGCCACATCGGGGATCCGGGCGTCGCGAAGATCGCTGAAGCGGGCCCCGGCGGGGGTGAGAGAGGGACATTCCCCACCCGCTGGGCCGCTTCACATGAGACCGTTGTGAAGCAGCACCACCAAGGTTCACACCCGCTATCAGGTGTCACCAAAAGATCACTGCGCGCTACGAAGTAAGATGAAAACCTCGTTAGGGAGATTCAAGTCCTCCCCTCGGGGCACGAGCAGCCAGCCGACCGGACCGAGGACGTTCGACGGCTACCCTCAAGGAAGGAAGCCGGCCATGGATCAACAGTCCGTCGTCTGCCAGAAATGCACAGGCGTTCTCCTCGCCACCGACTCCCGCACCTACACCGCACAGCGAGGACGCCTGATCCTGGCCAACGGCTACTGCACCTGTCCTGCCGAGCAGGCCCCCACCGAGCAGGCCGCTCCCCAGCAGCAGTCCCAGCCCCAGCCCGCCGCGGAGCAGCCCTCCACGCACCGGCAGCCCGCCCACCCTCAGCAGCAGCCCGCGAACCAGACCTCGATGGTGGGCGCCTAGCACCTTCTCCGGAGGGTCGTCGCGGCGTCGGGGGGCGTACGCGACGACGAAGCGGCGCTCAGCCGCTCAACCCCCAGGCCAGCACCACGGACAGACCGCTCGTCGCGAGCAGGCCGACGACCACCACTATGGCAATCACTCGACGGTTCATACCTGAGAGCCTAGCCAGGCATCCGGATGGTCCCGCACGTCAGCGCCCGGGTGGGGCACCAGGGGCGAGTACGAGATCATGACGGCCAGCTGGTCGGGTGCGTCTGCTCGCTCTCCGCGCGGATGATGTGGATCACCGCGTTGATGAGCGCCAGGTGGGTGAACGCCTGGGGGAAGTTGCCGAGGTGGCGCCCGGTCACCGGGTCGATCTCCTCGGCGTAGAGGCCGAGGGCGCTGGCGAAGGAGAGGACCCTCTCGCACAGCCTGCGGGCCCGGGTGAGCTCCCCGATCTCCGTCAGCGCCGAGACGAGCCAGAACGAACAGATCGCGAAAGTGCCCTCCTCCCCGCTCATGCCGTCGTCCGTACTCTTCGTCTCGTAGCGCAGGACCAGCTCGTCGGCGGTCAGCTCGTCGGCGATGGCCAGCACGGTGGCGCGGACCCTGGGATCGTCGGGCGGCAGGAAGCGCACCAGCGGGATGAGCAGGAGCGACGCGTCGAGGGCGTCGGTGTCGTAGTGCTGCCTGAAGACCCCTCGCTCGCTGACGCCGTGGGCGCACACGTCGGCGTGGACCTCGTCGGCGACCGCCTGCCAGCGCTCGGCGAGTTCCGGCTCGTCCCTGAGCCTGGCGAGCCTCGCGCCCCTGTCGGTCGCCACCCAGCACATGACCTTCGAGGAGGTGAAGTGCTGTGGCTCGCCGCGTACCTCCCATATGCCGCGGTCGGGCTCCCGCCAGTGCCTGATGGCCGACTCGACCTGCCGCTTCAGGATGGGCCAGATCCGCTCGTCCAGGCGGTCCCGCGACCGGGTGTGGATGTAGAAGGAGTCGAGGACCGCGCCCCAGACGTCGTTCTGACGGTGCCGGTAGGCGGCGTTGCCGACCCTGACGGGCTTGGCGCCCTCGTACCCGGAGAGATGGTCGAGAACGTACTCGTCCAGCTCCCGTTCGCCGTCGATGCCGTACATGACCTGGAGTTCCTCGTCCCGTTCCGCCACATCGGCGATGAACCAGAAGAAGTCGTCGGCCTCCCAGTCGAAGCCCAGCGTGTACAGGCCCCAGAGGGCGAAGGTCGAGTCCCTGATCCAGGTGTAGCGGTAGTCCCAGTTGCGGTCGCCGCGCGGCGTCTCGGGCAGGGAGGTGGTCGCCGCCGCGATGAGGGCACCCGTGGGGGCGAAGGTGAGGCCCTTGAGGGTGAGGGCGCTGCGCTCCAGGTATCTCCGCCAGGGATGGTCGGGGAAAGCGCCTCTGGCGAGCCAGTGCTGCCAGTGGTGGGCGGTCCACACGAGCCGGTGGTAGGCGTCCTCGAAGGTGTACGGCGGCTCGTGCATGGTCCACGACAGCGCGCAGAAGCGCGTGTCGCCCTCCCTGAGCAGGGTGCGCGCCATCGCGCGTCCGCCCTCGAACCCCAGCCGCATGTCGGTGGTGAGCCGCAGCTCCAGGCTCTCCCCCTCCGCCGTCGCGACGCCCTGCTGGTAGCCCCTGTCGGTGTACTCCCAGTCGGCGGGCCTGCGTCCGTAGTCGAAGATCGGCTCGCAGTCGAGCGTGACCTGCGCCTCCCCGCTGACGCACCGCACCGTGCGGAGCAGCACGTGGGAGGCGTCGTAGTCGGTCGGCGCCCTCCTGTGCGTATGGGAGAGCTCGGCCTCGTCGTGGTGCCAGGGCCCCATGAGCAGCACGTCGCGCACGATGATCCAGCCGGTGGGGGTGCCCCAGCTCGTCTCCAGGACCATGGTGCCCGGCAGGTAGCGGCGCGCGGCGGGCACTCTCAGGTCGGCGGGGCCGAGCCGGAAGCCCCCCGCGCCCCGGTCGAGGAGTGCGGCGAAGACGCTGGGGGAGTCCATCCGGGGCAGGCAGAGCCACTCGATGTTCCCGCTCGGGGCGACCAGCGCGGTGGTCTCGCAGTCGGACAGGAACCCGTAGTCGGCGATGGGCGGGAAAGGGGAGGGACCGGGCAGCGCGTACGCGGGTGAATTCCCTGTCATCAGTTCTCCTTGAGCCTGGAGACCTCCGCCTTCGAACGGAGAGGACCGTCAGGCGCCCTTCCTACCCCGGCTGCCGCTTTCAGGCACATCTTTCCCCCGGATATCCGCCGCTCAGGGGGCGATGGCTCGGTCCATAAACGATTCTCAGTAATGTCTCACAAGTCACATTATTCCCAGTCGTGTGTGAACTTTTCGGACATGCTTGTGTCGAATCTGCTATTAAGATGCCCGACCAAGGTTCACATCAGAGAGGGTCATCGTGGGGCGCGACGACATCCAGGGATCGTACGAAGAGGATCCTCGCGAGCAGACCGGTCCCCTCGGACCGGCCCAGCGGGAACCCGAACGTCCCGCCGGCGACGTGCTGTCGGACGGCTGGAACGAGATCGACCTTCCGGACCCCGTACCGGGCGACGGATCCCAGGTGATCGTCCACGTCGACGGGTCCCGGGAGATCATCCGGACCGACGGCTCCCGGGAGATGGTCTATCTCGACGAGCGTCGCGAGACAGGGGACACCGACGTCACGTCCGACGGCCCCCTCTACCGCGACGAGGACGGGGAGACGCCGACGCGCGGTTTCCTGGGGTCGGGCTGGCGGGAGGACCCCGACCCCTACGAGGAACGCCGCCGCAAGGGCAGGAGCAAAAGCAGGATCCTGCTCGCGGTCGTGGGCGGCGTCGTGGTCGCGGGGGTCGCGGGCGGCTGGATGCTCTCCGCCTCCGTGAACGGGCAGCCCGACACCACGTGCTCACCCGGCGCGCGGTGCTCGGTGGCCGACATGCCGAAGCTGCCTTCCGAGACGCCTGCCCCCCGCCCCGAGGAGGAGGCGACGGAACCGTCGGAGGAGACTCCCACGGCCGAGGAGCCGACGACCGCCCCCACCCGGGCACCTCGGGCCCAGGAGCCCGCCCGTCCGTCGCCGACCCGCAGCGCCCCGCCGAGGGAGACCGGCCCGACGCGGACCGCCGAGGAGAGCGAGCAGGAGGAGACCTCCCGGGAGAGCCCGGCTCCGCGAGCGCGGATCACCTCGGAACCCGCACCCTCGCAGACCGGCCAGACCCCCACCGAGAGCGCCGAACCGAGTCGGCAGCCGACGACGGCACCGCCGACGCAGGACACGGGAACGAACGACAACTCGGGTGGCGGTGGTGGCGGTGGCGGCGGTGGCGGTGGCGGTGGCGGTGGCGGCGGTGGCGGCGGTCTGCTCGACTGGCTGTTCCGGTAAGCCGTCACACCACCATGACCGGAGAAACCGGATCCGGGGGAGCCGGCCATCGGGTGGCGACACCGGTCAACGTTCGGAGACGGTCCGCCGGGAATTCCCCGCCCCGGCCCGGTGCTCCTGAGGACTGACGCCGCGTTCGCGCTTGAAGGCGACGCTGAGCGCGAACGCGCTGCCGTAGCCGACCTGCGTGGCCACCGCACCGACGGTCGCGTCGGTCTCGCGCAGCAGGTCGGCGGCCATGGCGAGCCTCCAGCCCGTGAGGAACGTCATTGGCGGCTCGCCCACCAGCTCGGTGAAGCGGCGAGCCAGGGCCGCGCGGGAGACACCGGCCCCGGCGGCGAGCGTGGCCACCGTCCAGGGGTGGGCCGGGTTGTTGTGCAGCATGCGCAGGGCCTTGCCCACCACGGGGTCACCGTGGGCGCGATACCAGGCGGGCGCCCCGGCCTCGGGGCGGGAGAACCAGGCCCGCAGGACGGCGATGAGCAACAGGTCGAGCAGCCGGTCGAGAACGGCCTCCTGGCCCGGATCGTCCTTGACGATCTCGTCGCAGAGCAGCGGGATGATCGGGCAGTCCCAGGCGTCCTCCCGGAGGACCAGCAGTGAGGGCAGCGCCTCCAGCAGACGGCTGCTGATCTCCCCGCGCATCTGGTAGGCGCCGGTGAGGAGCACCGTTGACCCGTCGGGGCTGTTGCCCCAGGTGCGGATGCCCAGGTCCATCTCCTGAGCCAGGCTCCGCCCGTCGAGGGTGGTGCAGTGCTGGCCCGGATGGATCACCACATCGGGCGGTGTGGCCGGATCGCAGGCGACCGTGTAGGGGTCGGGACCGAGGATGATCGCGACGTCCCCCGGCCCCAGGCGCACCGGGTCGCCGTCGTCGGGGACCACCCACGCCTCGCCCCGGACCATCGCCGTCAGGGCGAGCGGTGCCCGGTCCTGGATGCGCAGGGACCAGGGCGGGCTCAGGATCGAGCGGAGCAGGAACGCTCCCCTGGCTCTCGGACCGTCCAGAAAGTCGGTGAGTGCGTCCACACCTTCACCGTAGACGCTGAAACATGGAATCGCGCTTCTCAACCATGGCCCGTCTCAATCCACGCCGGTTCACTGGTCCCATGACTGCGATGTCGCTCTTCCGAGGCCCCGCGCTGGTCGCGGCGGCCATCACCATGGGACTCGTGGCGGGTCTCTTCTACGCCTACACCTGCTCCGTCATGCCCGGCCTGGCCCGGACGGACGACCGGACCTTCGTGAGCGCGATGCAGCGGATCAACGTGGCGATCCTCAACGGCTGGTTCGCCGCCTGCTTCGGCGGCGCGCTGGTACTGACCGTCCTCGCCGCGGCGCTGCACCTCTCACAGGACGCGCGGCCCGTGCTGCCCTGGATCGCGGCCGCGCTCGTCCTCTATGTGGTGATGCTCGCCATCACGATGGGGATCAACGTGCCGCTCAACAACGCCCTCGACGCGGCCGGGGACCCCGACCGCATCACCGACCTCGCGGCGGTGCGGATGAGGTTCGAGGCGGCCTGGGTGCGCTGGAACCTCATCCGCACGCTGGCGTGCGTGGCCGCCTTCGGCTGCCTTACCTGGGCCCTTGTCGTGTACGGGCGCACCGGGCTGCCGAACGGATCGTGACCGGGCGGGTCGGTCGGCGGATGTGTGGCCGGACAGACGACGGCTCGGGGACGACCGGGCGGATCGTGCCCCGGATCGTGCCCCGGATCGTGACCGGGACATGGCGGGGCTGCCCGGTCCGTGCGGACTTCTGCCAGGATGCCGTCTGTCGCCGCCTCCCGCCCCCGGAGCGGATCGGCACACCCAGCGGATCGGCACACCCGGGGAGGCCGGTTCCGCCCCCGCATCCTGACCACTGACACGCACGGGAGCCCCTCGATGACCGGGTACCGGATCCTCGCCGTCGACGACGACCCCGCGATCCTGCGCTCGTTACGGCGCGGCCTGCGCCTGGAGGGCTTCGGCGTGGAGACCGCGGACTCCGGCGAACGGGCCTTGGAGCTGGCCGAAGGCACCGCGCCCGACGCGATCGTCCTCGATGTCTCGATGCCCGGACTGTCGGGCATCGAGGTGTGCGCCCGCCTGCGGGCACGCGGAACGGAGGTTCCGGTGCTGATGCTGTCGGCGATGGACGAGGTCGCCGACCGGGTGGCGGGGCTGGCCGCGGGAGCCGACGACTACGTCGTCAAGCCGTTCGACCTCGGTGAGCTGGTCCTGCGGCTGCGTGCCCTGCTGCGCAGGGCCGGGCGGGCGGTCGGCGAGACGGTCCGGGTGGGCCCGCTCACGGTCGACCCGACCGCCCGCCGGGTCACCGTGAGCGGCAGGGAGGTCGAGCTGACCCGCCGGGAGTTCGACCTGCTGGAGGTGCTCGCGTACAACGCGGGGGTCGTACTGTCCAGGTCTGTGCTGCTGGAACGGGTCTGGGGGTACGACTTCGAGGTGACCGGCAACGCCGTGGACACCTTCGTGAGCTACCTGCGGCGCAAGCTGGAGGCCGGGGGTGAGCCGCGCGTGGTGCACACGGTGCGCGGGGTCGGGTTCGTGGTGCGGGACGGGCACCGGTGAGGCTCTCCACCCGGTTCGCGGCCTGCCTGGCCGCGCTCGTCCCGCTGCTGGTGCTGCTGGGCGGCCTGCTCGTACTGAACCTGGTCTCCCGCGACCTGCGCGCCGAGCGGGACGAGCAGATGGCGACGCGGGCGCACGCGCTGGCGCCGCTCGCCACCTCGTACTCCTGGCGCGTCCGCATGACCCCCCGTCTACCGCCGGACCTCATCGCGCAACGACTCGCCGGGGCCGCCGCCATGGGGGCCGGCAGCCCCGGCGGGATACGCGTCGAGATACCGGGGAGCAAGTCGTTCGACATGGGAGAGGTACCGGTCACGACACCCGCCGTGGCCGGTGAGGGGCCGGCCACCTTCGGCGAAGGCGCACGGGAATGGCGATTCGTGGTGTCCGACCTGGGCCCGCGAGGGGGCGCGGGCCGCCTGTGGGTGTTCGAGTCCGAGGAGCACCTCGACCGGCGACTCGGGGTACTCCGCAGCCGGTTGGCGCTGGTCACCCTGATCTCGGCGGGAGTGGGCGTCGTGGCCGGTCTCGCTCTCGGCAGGTTCGCGGTGCGCCCCCTGGCGGTACTCCGCGGCCAGGCGCGGGGAATCGGCGCGTCCCCCGTGGGGGAGACACGGCTGGAGACCGCCTCCGGGGTCACCGAGATCGACGAACTGGCCGGCGTGCTCAACGATCTGCTGGACCGGCGTGACGCGGCGGTGACGCGCACCGGCGAGGCGCTGGAGACCGCCCGCGCCTTCGCCGCCACCGTGGCGCACGAGCTGCGGACGCCGCTGACCAGCATGGGCACCAACCTGGAACTGCTCGGCCACCCCGGACTGGATCCGGTGGAGCGCGCCGAGATCGTCGCCGACCTGAGTGCGGAACACGGCCGGACACAGCGGCTGATCACGATGCTGCGCCGGCTGGCGCGCGGCGAGCTGGTCGAGCCGGCGGCCTTCACCGAGACCGATCTGGCGGAGATCACCGCCGTCGCCGTCGAGGAGGCGCGGCGTCGCCACCCGAGGGCCGCGTCGCCTTCTCCCCCACGGCCGACCTGCCGGTACGTGGATGGGCGGAAGGACTCCGGATGATCGTGGACAACCTCCTCGACAACGCCGCGATCCACGGCACGGATGTCCCGGACCTCCCTGACGGTAGGGACGGGGCGGGCCGTCCTGACAGCGCGGACAGCGCGGACACCGTGAGCGACGCGGACAAAACGGACAACGCAGACAGCGGCATGGGCGGCACGAGTGCCATGGACGGCACTAACGGCACCGAGCGTGCCACGATCACGGTGACGCTGTCCGCCGACGGTACGGTCGCCGTGCTCGCCGTCCAGGACGCGGGGCCGGGGATACCGCTCGCCGAACGCGACTCCGTCTTCACCAGGTTCCACCGCCGGCCCGGCAGCCCGGGTTCGGGCCTCGGTCTCACCCTCATCCGCCAGCAGGTGGCTCTGCACGGCGGCACTGTCACGGTGACCGACCCCGAGCAGGGCCGCGGAACGCGCGTCGAAGTACGGTTGCCCGCCTCGACTCCCCTCTCCACCCACTCCCCGACGCGACCCGGTGAGCGTCCTTCGGATGTCGGCTCCTGGCTCGCCGAGCCCCGCCGGTCCCCGCCGTAGGCCGTGCCGGAGGTCCGCTGAATCTCCGCCGTCGCCCGTCCCGGAGATCCGCCGCCGGGCATGCCGAAGTCCCGCCGTGGGCCGTGCCAGAAATCTGCCAAGAAAGTGCGTCATGCTCCCCGCCGTACGCGAGCGGCTCACCCCGCCACCGAACCCACGGGGGAAACATGAACATCCATCGCCTGCGAGTACCCGCGATCGCGACGGTCGCCGCACTCACGCTGATCGGCTCGGCGGCTCCGGCCGGAGCCCTGGCCATGACGTCGGCCTCCCTCGCACCGGCCTCGTCGCCGTCCGCACCGGCCGTCGCCGAGGCGGGTGCCTTCGACCTCGTACGACCATCGGCGAATCCGGTCAGACTGCGGAGCGACCCGAGAAAGCTCTCGGTGACCTACACCTACGAGGGCGACGAGCGCACCCTCGACGACTTCCTCGCGCGCACGAAGACCAACGGCTTCGTCGTCCTGGACGGCCAGAAGATCGTGGACGAGCGCTACGTCGAGGCCAACCGCAACACCCGGTTCCAGTCCTGGTCGATGGCGAAGTCCTTCACATCGGCCGCGATCGGCATCGCCCTGCAGGAGGGCCACATCCGCTCGATCGACGACCAGGTGACCCGCTACCTTCCCGAACTGCGCGGCTCCGGCTACGACGGGGTGTCCATCCGCAACCTGCTGCGCATGTCGTCGGGGATCGCCTGGGACGAGCGCTCTGACATACCCAAGGTGCAGATGGCCGTGAAGCGGGGCCAGTCGGTCGAGAAGCTGGCGGCGCGGCAGGTGCGCGGCTGGAAGCCCGGCAGCAGGTTCGAGTACACCAGCATGAACTCCTTCGTGCTCGCCGACATCGTCAGCCGCGCCACGGGCACGCCGTACCACCGGTACGTGGAGAAGAAGATCTGGCAGCCCGCCGGCATGGAGTCCACGGCGCGCATCGAGAAGGACTCCACCGGCGACAGCCTCGGCTACTGCTGCTACCACGCCACCGACCGCGACTTCGCCCGGTTCGGCCTGCTCTACCTCCGTGACGGCAAGGCGGCGGGGCGCCAGGTCGTGCCGAGCGCCTGGGTGAAGAAGTCGACCACGCCCTCCGCCTCCTTCAACGCCGGCTACGGGCTGCACTGGTGGCTCGGCGACGGCGACGAGGGCGACTTCATGGCCGCCGGGTTCGGCGGGCAGTACGTCTACGTCTCTCCCAAGCACGGCGTGGTCGTCGTCAAGTCGACCGTCTCCACCTCGGCCCACGACCAGCGCGAGGCGCTGGTCGCGTTCCGCGCCGTGGCCGCCGAGGTGGCGAAGACCCGCTGACGACGGCCACCCGCACGGGGGCGGGAGCCGGATCGGCCGGGGGCCGACCGCGAGGACAGGCCGGGGGACGGCGCGTTCTTCCTGCCTTGCGCTGGAGGCCCGGCATCAGGGCTCCGATATCGGGCTCCGGCTTTCCCGTTGGAAGCCCCGGCATCGGAGCTCCGGACCAAAGGTCCGGCATCAGGGCTCCGGCTTTCCCGTGCCATCGAACACACCTATCGCAAACAGGGGGATAACTCACATGACCAGCACGAAATCCGGCCCTCGTCGCTCTCTTCGCCTTCGAGGGCTGCTCACAGCACTGGGAGTCGGCGCGCTCATCGCCTCCCCGCTCCCACAGGCCGCCGCCGCGACCGCCGCACCGCCGGTGACACCGGACTGCTCCTGGAAACTCCGGGTGAGCGCGGACACCGTCAACATCTTCTTCCCCGACACCGCGGCGTCGTACTGGGTCCTGCCGTTCACGGTTCAGGACCGTCTGCGGATCAAGCTCTCGGGTGAGTACGCGGACAGCCGGTACACCTCGTTCAACGTGTACAAGGACGGCGGAGGGTCGTTCACGTTCAACGGTGTCGGCTCATCGCTGCCCGACCACCTCATCGACCCGGAGCCGGGCAGCGTCAACCCGTGGCAGCAGCAGGCGGAGCCCGGCGGGCGCTAAACGGTGACCGTGAGCTCCGACGCGGCTCCTGGCCAGGTCAACACGCTTCCCCTCGCTCCCGAGGGCACCGCGGAGGGCGCGGACGGCTACGTTCTCCTGCGGGCCTACCTGCCGGCCGACGGCGACTTCTCGCGGGTGCCGCTGCCGTCGGTCACCTTCGAGCGCGACGGCGTCTCCACACCGGTACCCAGGTGTGAGAGCACCGGCACACCCACGCGGGGGCAGATGGAGTCGCTCGAAGGACTCCGCATGGACCCGCCGCTCGCCGAACCGGAGCCGATGAAGTTCGCCCGCGTGAAACTCGACACGCGGCGCGTCGGCGGCTTCCCGAACGCGGACGCCGCCTACCTCAGCGCGACCGTCCCCCCGCCGGCCGACCGCGAGGTCGTCGTCGTCCGGGGCAAGGCGCCGCGCGCCTCCGTCGGTTCCCACCCCTCACCGTGGCCGAGGACGGACAAGGACGTGCGCTACTGGTCCATGTGCACGAACCTCACCTTCCCGCTGCTCCCCGTGGTGGTGAACAACCTGCCAGGCGGAACGGTCAGTTACGGGTGCCGCAGCGACGACGAGACCACGCTGGACTCCACCGGCCACTACACGTACGTGATCGGCAAGGAGTCGCAGCGCGCGGCGATCGAGAGGATTCCCGGGGTGACCTTCCTGCCGTTCTCCACGACGCAGCCGAGGGCCGCGCACACCGTCCTGCTCCGCAACATGGTGGTGGACGAGAACTTCGCCGAGGCCGTCCAGAATGTCCCCGAGGACGGTGACCCGGCCTCCGCCGCCGCCGTGATGGGCCCGTACCACCCGAAGGTCTCGGTCTGCTCGCTCGCCGCCCTGGCCTCGGGTGGCCCGCAGAACTGCCCGCCGGTCTAAGCGTCCGCCGTCCGCCGGTCCAGGTGTCCGCCGGGGCGAGTCCCGTCAAGGGGGCGGGGATTCGCCCCGGCGGACAGTGTCATGTGCGGCGAGCACGGGACGGTTCCTTCTCGCCTTCGCTCACCGCGGCCTCACGCCCGCCCAACCGTCCGGCTCTCGGCTACCCGCCCGGCCCTCGGGCTGCCCGGCTACCCGACTGCCCGTCCGGCTGTCCGGCTGTCCGGCTGTCCGGCTGTCCGGCTGTCCGGCTGTCCGGCTGCCGATCATGACGGGTAGGCGTGGGTCTCCGTGGCCTTGACCGACGCCCAGATCCGCTGCCCGGGGATGAGGTCGAGATCCGCCACGGCGGCGGGGGTGACGTCCGCGGAGGCGGTGATGGGTCCCTCCAGGTGGATGCGGACGTTGTCGCCGTGCCGCTCGATACCCTCGATCGTGGCCTCCCAGAGATTGCGCGGGGTGCCGTCGGGACGGGTCCGGTAGAGCGCGACCGCGCCGGGCCGGAAGGCGACGAACGCGGGACCCTCCAGGTTCTCTGCGACGCTGAAACGCACCTCACCGACGCTGACCTGCCGTCCTGCGGCGAGTCCCCGGTAGAGGTTGAGGCCGACCAGACGGGCGACGTAGTCGGTGCGCGGGCGGCGGGCGACCTCGGCGGGGGCGCCGCGCTGCACGACGGCGCCGTTCTCGATGACGACCAGTTGGTCGGCGAGCACCATGGCGTCCAGCGGATCGTGGGTGACCAGGACGGTCGCGCCCTCGAAGTCGGCCAGGTGGCGGCGGAGCCGGGAGCGGATCTCCAGGCGGGTGTGGGCGTCGAGGGCGGCCAGCGGCTCATCCAGCAGCAACAGGCGGGGGCCGACGGCAAGGGCGCGGGCCAGTGCGACGCGCTGGGCCTGACCGCCCGACAGTTGCCGGGGTTTCGCCGCGGCGTACCCGGCCAGGCCGACGCGTTCCAGCCAGGCGGCGGCACCGCGCCGCGCCTCCGCTCTGGAGGCGCCGTGGCAACGAGGTCCGAAGGCGACGTTGTCCAGGACGGACAGGTGTGGGAAGAGCAGGTAGTCCTGGAAGACCATGCCGATCGGGCGACGTTCGGACGCCAGGGGGTGCAGTGCCTCGCCGTCCAGGAGGATCCGCCCGCCGGACAGGGCGGTGAGTCCGGCCAGCGCGCGCAGCGCGGTGGTCTTGCCCGCGCCGTTGGGACCGAGCAGGGCGACGACCTGGCCGGCGGCGACCTCCAGTTCGATGTCCAGGCGGAAGCGGGGCCGGGTGACGACGAGATGGGCGTCGAGGGTCACGGGCCGCTCACCCACCGGTCGCGCAGGCCGGCCAGGATGATCACCGAGACGGCGAGCAGGACGAGGCTGAGCACGATCGCGGCCTCGGGCTCGGTCTCCAGGGCGAGATACACGGCCAGCGGCATGGTCTGGGTCTGGCCGGGAAAGTTGCCGGCGAAGGTGATGGTGGCCCCGAACTCGCCCAGCGCGCGTGCCCAGCACAGCACGGCTCCCGCGACGATGCCCGGGACGATCAGGGGCAGGGTGACGCGACGGAAGATCACCCAGCGAGAGGCGCCCAGCGTCGCGGCGGCCTCCTCGAAACGCAGGTCGGCGGCGCGCAGCGCGCCCTCGACGCTGATGACCAGGAACGGCATGGCGACGAACGTCTCGGCGACGACGACCCCGGCCGTGGTGAACGGCAGAGTGATGCCGAAGGCGGAGTCCAGCCACTGACCGACCAGGCCGCGCCGTCCCAGCACGAGCAGCAGGGCGACCCCGCCGACCACCGGGGGCAGCACGAGGGGGACGGTGACCAGCGCCCGCACCAGGCGGCGGCCGGGGAAGTCGACACGGGCCAGCAGCCACGCCAGCGGCACACCGAGCAGCAGGCACACCAGCGTGGCCACGGTCGCGCTCACCAGCGACAGGCGCAGCGCCTCCAGCACCCGCGGCTCGCCCAGCCTCTCCACCAGGGTGGACCAGGGGGCGCGCATCAGCAGCCCGGCCAGCGGCAGCGTCAGGAAGACCATGCCCACCACGGCCGGCAGCACCAGCACCCAGGGCAGACGGCCCGCCACCGCGCCATCGCGCACGCCGTCGGACGGACCGCTCACGGCGCCGTCAACTCGTCGTACGGGCGTGGTCGGCGATCTCCACGACCACGTTGGTGGACTTGATCACGGCGACCGCCGTCACCCCCACCTCCAGGCCAAGCTCGTCGGCGGCCTGGCGGCTCATCAACGACACCACCCGGTACGGTCCCGCGGCGATCTCCACCTGGGCCATCACCGCGTCCTTGATCACTTCGGTCACGATCCCGCGAAAACGGTTTCTGGCCGAGGAGTGCCCCGTGCCTTCCTCGGACTCGATCTGGGCGCGCGCGAACGCCGCCAGGTCGACCCCCTCCACCGTCCGGTGGCCGTGCTCGTCCCGCCGGGCCGCGAGCCGTCCGGCGTCCACCCACCGGCGAACGGTGTCGGGGCTCACTCCCAGCAGTGCGGCGGCCTCGCTGATCCGAAACGTCGTCACGAACAATCACCATACCTTCGCATATTCATACCTAGAGCCCTCTCCCTCCTGGCATTCGCGCCGAGATTCGTCCTCCCGCCGTGGTTCGGGGCATCGGGCTGCGGTAAGTCCTCGAAGGCACATGAGCGTTTCCCTGCCGGGGACGACAGATCCCGTTGAGGCCCCAAGGTCAGTCGGTCGATGGGTCAGACCCTGGCGGGAAGCGCTCATCTACATCATCACTGTCAATCGAGGGCGACCTCGTAGTGGAGACCCGCGCCGAGGCTCAGCGCGAGCCTGCGGGCGAGCCCCGTGTTGCGGCGGTGGTCCAGCCGGTTGACGGCCATCTCCAGGGCCTTGCGCTCGCCGACGACGACCACCCACGACCGCGCCCGGGTGAGCAGGGTGTAGAGCAGCTTGCGGCGCAGCATGACACCCCCGGACTCGGTGACGAGCGGCGCGACCACGAAGGGATACTCGCTGCCCTGGGAACGATGGACGCTGATGGCGTACGTGTGGGTGAGCTCGTCGAGCTCGCCGAAGCCGTACTTCACGGTCTGCCCGTCGTCGGTGCGGATCTCGACGACCCTCTCCTCGGGGGTGATGGCGGTGACCGTACCGGTGTCGCCGTTGAAGACGCCCTTGTCGTAGTTGTTGCGGATCGGCATGACACGGTCGCCGACCCGGAAGGCGGAGGCGCCCGACCAGTGCTCGGCGACCCCCTCACGAGCGGGGTTGAGCCGTTCCTGGATCATCCTGCCGAGTTCGGCCGTCCCCGTCAGGCCCCTGCGCATCGGGCACAGGACCTGGACCTGGTCCGGGCTCACCCCCTGCTTGCGGGGGATCGCCACCGTCGCCAGGTGCAGCACCCGCTCGGCGACCTGCTCGGGGTCGTCGACCTCCTCGAACCAGAAGCCTCCCCCGCCGGGAGTCGCGGGCACCTCGCCCGCCCTCACCCGGCGGGCGGCCCGGATGATCCCGCTGCCCTCCGCCTGGCGGAAGACCCGGGTCAGGCGCATCCGCGCGATCGCCTCGACACGCAGCAGGTCGGCGAGCACGCTGCCGGGGGCGATGCTGGGAAGCTGGTCGCTGTCGCCCACGATCAACAGGTGGCTGCCGGGCGATACGGCCGCGGTGAGGCGGGTGGCCAGGCTCAGGTCCAGCATGGACGCCTCGTCGACCACGATCAGGTCGGCCTGCGCGGGCGTCTGCTCGAACAGCGTGCCGCTGTCGGGCTCTGGCTGGTGGGCCAGCATCCGGTGCACGGTCATGGCGGGCAGGCCGGTGAGTTCCGACAGGCGCTTGGCCGCCTTGCCGGTCGGCGCGGTGAGGGTCACCGTGCCGCCCATCGCCCTCACGGTCGCCGCGATGGTCTTGACGGTGTGGCTCTTCCCGCAGCCCGGACCGCCGGTGAGGATGGAGACGGTACTGGTGAGCGCCATGTTCACCGCCGCCCGCTGGTCCTCGTCCAGCCCGGGGTCCTCCTGGAAGGTGCGCATGGGCAGCGTCGAGGGGGCCTCCCAGAGCCTGGTCAGCTGGGCGGCGAGCGTGAGCTCGCGGCTGTGGGTCTCCTTCAGATAGACCACGGCCGTCGCCTGGCCGTCGGGCGACGCCTCGACGACCACGCGTCGGTCGGCGACGAGGGCGTCGACCATCCGCGCGACGAGGTCGTGGTCCTGTTCGACGAGCTCCGCGGACTGGGCGATCAGCGCGATCAGGCGTACGTAACAGTGCCCGTCGCGGCTCGCCGCCGTCTCCAGCCTGTCCAGGATCGCCGCCTTGACCCGCTGCGGGCTGTCCTCCGCGACTCCGGAGCGCAGGGCGATCCTGTCCGCCGTGGTGAAGGCGATGCCCCTCACCTTGCCGATGAGCCGGTACGGGTCGGAGGTGAGCACCTCTCCCGAGTCGGCACCGAAGACCTGGTATATCTTCGCCGCGAGCAGCGGGCTGATCCCGAAGCCCTGCAGGACCACCATGAGCTCGGCGATCGCCTTCTGCTCCTGCCACGCGTCGGCGATCTGGGCCTGCCGCGCGGGACCGATGTTGACGACCTCGGTGAGCCGTCCTGGCTCGGTGTCGATGACCGTCAGCGTCGCCTCGCCGAAGTGGCTCACGATGGCGTGGGCGAGCCTCGGCCCGATGCCGCGGATCAGGCCGGAGCCCAGGTAGATGCGGATGGCCCGGACCGTGGCCGGAACCAGCCGCTCGCACGCGACGACCTCGAAGCGCCTGCCGTACCGCGGGTGCTCGCCCCACTCGCCGACGAGCCTGAGCGTCTCCCCCGGCTGGACCCCGCCCAGGGCCCGGCCGGAGGCGACGAAGCCGGGCATGCCCTCGGCGCTCATCCGCGCGATCGTGTACTCGTCCTCGCGGACGTACACCAGCTGCTCGACAGATGCCTCCACGGCAGAAAGTTACCCCCGTACCGGCTTCACCTCATCCTTCGCACATCAGACCAGCTCACCCGGTGTCCCCACAAGCCGTCGCCTGCCGCCCCGGGCCGCCGTCGTGGCGGCCCGGGGCGGCGATGGGCGGCGCCGGGCACGCCGGGACCACTGGATGTGACGTACGAATCGTCGGCGCGGACGAGCCACCGACGAAGGTGAGGGCCGGACCGCTACGCGCCAGGCTCACATGGTGCCCGCCGATGGAGGTGCTCCCCGAACGACCCGCGATCCGTCAGCTACCGATGGACCTGGGTCCCGGTCCGGGAGGCATCGGAGCCGGGTACGGAGGCCGCCCCGGTCCGGGAGGCATCGGAGCCAGGTGCGGAGGCCGCCCCGGTCCGGGAGGCATCGGGGCCGGGTACGGAGGCCGCGCACCCGGATACTGAGGCCACGGATACGGAGGCCGCGGGTAAGGATACGGGTACGGTGGCCGCGGATATGGATACGGGGGGCGCCAGCCAGGATACGGTGGCCGCCAGCCGGGGTAGGGGGGACGCCAGCCCGGATACGGAGGCGGGTATCCGACCGGGTTACCGGGGTAGCCACCCGGGTAACCCGACACGGGCACGCAGTCGTACTGCGGGCACGGCGTGGTGAAGCACTGCTTGGGCGAGGGGACGCAGACGCGGCCCGGACCGCAGTAGACCCCCGCGCACGGCGACCCCGGACTACACGTACCGGCCGTCTGCGCGGCGGCGACCGACCGGGCCGCCGAAGCGGCCGGCGCCACCTCCGCCCAGGCCCTGGTCGCGATGGCGGGTGATCCGGCCGCCGCGACCGCGACCAGGATCGGGATCAGTTTTCGAAGCATTTTTCCCCCAGATGTCATGATCGGTTATGACTCTCCGACGATGCTGACACCGGCCTTACCTGCTAACGGCAAACTGGATCCCAGCAAGTCGGATGGCTTGTCGGGAGTCGGATTTCGACGCTGTCGCACCGATGGAAATCCATTGGTTTCACCCTTTTCCACACTCATCGCTCCGGGGTGAAGTCCGCTCACAGGTCATGGCAGGAGGCCGACGTCGCCCCGAGCCGGCGCCACGGGCGATCAGGCCTCCTCGGGAATCGGACGGCCCGCGACCCTTGACGTTAACTTGAAGCGGTGGAGTGATTACCCACAGTGATTATGGTGCATGAGGTCACATGCCAATCAACCCTCAGCACCCACGGGAGCACCCCATGCACACCCGCACCACCGCGACGGCGCTGGCCGCATTCGGCCTTCTCGCCACCCTGACCACCGTCGGCGCCACCGCCACCACCGCCGTCGCCGCCACCGCCCCGGCCCCCTGCGCGCAGGAGCAGCTCGCGCTGATGAACGCCGAGGACGCCCTTAGCAACGTCGACGCCCTACCGGAGGTCAAGGCCGCCCACACCGCCCTGATGAAGGCCGGTGCCGCCGCGAACATCGACCAGCTCTCCCAGAAGGCGGCCCTGCAGCAGCTCGGGGTCAAGGCTCCGGCGTTGGACCCCGCCGCGAAGAAGATGGTGGAGGCATACAACGCCGCCGGGGCCAAGTACGTGCAGGTGCGCGACGCGGCCCTCATGAAGGTCGCGCCGAAGCGTCAGGACTCCAGGGACACGCTCAAGAAGTGCCTCGTCGCCCACTCGTGAGCCCGGCACTCGTGAACCCGACCGGGTGAACCCGAGCGAGTGAAACGGACCGGGTGAACCCGAGCGAGTGAAACGGACCGGGTGAACCCGAGCGAGTGAAACGGACCGGAGTCCCCGAGGCCACGACCGGGGCGACACGCCCCCGGCGATCGGGGACTCCGACCGGATCCGCGCGGAAGGCAGCGCTCGACGACAGCTCGACGACGGCTCCGACGACGACCCAACACGAAAGGCCGCGCTCGACGACGACCGCCCGGCGGTTTCCGAAGGCGGTTCCTTAAGACATCACCCCTCCGCGTGGACCGGCGTGGAGCGGACGTAGCGGGCCGCGAGGGCCCGCATGTGCTCGACAAGCTCCGGGGGCTCGGTGACCTCGAAGTCCAGATCGAGCATGCCGAGATACACGGCGATCACGTGCAGGCTGTCCGCACCGGTGTTCAGCACGCAGGTGTGCTCGTCCACGGCCTCCACCACGCCGACCGCGGGGTTGACGCGCTCGGTCACCACATCGGCGGGCGCGTGGACGACGACCCGTGCCCGGTGGCGCCAGGCCGCCGCCGAGACCCCGCGCGCGACGTACGCGGCCGCGCCGTCCTCCGGCGGCTCGCGGGGCGGGAAGCGCGGGCCGGTGGGAGTGCGCGGTTCGACGCGATCCATCCGGAAGGTGCGCCAGTCCTGACGGTCGACGTCCCATGCGACGAGATACCAGCGGCGTCCCCACGCCACGAGCCGATGTGGTTCGACGATCCGTACACTGGCCGATCCGTCGTGGGCGCGGTAGTCGAACCGCACCCGTTCCCCGTCGCGGCAGGCGGCGGCGAGCACGGTCAGCACCTCCGGATCGACCACCGGGCCCGGGCTGTCCGCGGGCACGGGTTCGACGTAGGTCTGCAACGCGTTGACCCGGTGGCGCAGCCGGGAGGGGAGCACCTGCTCAAGCTTGGCGAGAGCGCGCACCGACGTCTCCTCGATGCCGGCGACGGTGCCACCGGCGGCGGTCCGCAGCCCGACCGCCACGGCGACCACCTCCTCGTCGTCGAGCAGGAGCGGCGGCATGACGGTCCCCGCGCCCAGGCGGTAGCCCCCGTCGGTGCCCCGCGTCGCGTTCACGGGATATCCGAGCTCGCGCAGCCGGTCGACGTCGCGGCGCACGGTCCGCTCGCTCACGCCCAGCCGCTCGGCGAGGGCCGCGCCGGGCCAGTCCTTCCTGGCCTGCAACAACGACAGCAGGCGCAGCAACCGCGCCGAGGTTTCCAGCATGTCCCCAACCCTGCCAGCACTTCAGGACAGAAGCTGACCGGAAGGGTCCGTAGTGTTCCGATCATGAGCGAAAACGCCGAGATCAAGCCCTTCCGCATCGACGTCCCGCAGGCCAGGCTGGACGATCTCCACGACCGGCTCGATCGCACCCTCTGGCCCGACGAGCTGCCGGGCGCCGGCTGGGACTACGGCGTCCCCGTGGAGTACGTGAGGAATCTGGCCGAATACTGGCGCCACGAGTACGACTGGCGAGCCCGCGAGGCCGAGATCAACCGGCACCCGCAGTTCACCACCGAGATCGACGGGCAGAACATCCACTTCCTGCACGTCCGCTCGCGACACGAGAACGCCCTGCCGCTGATCCTCACGCACGGCTGGCCCGGCTCGATCGTGGAGTACCTGAAGCTCATCGAGCCGCTCACCGACCCCGAGGACCCGGCGCAGGCGTTCCACGTGGTCATCCCCTCGCTGCCCGGCTTCGGCTTCTCCGGCCCCACCAGGGAGAAGGGCTGGAACCGGTACCGCATCGCCAGGGCGTGGGCGGAGCTGATGCGGCGACTGGGCTACGACCGCTACGGCGCCGTCGGCAACGACGGCGGCTCGCTCATCTCCCCCGAGGTCGGGCGGATCGACCCCGAACACGTCGTCGGCGTGCACGTCACCCAGCTCTTCTCCTTCCCCTCCGGTGATCCGGCCGAGTTCGAGAGGATCACCCCGGAGGACCAGAAGGCCCTGGAGGTGCTGCAGGAGTTCTACGACACCAAGATGTCGTTCAACACCCTGCACTCGCAGCAGCCGCAGACCCTGTCATACGCGATCTTCGATTCGCCCGCCGGGCTGCTCGGCTGGAACTCACAGCTGTTGGGCGACAGCGTCGACGCCGACTTCGTCCTGACCAACACGATGCTCTACTGGCTGACCGGCACCGCGACGTCGGCCACCCGGCTCTACTACGAGGACGCGCGCGCCGAACACCCCACCGAGCCCACGAAGGCGCCGACCGGCCTCGCGATGTTCGACGGTGACTTCGTGTCCATGCGCACGTTCGCCGAGCGCGACCACACGAACATCGTGCACTGGAAGTCGTACGACCGCGGCGGCCACTACGCCGCTCACATCGTGCCCGACGTACTCGCCGAAGACCTGCGCACCTTCTACGACGGGCTGCGCTGACCCCCGCTCCGCCGCCGGCCATCTCGCCATGACGCCGCCGTCGCCGACCGGTCCGCTCGCGGGAGCCGGTGACGGCGAACCGGAAGCGACGCTCACGGGCTCTCCCCGAAGAGAAGAACCGGATCGTCGAAGGAGGACGCGCTCATCCTGGAGGCCGGGGCTCGCGCGAGCCAGACCCCGCCGATCCCTACCCCGGCGGGGTGAGGCGCGGGTCGCCGGCCGCGCGCATACTCGGTTGCATGAACAAGCACGGCCATCTCGCCGACTTCCTGCAGACACGCCGGGGCCAACTGCGGCCAGAGGACGTCGGGCTGCGGACCTACGGCGAGCGGCGCCGGGTTCCCGGGCTGCGGCGGGAGGAGCTCGCGATGCTCGCGGGCATCAGCGCGCCCTACTACACGCGTCTGGAGCAGGGCCAGTCGCACAACGCCTCGCGCGAGGTGCTCGACGCCATAGCGAACGCCCTGCGACTGGACGAGTCCGAACGTGCCCATCTGCACGCCCTGGCCCGCGTACCGAGACGGGGCGGACTCTCGGGCCGGCCGCGTACCGAACGCGTCACCCCGGCGACCGGCGCTCTGCTGGCGGCCCTCGGGAGCACACCCGCGATCGTGATCGGCCGCCGCAGTGATGTCCTGGCCTGGAACCGCGAGGGCCACGGGCTGTTCGCCGGCCATCTCGACCGGGACGGCCCGAACGTCCCCGGCCGGCGGCCGAACATGGCCAGGCTGGTGTTCCTCGACGCGCACACCCGTGACCTGTACGCCGACTGGCCCGCCAAGGCCAGGGCCGTGGTGGGCAACCTGCGCCTGACGGCCGGGCGATATCCAGACGATCCGCTGCTGGCCGAGCTGATCGGCGAGCTGACCATGCGCAGTCCTGAGTTCGCCGCGGTGTGGGCCGACCACCGGGTCCTGGCCTGTGATGTCGCCGACTACGAGATGCGCCATCCGCTGGTCGGGACGTTGACGGTCACCCAGCAGACGCTGCAGAGCCCGCAGGGAAACGGCCCGGCCCTGGTGGTGGCCACAGCCGACCCCGGCTCCCCCTCGGCGACGGCTCTGACCCTGCTCTCCCAGGCCATCGCACCGCGAGAGACGACACCGGAAGCGACCCGGCCGCGCCTCGGCGCGGAGACCCGTACCATCTGACCCGAGCCCCTCCATCGGCCGAGGAGGCCGGGCGCGTCCGGGTGTGTCTGTGGGCGTCCGGGTGCGTCCGGTCGCAGCGCGTGTCCACCACGCCCTCCCTCCACCGTGCCGCCCCCGTCGAGGGCCGGCCTCGCGCTCGACGACCCGGTGGCACGATCCGTAGCGCCTCCCTGCCGCCCCTGTCTCCGGCCGCCCCCGTGCCCGCCGGTCGGCGGCACGATCACGACCTCCCTCCGAACCCCCTCTCGACCACGGCGCCGCGCCGCGGCTGCCGCATGCCGGAAAACAGTGAAGGAACCATGTCCAAGCGAAGCATCAAGATCACCATGTCGGCCCTTCTCATGGCCGCGGCCACCATGACCGCGACCGCGCCGGCCAACGCGACGTCTCCCAAGGGACCGCTGACGGACGTGCGGATCGCCACCCACTTCGACCTGTCGGCGGGCCAGATGCCGGAGAACATCGCCCTGCTGCCCGACGGCACGGCGAACATCACCTTCGCCGCCAGCCGCCAGGTGGCCCAGGTCACCCCCCGGGGCAAGACGCGCATCCTGGCGACACTGCCCGCGCCCGCCGACGGCGGGATCAACACGCCGATCCTCGGCTTCCCCCTGGCCACCGGCATCGCCCACACCTCGGACGGCACCGTGTACGTGCTGTACGCGACCGGCACGGCCGACCTGACGGGGCTGTGGCGGCTGCGCCACGGCCAGACCCCTCGGCGTATCGCCGCGCTGCCCGCGAACGGCCTGCCCAACGGGCTGGCACTGGACGGGAAGGGCGAGCGGCTCTACATCACCGACTCGGTGCTCGGCACCGTGTGGACCGTCCCCGTCACCGGCGGCACACCCACCGCCTGGTCCACCGCTCCCGAACTCGCCTCCACCGGTTTCCTCGGGGCAAACGGCGTGAAGGTACGCGGCGGCGCCCTGTGGGTGACCAACCTCGACCGGGGCACCCTCCTGCGCATTCCGATCCGCCCAGGAAACCGGGCGGGAAAGCCACAGGTCAAGGCATCGGGCCTGGCCGGTATCGATGATTTCGCCTTCACCGGTCGCGGCGACGAGATCCTCGCGGCTCTCAACGCCCCCAGCACGGTCGTGCGCATCCAGCCCGACGGCACCAGCACCACCGTTCTGGACACCGGCGACGGACTCCAAAACCCCACCTCCGTCGCACTGCGCGGCAATGACGTATACGTCCTCAGCGCCGCCTACACCACGGCCACCGACCCCAACCTGCTGCGCGCACACCTGCGCAAGCACCCGTAAACCCCGCCGCGGTACGAATACCCGGGCATGGTCACGGCCACCGTGACCATGCCCACCTGCCAGGGGGTACGGCCCGCCACGGTACGGGTACCGGGGCACGCATCATGGACGACGCCACTCCCGGCGACATAGAGGCCCCCAGGTCGGGGCGACGAGCGGACCGGTCCCGTCATCGGCGGCCGGTCCTTCGTCATGCTCACGGCCGACCACCTCGCGGACGGCGGCTACGCGGGGGCCGGCGACAGGCGGGGCGTCGAACCGCGCAGGCGTGCGGCGTCCTCGCTCGGCGGCACGCCGAACTGGCGGCGGTACTCACGGCTGAACTGTGACGGGCTGTCGTAACCGACGCTGTGACCGACGCTGTGACCGACGCCGGTGACGTCGTTGGGACGTGTGGCGAGCAGGAGCCTGGCCTCCTGCAACCGGATCTGCTTCTGGAACTGGATGGGGCTCATCGCGGTGCCCCGGCGATCGCCGCCCAGGTGCTGATCTGTCCCATGCTCGACCACCGCAACGTCACCACCTCCAGCCGTCAGTACTCCGGCGGGCACGGCGTCTGGACCCGCGAGATGAACGAGTACGGGTGGCGGTCGGTTCTCGGCGACCTCACCGGCCAGGAGGTGCCCGGTTACGTCTCACCCGCGATGGCCGACGACCTCTCGGGCCTGCCCACCTACATCGACGCCGGCACCGCCGAGGTCTTCCGCGACGAGGACGTCGACTACGCCACCAGGATCTGGGCGGCCGGGGGCCAGGCGGAACTCCACATCTGGGCGGGAGGCTTCCACGGCTTCGACGCGCTGTATCCGCAGGTACGCCTCTCGGCCGCGGCACGCCGGACGCGCGACGACTGGCTCATCCGGGTCATGAGCCCGGACCATGCCCCGAAGGCATGACCTCAGACCATGAGCCAGACCATGAGCCAGGTCATGAGCCCGGATTCCGGCACGTGGGCGCCGCCCCGGCCGATGTCCCCGTCCAGGGACGACCTCGGGCCAGGTGTCCGGAGAACGGGGAGGAAACCCGCCGCCCGCCCCCGTCGCCCACGACGCCCACGACGAACGAGAAGACCGAGAAGACCGACGCCGTACGCAACCGTGAGGCCCGCGCGCTCGAAGAGTGGGTCAGCGAGAACCCGGCGCGGCTCGCAACACGTCAAGCTCCTCGTTCATCGCGTCAAGGAAGGTAGCCACGGTGCGCAGTTCCTCCGGGCTGAAACGCCGCAGGACCTTGTCCGTGCTGTGGCCGAGCGGGCGGAAGAAGACCGCGGCGAACTCCTGCGCCGCGTCGAGGTAGTGCAGATGAACCACGCGCCGGTCGTGCACGTCGCGAACCCTGCGGATGTGCCCGGCCCGTTCCAGCCTGTCGAGGCACGCGGTGACGGCCCCCGAGGTGAGGTTCAGCTGCTCCGCCAGCCGGCTCGGGGTGATCGGCGACGAAGCGTCGAAGATCTTCATCAGGGCCTGGACGTCGGTGGGGTGCAGCCCGTGCTGGTGGGCGAACTCGTGGGCGATGCGGTTGAACTCGGCGGTCATCCTTCGCAGTCGCATCGCGAAGGCCAGCCGGTCGATGCCCTCCCCGCTGTCGCCGCTCATGACGCCATGCTACATTAACTCAACTATTGAGATACTCGATGATTGAGTTATAGTATGTCACGGAAAGGTGATGTCATGGGGCGGCGACCGATCCGCTGGCTTGTGCCGGCGCTGCTGGTGCTGGTCTGGCTGGCCATCGGCGGAGGGCTGGGGCCGTTCGCCGGCAAGCTCACCGAGGTGTCCACCAACGACCAGGCCGCTTTCCTGCCCGAGAGCGCGGAGTCGACACGCGTCCTGGAAGCGCAGGAGAGGTTCCGTCAGGACGAGACGCAGCCGCTCATCGTGGTGTGGACCGCGAACGGCGGCGACATCACCCCCGAGCAGAACACCGCAGCGACCCAGGCGCTCGCCTCGCTGCGCGGCACGGACGGCGTCGTCGGGACGCCCACGCCCTCCATCCCCTCCGAGGACGGCCAGGCGCTGCAGGGCGTGGTCCAGCTCAGCCCCGACCTCGACACCTCGCTCAGAGAGGTCCTGGACCAAGTGGGCTCGGCGGTGGCCGTCGACGGCCTGCGGGCTCAGCTCGCGGGACCCGCGGCGAGCCGGGCCGACCTGTCCGACGCCTTCGCCGGGATCGACGGCCTGCTTCTCGGAGTGGCGCTCACCACCGTTCTGATCATCCTGCTCGCGGTGTACCGCAGCGTTCTGCTACCTCTCGTCATCATCGGCGGCGCGATCTTCGCGCTCGGCCTGGCATGCGCCGTGGTGTACTTCCTCGCCGACCGCGACATCGTCCGGGTCGACGGTCAGGTGCAGGGCATCCTGTTCATCCTGGTCATCGGCGCGGCCACCGACTACGCGTTGCTGCTCACCGCCCGCTTCAGCGAGGAACTGGCCGCGACCGGCGACCGCTTCACCGCGGGCCGCGTCGCGCTGCGGCGCTCGTTCGAGCCGATCGTCGCCAGTGCCGCCACGGTGGCCCTCGCCCTGCTCGCGCTGCTGCTCAGCGGCCTGACCAACAACCGCGCGCTCGGCCCGGTGGGCGCCATCGGCATCGCGTGCGCCGCCCTCAGCGCGCTCACCTTCCTGCCCGCGGCCCTCGTCCTGCTGGGCCGCGCCGCCCTGTGGCCGTCGAAGCCGCGTACGGCCGACAGCGCGGCACACGGGATCTGGCACCGGGTGGCCGCCGTGGTCGACCGCCATCCGCGCCGGCTCTGGATCGCCACCATCCTGCCTCTCATCGCCCTCGCCCTCTTCGCGCCGCAGCTGAGCGCGAGGGGTGTGCCGCTGGACGAGACCTTCGTGAACGACGCCCCGTCGGTGGCGGCACAGGCGGCGCTGAGCGAGCACTTCCCCGGAGGCTCCGGGCAGCCCGCGGTCATCGTCGCCCCCGCGGAGCGTGCCTCGGCCGTGGAGGAGACGGCACGCGGCGTCGAGGGCGTGTCCGAGGCCGCGGCGGTGTCCCAGAGCGGACGGCCGGGTGACGCGCCCAAGACCGTCGACAGGCTCGTGCTGGTGGAGGCGACGTTGAACGACGCCCCGGACAGCGACGCCGCCCAGGACACGGTCAAGCGCCTGCGCGCCGCCTTCGCCTCCGAGAACGACGTCCTGATCGGCGGTTTCAGCGCCCAGCGGTACGACACGACGGAGACCGCGAAGAACGACACGCTGCTCATCATCCCGGTCGTCCTGGTGATCATCCTGCTCATCCTCGTCGTCCTGCTGCGCTCGCTGATGACCCCCGTGCTCCTGGTGGCCACCGTCGCACTGAACTTCCTCGCCACCCTCGGCGTCTCCACGCTGGTCTTCACGCACGTGTTCGGATTCACCGACGGCGACGCGTCCGTGCCGCTGTACGGCTTCGTCTTCCTGGTCGCGCTGGGGGTGGACTACAACATCTTCCTCATGTCCAGGGTGCGCGAGGAGACCGTGCACCACGGGGCGCGAGAGGGTTTGCTGCGCGGGCTCGTCACCACCGGCGGAGTGATCACTTCGGCGGGCGTCGTGCTCGCCGCCACCTTCGCCGCGCTCGTGGTGATCCCCCTCACCTTCCTCGTACAGCTCGCCTTCATCGTCGCCTTCGGCGTCCTGCTCGACACCCTGGTGGTGCGCTCCCTGCTCGTCCCCGCGCTGGTACGTGAGCTGGGCGCGCGGGCCTGGTGGCCCAGCCGCCTGGGCAGGACCGACGCGCCGCAGACGTCCCCGGAACTGACCGAGGCGTCGAGGTGACCCATGCCCGGGACATTCGTGATCCCAGGTGCGGCAGGGCACGGGGGAGGCGGTCCGGCCGTCGCGGTGGCCATCCGCGAGGACGTACGAGCGATCGTCAAGGTCTGCGGATGGGAGCCGCGCCGATCCAGCGGTGATAGGCGTGCATGTCGACGTTGCCGCCGCACACGATGGTGGCCACGTGCCGGCCCGCGAAACGGTCACGGTCCTCGAGGATCGCCGCGACGCCGAGCGCGGCCGACGGTTCGACGACCAGGCCGGCGTGGTCGAGGAGCATCCGCATACCGGCGATGATCGACGACTCCCGGACGAGGACGGCGTCGTCGGCGACGAGGAGGAGGTCGTCCAGGACCTCGGGGATGGGACGCCGACCGGCGACGCCGTCGGCGATGGTGTCGGTCGAGTCGGTGGTGACGACGCGCCGTTGGCGCCACGAGTGTGTCATCGCCGGTGCGCCCAGCGGCTGGACGCAGATCACCTCGACTCCGGGTGCGAGGGCTTTCATCACATGCCCCACACCGGTCGCCAGCGCCCCGCCGCCGAGAGCGATCAGGACGGCGTCGAACGACGGCGCGGTGTTCACCAGTTCCAGGCCGATTGTCGCCGCGCCCTCACAGGTCTCGACGTCCAGGCTGTCCTCGACCAGCCGGATGCCGTCGTGGCGCGCGATGGCCACGGCCCGCTCGCGCGCCATGTCGAAGTCGCCGTCCACCAGCTCCAGTCTCGCGCCCAACGCGCGGATGCGATCCAGCTTGACCGCGGGCGCGAAACGGGAGGCCACGACGGTGACGTCGAGCCCTCTGCCGCGCCCGGACCAGGCGAGGGCCTGGCCGAGGTTGCCCGCGCTGGCGCACACCGCCGCCCGCGGGCCGTCGTCGGCGAGCCGGCTCGCGATCACCTCGGTGCCGCGGGCCTTGAAGCTGCGGACCGGGTTCGCCGTTTCCAGCTTGACGCTCACCGCGCATCCGAGGCCGGGCTCCAGCGCCTCGCAGCGGTACAGCGGGGTGTCGAGAAAAACCGGGTCGATCACCTGGCGAGCCGCCCGAATCCGAGCGGTGTCGAGACGGGTCTCCTGCACGACACGGCAGCGTAGCGTCACCGGCGCCCTTCCGTACACGGGCCGCCTCGGTGGCCGAGAGGTTCGTCCATGTCGACCACGACGCCCAGACCCGCACCGAGAAGGCGAGCCGCACCTCTCCTGACGTGAACGCCCTCCATGCGACACGGCGGGCTCGGTCTTGTACCGAGCCCGCCGCGCCGACTTCATCGGGTCCTGCTCACGTGCCGTGACGCCGCTCCCCCGGTTCCGAGGAGCTCACGTGCCGGGTGGTGTCAGGGTCTCCCGAGCATCGCGTCCTAGCTGCTCCACCTCTGGGTGGACTGGCCGTTGCAGCTCGCGATGGTCACACCGGAGGTGTTGCCGGTGCCGGTGACGCTGAGGCACAGGTTGTTGGCGACACTGGTGACGGTGCCGTTGGAGTTACGGTTCCACTGCTGGTTGTTGCCGCTGTGGCAGTCGTACAGCTGGACGCGGGCGCCGGAGCCCGCACCGGTCGGGGAGTCCAGGCACTTGCCGAGGATCTGAAGCTGCCTGCCGGAGGTGTAGGTGAACTGCTGGTTGGGGTTGGTGTGGCAGTCGTAGATCTGCAGCTGGGTGCCGTTGGCGGTGGCGCTGTTCGGCGAGTCCACACACCTTCCTGCCGCTTCGTTACGCAGCCGGAACGAGGTGCCCGGCGGGGGCGTGACCGTCGGGGTCACCGTCGGGGTGGGGTTCGGGTTGGGGTTCGCGGCGTTGAGTGCGTTCAGCACGGAGGTGTAGGCGGCCTTCTTGTTGCCGTTGCCGTCGAAGAGCAGCGGGCTGGTGTTGGCGCCCAGCCAGGAGTCGCTGTCTCGCACACCCCACACGGTGATGCCGGTGCAGCGCGCCACGGCCAGGCAGTCGTTGACCACCGCGGCGTAGGTCTGGGCCGAGCCGCCCTGGATGTCCAGCTCGGTGATCTGCACGTCCACACCCAGCGCCGCGAAGCTCTGAATGGTCGTGCGGTAGTTGCTGTTGTAGGCGCTTTGGCTGTTGAAGTGCGACTGCAGGCCCACGCAGTCGATCGGGACGCCGCGCGCCTTGAAGTCACGGACCATGTTGTAGACGCCCTGCGTCTTGGCCCAGCTCCAGTTGTCGATGTTGTAGTCGTTGTAGCAGAGCTTGGCGGCCGGGTCGGCGGCCCGCGCGGTACGGAAGGCGACCTCGATCCAGTCGTTGCCGGTGCGCTGCAGGTTGGAGTCACGCCGCCCACCGGAGTTACCGTCGGCGAAGGCCTCGTTCACCACGTCCCAGGCGTAGATCTTGCCCTTGTAGTGGTTCATCACACCGTTGATGTGATTGATCATCGCCTGACGCAGCGCGCTGCCCGACATGGCCTCCATCCAGCCCGGCTGCTGGGAGTGCCAGGCCAGCGTGTGCCCGCGCACCCGCTTGCCGTTCTGCACCGCCCAGTTGTAGATGCGATCGCCACTGCTGAAGTTGAACTGGTTCTGGTTCGGCTCGGTGGCGTTGATCTTCATCTCGTTCTCGGCCGTGATCATGTCGAACTCACGGTTCGCGATCGTGGTGTACTGCGAGTCACCAAGCCTGCCCGCGGCGATCGCGGCGCCGAAGTATCGCCCGCTCTGCTGGGCCGCCGCGCCGAGCGTGGTCGCCGCGGCACTCGCGGAGCTCGAAGCGCCGGCCGAACCCGGCACCGTCACCGCCGCGAACGTGCCGAGCACGAGGGTGCCGAGGGCACCGGCGACCAGGGTCCGGCGGAGACCACCGAGAGGTCGCCGGGTTCCGGGCGGGGGAATGGCATTTGTGCCCATAACTGAGCCTCCATATTTTGGTCATGGAAAGCGGGGAAAACGGGGGACATCCCATGGACCGACGCCGCGCCCCTCGCCGGGGAACGCACACCACTGAGGCGTCGCGGACGACGGTCCCTGCCGCGCACCACCGACCGGCAGGAAGACCGTCTCGGGGACTCAGTCTGGAAACGTTTACGAAATATGTCAAGGTCCCCAAGAAACTTTCGGTTAACCTGTACGACACCGGTGCGACGGACGTGCTCCGACCCTCCTGAAGGCCACGCTGCCGGTCACCCGAGCCACGACATCGTCGATGAAACTTTCACCTCCGCACCTTCTTGGACCAGGTACGGCCGCCCACGAGATGTCGAACAGGCTGGTGCGCCTCACCTTCCTCCCGGCCCGGCACGCGCGGGGTTCTTGACAGCCCCTCCTGCCTAAGGTTTGCTTCCCTCCACCACCACAACCCGCTCGAAAGAGAAGAAAGCACGATCGAAAGGCGGAAAGTTAGCGTTAACAACGCCAGGGAATCGCCTGAAGGCGGGCCCTTTTCACCATCCACAAGGACCCGCCGTCGCTCTCGTGGGGTTACTCGTCAGGCAGCAGATATCGCCAGGAGAGCAGGAAGAGTGTTCCCGATCCGGTCTTGAAGAGTGACCGCTCGTACTGCTGCCCGGCAGGCACCGCCTTGACGATCGCGCTCACCGCCGCCCCCTCGACGTCCTTCTGCCAAACCGGGTCCACCGTGCCCGAAGGCTCCGGGACCCCCGCGGGCCACGGCGCCGGCTTTCCCTCCGCCGACGCGGCCGCTTCGACGACCATTCGGACGCGGGTGGCGACGTAGTCGGTGCCCGCAGCCGCCCGGGTCGCCAGGTCTTCCATCAGCTTCTTCGCGTCCGAGAGCGCCCTCGGGTAGAAGTCCGCGACCTGCTCCAGGGCCGGGACCCGGACCTGGAGCATCTTTCCGTCCTTCCCCCGTACCCCGAAGACGGTGGTCGGCACGTCCGTCACCGTCGGCGCACCCGACCTCGGCTCCGCGGTCGGCGGTTGCCCGGTCAGGTACGTCTCCATCGACGCGACTGTCTCGTCCCTTTCCGCATCGGTGAGCTTCAACTGCTTGCTCGCGTCAACGACCACCAGGCCGTCGCTGTACAGCACCACCCTTGGCGGACGCAGCACGTTCGTGGTCGGGGTCACGAACCCGCCTTCCGCGCCCCACAGGGCGACCGGCTTCGCCGGCCCGCCGTCAGCCGCGACGGCCGACATATCCGATTCCGCTCCTCCGCATGCCGTGGTCAGTGACAACAGCGCGACGAGCAGGGCCGTTCGTAGTCTCATGCCCCACAAACGTACGCTTCCTTCAAGTGGTTCAGCCGGTGTCGTTCGAGGTCAGGCGGATCCAGGTACCGTCGGTGCCTGCCCTGGCGATCGGTCGAGAGGCGCCAGGCGGAAGACGGGGTGGTCCTCGGGGTCCGGGAAGCGGTCGAGGAGGCGGCGCACCTGTCCGGTTCCCCAGCGGGCCCGGTAGGCGGCGAGGACCTCCTCACGTGAATCGCCGACCACTTCCACGGCCCGGTACCGGTCTCGGCGGCCGCGCCGGCTGACGGTGCAGTGGCCGGCGGCACGGAGGTTGCGCACCCATTCCGTTCGGCCCCGCACCGACACCAGGTAGCGCGCGTCGGCGAGCTCGACGACGTGCACGGGAACCCGTTGGAGGGCGCCCGTGGTGCGCCCTGGAACGCGCAGGGTGCTGGCCGCCCCCAGCCAACGGACGAGCGGATTGATCACATGGACCATCAACCGGTCCGGCCGCTGATAGTCCGATGTCATGCGATCTCCTCTCGGGATCGTGCCCGGTGTCCCGGACACGTCGGCAGCGTCGAAGCACTCACCCCGACACCCACCCCTCGTCGTTGAAGTCGAACAGGCCGCCGGTGGGTCCGCCAGGTCCGAGCGTGGCGGGCCGTACCGCGATCACGACCCCTGGGCGGCGATGCGGTTGCCGCTCTCGTCGGTCATGACTCGATCTCACCAATCCGGCCGTGATCGGGCCAACACCGATCGCACTCCCAACCGATACCCTGCCGGTATGGATCCGTTGGAAGTCCGCGAACTGCGCTACTTCATCGCCGTGGCCGAAGAGCTTCACTTCGGCCGGGCGGCCGAGCGCGTCGGCATCGCCCAGCCGCCGCTGTCTCGCGCGATCCAACGACTCGAACGCCGCCTCGGCGTCACGCTGCTGGAACGCAGCAGCCGTTCGGTCCGGCTCACAACGGCCGGTGAGACCCTGCTGGACGAAGGCCGGACGGCGCTCGCCGCGATGGCGCGCGCCGCGCGGTCCGCGCAACGGGCCGGCGAGCCGGAACCTCGGCTGATCATGGCGATGAAGGCGGCCGGCGACGGCGGCCTCCTGTCCGAGCTGCTCGCCACATATCGCGCCCGGTACGCCGACGTCCACGTCGACGTGCACATCTGCGGCCCCGGAGAGCAGGCGAGCCTGCTACGCGACGGCCACGCCGACGTGGCGTTCATGCACAGTCCCCAGCGGGACTTCGCCGGGCTCGACACCGTGGACCTGCTCGTCGAGCACCAGGTCGCGGTGATGCCCCGGCATCACCGTCTGGCCGGGCGAGACCGTCTGTCCATGGCCGACCTGGCCGGCGAGACGATGCCCGTCTGGCCCGGCGCGCGGTCCGCCGACGCGGCAGGCCCGCGGATCCGGGACACCGGTCAACTCGCCCAGCTCATCACCTGGGGCCACGTCGTGGCGCTGCTGCCCGAGTCCGTCCGCGACCACCTGCCCCGCAGTCTGGTGTGCACGCCGGTTCCCGACGCCTCCACCACCACGCTGATGCTCGCCTGGCCGGCAGGCAGCCGATCGCCGAAACTCGCCGCGTTCGTCCACGCCGCGACCACCGTGGCACGTCGGGTGAAGCCCGTGGGGTCTCTCGATCCGTAATCGTCCATGACGAGACCGAAGAGCCGACCCCGCGACCGCGGTGAGCGGGCGGGGCGAGCGGTCGCGGTCAGAAACGGGGGTCGGGGCCGGTGGAGCCGCGGACGACCAGGGTGGTGGGCAGGAGGCGCGAAGGAGGGGTGACGTCTTCGTTGATCATCGTGATGACCGCCGCGGCCGCCGCCGTACCGAAACCCGCCTTGTCCTGGGCGAGCGTCGTCAGCCCCGGCGGCACCAGCGCGGCGAGCTCGATGTCGTCGAACCCGACCAGCGCGATGTCCTCGGGCACCTTCAACCCCGCCTCGGTCACGGCCCGCAGCGCGCCGATCGCCATCTCGTCACCCGCGGCGAACACCGCGTCGGGCGGCTCCTCCAGCTCCAGCAGGGCGCGCATCGCGGCGTACCCGCTCGACAGGTAGAAGTCGCCCTCGACGACGAGCTCGGGGCGGTGCGCCAGGCCGAGCGCGGCCAGCTCCTCCAGGTAGCCGCGCAGCCGCTCCGCGCCCGGCCTCGTGCGGGTCGGGCCGGTGATGGTGGCGATGACCCGGCGCCCGGTCGCGTGCAGGTGACGGACCGCCTCGCGTGCCCCGGCCGCGTTGTCCGAGGTCACGTAGGTGGTCCGCGGCCCCCGGATGGGCCGGTCGAGGGAGACGCACGGCACCTCCGACGCCGCCAGCGGCTGGAGCGAGGGGTCGTCCCTGCCGTTGTCGATGAAGACCACGCCGTCGAGGTTGTGCCTGCGCACGGCGCGGAGAAAGTCCTCGGGCGTGCCGTCCTCGCTGGTGGCGAGCATGAGCAGGTGGTAACCACGCTCGCTCAGCGCGGTCTTCAGCCCGATGAGGATCTCTTGGAAGAACGGGTGCCGCCAGCCGGGACGGCGGTGGTCGGTGTCCCAGATCAGGCCGACCATGCGGGACCTCTTGGTGGCCAGGGTGCGGGCCGACTCGTTGGGCAGGTATCCGATGCGCGCCGCGGTGCTGAGAATGAGCTCGCGGGTCTGTGCGTTCACCACCTCGGGGTTGTTGAAAACGCGGGAGACAGTCGCCGACGACACCCCGCAAAGGCGCGCCAGCTCTCGAATCGTTGCCACGGGCGTACGTTATCGCATCTCGCTGAAACCGGTTTCATGTAACCGGTTGCATGGAAGTTATGCGAGAGGCCGCATCGTGTCAACCCACCATTTCGGGTTTCAGGCGCGTGACGTTTCCGTGACTTGACATTGAGTGGCGGCGTTCTGTGAAATATCCCACTGACAGGCCGATGCCACACCGCTGCCACGGGGCTCGGCCCGCTCATCGCATCTCGCAGCCACCCTTCCTCTCCCCTCGAAGGAGCCCCAGGTGTCTGCTGAACGAATCCGTCTCGCCGCCGGAGTGCTCGCCCTCGGCATGCTCGCCGCAGGGTGTGGCGGCTCCACCTCCACCGGCTCCACGCCGACCGACGGCAAGATCACCCTCACCCTCAACCTGTTCGGGAACATGGGCTTCAAGGAGCTCTACGCCAAGTACGAGGCCGCCCACCCCAACATCAAGATCGTTGAGAGAACGTCGGCGTACAACGACCACCACCGCAACCTCGCGGCGCACCTCGCCACCGGCGCCGGCACCGCCGACGTCGAGGGAATCGACACCGGCTTCATCGCCCAGTTCAGGAACCAGCCCCAGCACTTCGTCGACCTGCGCCAGCACGGCGCCGACCAGATCAAGGACCGCTGGCTGCCGTGGAAGTGGGAGGCGTCGCTGGCCAAGTCGGGAGCCCAGATCGGCTACGGCACCGACGTCGGCGGCCTCGCCATGTGCTACCGCCGCGACCTGTTCGAGAAGGCCGGCCTGCCCACCGACCGTGAGGAGGTCGGCAAGCTCTGGCCCGACTGGACCTCCTACTTCGAGACCGGCAAGCGCTACACCGCCAAGAAGCCGGAAGGCGCCGCGTTCTTCGACGGCGGTCCCCAGGTGTTCAACGCGATGATCGGCCAGGCCGAGACCGGCTACTACGACGCCGACGACAACATCGTGGTGGCCACCAACCCGGCCGTGCGCTCCGCCTACAACGAGGTGCTCAAGGCCGTGGCCGACGGCCAGTCGGCCAAGCTCGTCGGCAGCTCGCCCGCGTGGAACACCGGCTTCGCCAAGAGCCAGTTCGCCACCATCGCCTGTCCCGCCTGGATGCTCGCCAAGATCCAGGACCAGGCGAAGGCGTTCGCCGGGAAGTGGGACGTGGCCGCCATCCCCGGCGGCGGCGGCAACTGGGGCGGCTCCTATCTCACCGTCCCCGCCCAGAGCAAGAACCAGAAGGAGGCCGTGGCGCTGATCGCTTGGCTCACCGCGCCCGAACAGCAGATCGAGGTGTTCAGCAAGCACGGCATCCTGCCCTCCACCGTCGCCACCTACGAAAAGCCCGAGGTGACCGGCCTCAAGCACGAGTTCTTCAACGACGCGCCGATCGGGCAGATCTTCACCACCGCCGCCCGCAACCTCAAGCCGCAGCACCAGGGCCCGAGGGCCGGTGACATCCAGACCGCCATCCGCGACACGATCAACCGCGTGGAGGAGGGCAAGCAGAACGGCGACGAGGCGTGGACGCAGATGCTCGGGGACGTCGAGCGCATCGGCAAGTGACGCGCATCGATCCGTGAGAGCCGCGCGACGGCGGGCTTAGGGCTTAGGGGAGAGCCCGCCGTCGCGCCCCCTTCCCCCGAGGAGTCGACCGTGACCCCCGTCAGATCAGGGCCCCGGCGCCGCTGGGCCTACCAGCTCGACGTCAAGGGCTCGCCGTACCTTTACATCGCCCCGTTCTTCCTGCTGTTCGGCGCGGTGGGCATGTTCCCGCTGCTGTACACCGCCTACGTCTCCCTCACCGACTGGAACCTGCTCGACCCGGAGCGCGAGTGGGTGGGACTGGCCAACTACGCCGAGTTGCTGGCCGACGACTACTTCTGGAACGCGCTGTTCAACACCGTCAGCATCTGGCTGTTGTCCACCGTTCCGCAGCTGCTGGCCGCGCTGTTCCTCGCGCACATGCTCAACCGCAGGCTGCGCGCCCGCACCCTGTTCCGGATGGGGGTGCTGCTGCCCAACGTGACCTCGATCGTCGCGGTCACGATCATCTTCACCCAGCTCTTCGGCCGTGACTTCGGCATGGTCAACTGGGGCCTCGGCCTGGTGGGCCTGGATCCGATCGACTGGCAGGCCGGCACGCTCTCCTCACACGTCGCGATCTCGCTGATCGTCATCTGGCGGTGGACCGGCTACAACGCCCTCATCTACCTGGCCGCCATGCAGACCATCCCCGAGGACCTGTACGAGGCGGCCCGGCTGGACGGCGCGAGCCAGTTCACCCAGTTCCGGAAGATCACCATTCCGATGCTCCGCCCCACGATCATCTTCACCGCCGTCGTGTCCACCATCGGCGGCTTCCAGATCATCGCCGAGCCACTGCTGTTCCAGGCAGGCACCGGCAACCCGACCGGCGGCTCGGACCGCCAGTTCCAGACCGTCGGCCTCTACCTCTACGAGCAGGGCTTCAGCATGTACGAGTTCGGCTACGCCTCGGCGATCGCCTGGACGCTCTGCGTGATCATCGTGGTGATGGCGCTCGTCAACTTCGCCGTCACCCGCAGGATCAGGAGCAGCTGAATGGCAACCCTCACCGCCGTCCGACGCGGACTGAACCCCCACGGGGCCGGGTTCTGGACCTACGCCGCGCTCGTCGCCGTGCTGCTCGGCTCGATCTTTCCCATCTACTGGTCGCTCGCCGTGGCCTCCCACGACAACGACGTCATCGCCAGCGTCCCGCCGGTCCTCACCCCCGGCGGCCACCTGTTCGAGAACATCGCCCGGGTCTTCGACACCACCGCGTTCGGCCAGGCGATGTTCAACTCCTTCCTCGTCTCGGGCTCGGTCACCGTCTCGGTCGTGCTGTTCTCCACGCTGGCCGGCTTCGCCTTCGCCAAACTGCGCTTCCGCGGACGCAACGTGCTGCTCGTCATGGCCATCGCCACCACCACCGTGCCGCAGCAGCTCGGCATCATCCCGCTGTACATCCTCATGGCGGAGCTCGGCTGGACCGGCAGGCTTGGGGCGGTGATCGTGCCCGGCCTGGTCACCGCGTTCGGCGTGTTCCTCATGACCCAGTACCTCTCCAGCGCCATCCCCGACGAGCTGCTGGAGGCCGGCCGCATCGATGGGTGCAGCACGCTGCGGCTGTTCTGGCACGTCGTGCTGCCCGCCGCCCGGCCTGCCACCGCCGTGCTCGGCCTGTTCACCTTCATGCATGCCTGGAACGACTTCTTCTGGCCGCTGGTCGTCCTCACGCCGGAGAACCCGACCGTCCAGGTCGCGCTCTCCAGCCTGGCCAGCGGCTACACCACCGACTACGCGCTCGTGCTCACCGGCACCGTGCTCGCCATCGTGCCGATCGTGGTGGTCTTCGCCGCGCTGGGCCGTCAGATCATTGGGGGAATCATGTCAGGAGCGATCAAGGGATGACCCAGGACCGTACGCCCTTTCCCGCCGGGTTCGTGTGGGGGACGGCCACCGCCGCCTACCAGATCGAGGGCGCCGTGGACGCCGACGGGCGCGGCCCTTCGATCTGGGACACGTTCTGCCGCGTCCCCGGCGCGGTGGCGAGGGGCGAGAGCGGCGAGCACGCCTGCGACCACTACCACCGCTGGCAGGAGGACGTGGAGCTGATGGACCGGCTCGGCGCCGGCGCCTACCGCTTCTCGCTGGCCTGGCCCAGGATCGTGCCCGACGGCGACGGCCGGGTGAACCGGCGCGGCCTCGACTTCTACCGGCGGCTCGCCGACGCCCTGTGCGAGCGCGGCATCGAACCGTACGTCACCCTCTACCACTGGGACCTGCCCCAGGCGCTGGAGGACCGCGGCGGCTGGCGCGACCGCGACACCGCCGAGCGCTTCGCCGACTACGCCGAGGTCGCGCACGAGGCGCTGGGCGACACGGTGTCACACTGGATCACGCTGAACGAGCCGTACTGCTCCTCCATCGTCGGCTACGCCGAAGGCCGCCACGCACCCGGCGCACGCGAGGGTCACGGCGCGCTCGCCGCCGCCCACCACCTTCTGCTGGGCCACGGCCTCGCGACGGCCAGGCTGCGGGCGCGGGCGCGCGAGGGAGACCAGGTCGGCATCACACTCAACATGTCGCCCACGGTGCCCGCGACCGGCTCGGCGGCCGACGCCGACGCGGCGCGCAAGATGGACCTGCTGGTCAACCGGCAGTTCACCGACCCGCTGCTGCTCGGCGCCTACGCGTCCGACATGGAGGAGACCTTCGGCGCCCTCAGCGACTTCTCCTTCCGCCGCGAGGGCGACCTGGAGGTCATCGGCGCTCCGCTGGACTTCCTGGGCGTCAACTACTACTACCGCATCCACGCCGCCTCGGCGCCGTACGAGCAGACCGACCCCGCGCTGCGCTCCGCCTTCGACCTCGGGGTGCGCGGCGTCACCCCCGACGGCGCGAGGACGAGCGGGCTGGGCTGGCCGGTGGAGCCGCAAGGACTCCACCAGACCCTCCTCGGCCTGACCCGGCGCTACCCCGCACTGCCGCCGATCTTCATCACCGAGAACGGCTACGGCGACGACGGGACCCTCGACGACGCCGGTCGCGTCGACTTCCTGCGTGACCACCTCGCCGCCATCCGCGCCGCGATGACCGACGGCGTGGACGTGCGCGGCTACTTCTGCTGGTCGTTGCTGGACAACTTCGAGTGGGCCCGCGGGTACGCCGCCCGATTCGGGCTCGTCCACGTCGACTACGAGACCCAGGCCCGTACCGAGAAGGCGAGCTTCCACTGGCTGCGCGAGTTCATCGGGAAACAGGGATAACCAGGAACAACGATCAAGCGCGCCTCAGTCGCCAAGCCGGCCTCGGTCGCCGAGCTGCAGGCGCGCCTCCTCCTCCATCATCGCGGTGAAACGCGCGTCGCGCTCGCCCTCCGCGCGCCGTGCCGTGTAGACGACGGTGTAGCCGTCCGGGTCGGTGACGCGCAGATCCCTGGTGTTCCACGGTGTGTCGACGGGACCTTCGACGATGCCGCCGCCGTGGGCGCGTGCCCGCTCGGCGAGCCCGTCGAGTTGCTCCAGCGTGGCCATCATGCTGATCGTCCATTCGCCACCGGTGGGCGCTTCGCCGAGGCGCACCAGGATGTCCTGGTAGCGCCAGCGGCGCAGGTGCACCAGCACCGGGCTGCCATCGGGTCCGGGTACGGCGAAAAGCGATATGAAGTCCAGTCCGTTCACATACCAGTCGACCGTGCGATCGAGGTCGGCGACGGTCACCGTGACGAAGGCGGGCATTCCATAGATATCTCGGTTGATCTCCGGCTTAACAGAATCCATGCGATCCACGGTGGAGTCTCCAGCGGCTGGAGAGTCAAGCGATTATCGATCACGTTCCATGGACGAACACCGAAAGACCGTTCTCGAAGCGCGGAAACAGACCGGATCGGAACGCACCAAGAACACCGTCATCGCGTCCCTGACGTTCCGACCCACCACGTCGGCGGAAAACCAGGTGCGGACCACCGGTGTGGTGGGGTGTGATCGGGGCCATGACGATCGTGTCGGGTGAGCCGGGAGTCGACGGGCTGAGCGCGGTCGTGGACGTGCTGCGGGACTGGCAGCACGACGAGGCGCCACCGCAACTCCACCCGGGAGACCTGGGCTGGTTCTGGCGATTCGGCGCGGAGGCGACGGCCGCGGCGGTCCGGACCTGGAGCCGAGACGGACGGATTCTCGCCGTCGGGCTGCTGGACGACCCCAGGGTGTTGCGGCTCGCGATCGCGCCGGACGCCCGGCGGGACGAGGAGCTGGCGCGGCGGCTGATCGCGGACGTGAACGAGCCGGAGCGCGGCGTACTGCCCGAAGGGAGAGCGAACGTCGAAGCGCCCATGCGCGCGCTGGTCCAGGACCTGCTGGCCGGGAACGGCTGGAACCCCGGCGAGCCGTGGACGCCGCTGCGCCGCGACCTCGCGGAGCCGGTGCGGGACCCGGGCCTGCGGGTCGAGGTGATCGGGCCGGAGCGGGCGGGCGTGCGGGCCGCCGTACAGCGGGCGTCGTTCGACGGGTCGACGTTCACCGACGAGCGCTGGCACGCGATGGCGGCCGGACCGCCGTACGCCGACGCACGATGCCTGGTCGCGTACGACGACCGGGGCGACGCGGTGGCGGCGGTCACGGTGTGGTCGGCCGGTCCTGGGAAGCCCGGGTTGCTGGAGCCGATGGGCGTGCACCGCGAACATCGCGGCCGCGGCCACGGCCACGCGATCACCCTCGCCGCCGCGGCCGCCCTCAGGAAGCTGGGCTCGTCGAGTGCGACCGTCATCACCCCGAGCTCCAATGTCGGCGCCGTCGCCACCTACAGGTCGGCCGGCTTCCAGCAACGCCCCGAGGTCCGCGACCTGCGCCGGGACGCCTCCTCGTGAATGCCAGGGGGATCAGCGCAGTCGCGTGCGAACGGCATCGGCGGCCCGCGTATCCCTGAGCTCGACGAACTTCTCGACGGAGAGCTCCCATGAGCGCCGTGCCTGCTGATGGAGACCGGCGTCGTCCTGCGCGATACCGAGATTGTCGAGCGTGATCGCCTCTCCTCGTGCGTCGCCGATCTCCCTGCGGATCACGAGGGCCTTCCGGTAAGTCTCCACGGCGTCGTCCAAAGAGCCCGAGAGCCGGTACGCGTCTGCCAGGTAATGCAGCGTCTGTGCTTTTCCCCAGGGGTCGTCGCCCAGCTCATCCGACAGGGACAGGGTCTGGAGGTAGCAGTCGATCGCGGCACCGTACTGTTCGCAGCTGGTATACGCGTGCCCCAGGTTGTGCAGGGCGAGTCCGGCTCCCCATCGTTCCTGGATCTCCAGAAAGATGTCTCTGGCCTGTCCGTAGCATTCGATGGCCGAGTCGAGGCGCGCGAGATCGCGGTGAATATCGCCCAGGCAGGACAGGACGATCCCCTCTCCCCATCTGTCGTCGATCTCGCGACAGACCGCGAGAGATTTGTTGTGACATTCCAGCGCTTTGTCCAGCTCACCCAATCCCCAATAGGCGAGGCCCAGATTGGTCAGGGACCACGTCTCTCCTGTTCGTTCGCCGCAACCACGTGCCGCCTCCAGTCCGAGCCTGCAGCATTCGATCCACTCCTCCCAGGGCTTGCGCAGGTTGAAGAAGCCGGACAGCGCGGCAGGAAGCCTCCAGCCGATGTCGTATTCTTCTCGTTCGACCGCCTGACGGACGGCGGAAACGAGATTGGCGCGCTCGGCTTCACACCACTGCAGGGCCTCATCGGCACGCGTGAAGCGTGGCGGGGGGCATCCCCATTCACTCGGCTTGATATCGACTGGACGAAGATAAGGAAGGAGAATTCGGGACGCGGAGCGCGCGGTGTGGCAATACCATTCGAGAACGCGCCGAACCGCTTGCCTCCCTTCTTCTACCGGGTGCTCGTGGGCTCGTTCGGCAGCGTACTCACGCAGCAGATCGTGAAACGCGTACCGATCGCCGCCCCGCGGTTCCAGCAGGTTCACGGACGCGAGGACTTCGAGTGCTCTCCGGGCCTCGGACGTGGTCCTTCCGCAGAGGGCCGCAGCGGCGTCGACGCTCACATCGGCCCCCGCATGCAGCGCCAGCAGGCGGAACATGTGAGCCTGCGGCTCGGTGAGCGCACGGTAGGACCAGGAGAAGACCGCCCCCACATTCATGAAGCGGTCGTCGTCCGGCGTGGCGAGCAGGTGCAGGCGATCCTTGGCGCCGGCGAGCTCGGTAACGACGTGGGCCAGCGAGACCTGCGGATCCAGCAGCACTCGCTGGGCGACGATGAGCAGGGCGAGAGGGAGATACGCACAGGTACGCACCAGTTCGTCCGCGGACGCGCGCTCTCGCTCCACCCGTTCGGCGGTGATGACACGACCCAGCAGGCAGACCGCGTGTTGGTGTGGCAGCCGTTCCAGCGGTAGCCGGATCGCACCGTTGCCGATCAACGCCGGCAGGTTGCTCCGGCTGGTCACGAGAACCACGGATTTCGCCGAGTTCGGTAGCAGGGGACGAACCTGGTCAGGCGTGTTCGCGTTGTCCAGCACGATCAACATCCGCCGGTCCGCCACCAGCGATCGGTACAGCGCGACGCGGCCTTCCTCGTCCTGCGGCAGATCCGCGTCGTCGTCCCGGAGCGCCGACAGGAAGAGCTTCAGCGCTTCGCTGGGACGCTTCGGGCGATCCGGACTGTATCCTCGCAGGTCAACATAGAGAACCCCGTCCGGGAAACGGTCGGCGACCTGGTGCGCGAACGACAGGACGAGCGAAGTCTTGCCGACGCCCGGCATACCGCTGACGACCACAATGGTGGTCGCGCCGCCTCGCACGCTCTTGCCTTCGACCATCTCGGCGAGCGTCGCCAACTCCTGGTCGCGTCCGAAAAAGTGGGCGCTGACTCCGGGAAGCTGGAAAGGCCGGGGCGGAACGACCGTGTTCTCATCCGCACCCCCGCCTTCGAGCGCGTGCCTTCCCAACATGGCCTCGGCAAGTACGTCCCGGGCGGTGCCCAGACGCCGTCTTTCTTCGTCGGAGACCTCCAGGGCGGCCAAAAGCCGGTCCAGTGTCACCGCGTCCGGCAGCGTGCCGCCATTGAGATAGGCGTACAGGCTGCTGCGGGAGACAGCCACCCTTTTGACCAGGGCGGACACCGAGTTACGCTTTCCGTTTTTGCGTTCGTATTGCGTTTTGTGATGTCTGAGGGCTGCGCCCAGATCCTTCCTGCAAGTGATCGGCTGCTGGGGCGGAAAGAGCTGAGCATCGTCCACGGTGTTCCTTGACGAGAGTCCGGCTTTCGTGCGGTGTCCAGGTCTGTCCAGAGCATTCCAGACAACCCTCTCTTCTCGCAGGGCTTCGGATCTACTTGGCCTGTGCCGCCACGCGCACATGTCGCGGAATTCGCAGGAGCGCCGACGGTACAGAGCGGTCAGCGCACGCAGGTCAAAAGTAAATGGAATCGACTGGATCATGCGAAACAACCTCAAGCTGCTGCGCTGCCGCCAGTCCACCATCCGAACGATCGTCAGGAAAGGTGCCCGATGCTCACCAAAACCCACCGCCCTGCTCCATGGGCGTACCTGTTGCTCGCCATCAGCGCAATGGTGACGCTGACTCCGACCGCGTCGTCCGCATCCGCGGCGCCGTGCGGATTGAGCTACAGCGGCCCGGTATTCGGTCGCTACGACTATACGATCCGGAACTGCCATGACTACGCGGTGAGACGCAAGCTCGACATCAGGCGTCCAATCGTCGGACACCCGGACGGGCCATGTCACTATATTCCTGCCGGCCGGACGATCGGCGACTGGACGAGCATCCCGGACAGCGCGTATATAGCGGGCATCAAGGCCTGCTGACCCGCTTCGCACACGACGTCACCGCCGGGCGCCGCCTCTCACCTGTTCGGCCGCCCGGCGAGTGGTCCGCATTCGATTCCCGACGCGGCGCCGTCTCTCCACCGGCAGCCGCGAACCGGCTGCTCCAGAACTCCCCCGAAGCCTGAATCCAGGCGAGCCCTCAGCGTTTTGGCGCCTTGCCGCCATTCTCGGGTTCTGTCACCTTGTTCGTCGTGTCCACCGATCTACCAGCCGGAACATCGGGCGCGTTTCAGGAGCATCCGCGATATCCCGGCCCCTTCCTGCCCCCTCCGGCAGCCCTCGTCCAGTCGCGCCGAGCGACCGGTCGCGTCTCCCGAACCGGCGGCTACGTCCTTGCCCTGGCCGTCCACCTGTTGGCACCGGCCTTCCTGCTCACCGGCGTGTACCTGGTCACCCGTCTGACGATGGGTGGCATCCTGTTCGGTCTCATAGCCCTGGACCTCGCCTGGCTGCTACGCCCCCGCCCCGCCCCCTTCCCCACCTCCGCCATACCTCTCACCCGCTCAGACGCTCCCCACCTGTAGGCCCTCATCGACCGTATCGGCGAGGAGCTGGGAGCCTCCCGAACAGACCTGATCGCCATCAGCGGTGCGGTCAACGCCTCGTTCCGCACCTATGGCCTGCGACGCAGCCGTCTGGTGGAGATCGGCTACCCACTCTGGCTGGTCCTCACCCCGGCCGAATACCGTGCTGACGAGATGCAAGCCCAGGTAGCGGGCTCCGCGGCCGCCGCTTCGCTTCTGGACGTCTTGACCACCCGGGCGCGATCGGTCGACGATTTTCTCGCATCCAGCGCGGTGGCCGTCGGAACCGGGGACGTGTGGACGGCTCTCCGCTCCCACGTGAATGCCGTCGCCGACACCGAGCTCGAACGACACCGCGAGTCCGCCCGCCTTGAGAAGGCGGGGGTCGACACGACCCATCCGCCGACGTACCTGCGCATGCAACGCGTGCTGGCACTGCCATATCCGGTGCCCAGGGTGTCCGCCGCAGGGGCGGAGCGGATCGAAGGAGAACTCGACAAGGCGGCTGGACGCGTGGCGCGGCGTTTGAGAGAGGACGCCCAGTCCGCCCGTTATCGGTAAGCCTGACGGGTAGGAATCAGCCGACCGTCGTCACGCGATCCCCAAAGCGGTAGCGGACGACAGCCGACGCCGTGCGAGCCCGTACGCCGAGGTGTGTCCCGGAAGCACGGGGCGAGCATCGATCAGGAATCGAGAAGCACCGGCTTCACAGCACCGTTAGCGTCACGAACACCCCACACCGATGACGACGGGAGAGTGACAGCGGTGAGCGCGGACACCGGCGCGGCGAGCAGGAAAAACACGGACGGCTTCTCCGAGGAAGAGCGTGCTGCGATGAAGGAGCGCGCCGCGGAACTGAAGAAGGAGGCGAACCGCGGCCGTGGCCACAAGGCGGCCGCCGAGGAGCTCGATGTGCTGTCGAAGATCGCGGAGATGGAACCGTCGGACCGTGCGATGGCCGAACGCATCCACGCCATCGTCACCACCAACGCCCCAGAGCTGTCACCAAAGCTGTGGTACGGCCAGCCGGCCTACGCCAGAAAGGGGAGGATCGTTTGCTTCTTCCGCAGCGGAAACGCGGACAAGGAGCCGTACTCGGCCTTCGGCTTCACCGCCGAGGCGAACCTCGCCGACACCGGTGGCCTGTGGCCCACGTCCTTCGCCGTGACCGCGTTGAGCGAAGAAGCCGCGAAGACGATCACCGCCCTCGTCAGGAAAGCCGTGAGCTGAGCGTTCCGGACCCGCTGTCGTTTTCGTCCAAGACGGTCACGGCAGCCGTGATTTACCGTGGAGCCGGCAGTTCGCCCGAACATGAGGAGACAGCACAATGCGTGACCTGGTCTACACCGGTTTCATGTCGCTGGACGGCGTCGTGGACTCGCCCGGCGGCGGGCCGAGCGAGGAGCACCGCAGCGGCGGGTGGGTGTTCAAGGACCTTGATTTCGTCCCGGAAGCCTGGTCCCTGAAGGGCGAGGAACTCGCCGACACGACGGCGCTGATGTTCGGCCGCCACAGCTACGAGATCTTCGCGCCGGTCTGGCCCGGCTCGGAGGACCACGCCGACTACAAGGAGCTGCCCAAGTACGTGGTGTCGACCACGCTGTCCGACGACGCCCTCGTCGACGGGTGGGGGCCGACGACGATCCTGCGCTCGACCGAGGACGTCGCCGCGCTCAAGGAGAGCGAGGGCGGTGCGATCTTCATCCACGGGAGTGCGGAGCTGGCCCGGCGGCTGTCGGATGCGGGCCTGATCGACCAGTACAACCTGCTCGTCTTCCCCGTGCTGCTCGGTGCCGGGAAGAGCCTGTTCGGCCGGGCCGACCGAGACAAGCACATGCTGACGCTGCGGGAGTCGGAGAGCTACTCGAACGGGATCCTGAAGCTCGTCTACGACGTCAAGCGCTGATCCAGGTCGAGGGCGATCGCGCCGCCGACGCCCTCGCGCAGCTGCCTGGCGGTGCGTCCGACGTAGGAGCGCAGTGCTCGGGCCAGGTGCGGCTCGTCGAAGTAGTCGAGCTTGGCGACGACATCGGCGGCCGGGTCGCCGGCAGCCAGCAGCTCCGTCGCCGTACGGGCCCGCTCGATCTGCCGGACCACGCCTCGCGTCAGTCCGGTCGCGGCGCGGAACCGGCGTTCGACCGTGCGCCCCGAGACGGCCGGACGGTGCCCCCGCAGCACCTCGCCGACGAGCGGGTCACGGACCACGACCCCGGCCCGGACGAGACTGTCGACCAGGGCCTCGGCGTCGTCGGGGCCGGGCGTCTCCCAGCGCGCGCCGTCCAGCCGGAACGTCCGGTGTGTGGTGTCGGGGAGCTCGATGCCGCCGTCGACCAGCGTCGGCGTGGGCACGGCACGCAACGAGGTGCCCACGGCGAACTCGATGCCGGTAAAGGTCGCGCCCTCCGGCACCGGCGCCGTCCCGGTTCGGGTCTCGGGACCGGTGATGCTCGTGTACGTCCGGCCGGCCTGCTCCCAGAACACCAGCCCCCAACACGCCCCCGCCACGGACGTCATCGAAGTGACCTGCTCGCTCGTGCATGTCCACACGTTGTCGATCCACGGCGAGTCGGACCGACGTATCTTGAGCCGCAGTCCCATGGGCGAAGGATACGCCGCCTCGCGCTCCGCGGATGACTGAGCGAAGGTGACCGGCTCGGCGTCGCTCGACTGGAGGCGATCCCCGCAATCGGTCGCCATGGTGCGAGAAGGGGTGAGTCCTTCAGCAAGTCGTCGGTCTTCACGTCCAGTGCGGCGGCGAGGAGGCTCAACTCCTACCGACGTTGGACGCCCTCGCCCCATGCGTACGGCCAACCCCCTGGAATCGATCAGTCGGCGACGACCCCGGTGTTCTGGCAGGCGGTCAGCAACCAGCGACCGTCGTCCTGCTTGGACATCACGTACAGCGGAGCACCCTCGCTCTCGTCGCCCGGGGTCAGGTAGAGCTGACGAACCTTGACCGCCGCGACATCCGGGCGAATGAAGAACACGTGGACCACCTCGTAGGTGACCTTGCCGTCCCAGTCCGCCGCGGGGAGGACCTTGCGGGTGAACTCCGAGATCGCGTCGAGGCCTATGAGGACCTTGCCACCAGCCGTCGTCCAGACCGCGTCGGGGTGGAAGAGGGCGAGGAACTCATCGGGATCCTTGTGCTGCTGGGAGTGCTCTACGGTGGCTACGACCCGTTCGATGGCTTCGACGTCTGCGGCGTACGCCGTGGATTCCGTGTTCATGCGCACCACGGTGCTTCCTCAAGCATGGTGGAGGTCAAGAGGTGATCGACCGCTGCCCCCTTGGAATCGATCATTGAACCGCTCCGGGATCGGTGAGACCAACGGAGAGGGCCGGCAGGCCGGGTCACGAGGGTGACAGCGGGAAACGGGTCGGTCGTATCTACCGGCACACGGCGGCCCAGCCCTACAGCGGACCCACGGAAGGTATGTACGGCAGGGCCGTGGAGCGAGCGGCGGCGTCGGCCGGTGACGGGGCCGGGCAGAAGCGGTCCCGTCCAGGCAGTTCCCCGGTGGCGAGGAAGGAGCTCATCGCCTCGTCGGCGCAGCTGCCCAGCCCGACGACGCCGTGGCCGCCCTGGTCGACCGTGATCATGGCGGCCCGCCGTCCGAGGGCGGCGCGCAGGCCGCGCGCGCTCGCCGGGGGCGTGGCCGGGTCACGGGTGTTCTGCAGGATCAGCACGTTGCGCGGCCCGTAACCGGTGACCGTCACCGGCGGCTCCACCGGTCGGGTGGGCCACGCCGCGCAGGGCCAGAGGTTCGAGGGCATGCCCGCCGTCACCGGCCACACCTGCCGGTCGGCTGCGACCTGCCGGGCGTGCAACGCCACGCTGTGCGGCCAGGCGACATCGTCGCAGAGCACCGCGTAGAGCGCGGCGATGCGGTTGTCCGCCGGTATCCGCGCCGTCCCGGCGCCATTGTCACCGACGCCGCCGTCGTCGGCCCTGCCGCCAGAGCCCAGCCGGTCCAGTCGCCTCATGATGGCGGGGTCCACGGTGGATCCTGAGACGGCCGTGAGCTCCTGCCAGAACTCGGCGATGAAAGGGAAGTCGCCGTCGTGGTAAAGCCCCACTCGGGTGATCTCGCGCAGCACGTTGCCGTCGAACACGGGGCCGCCCGGGTTCGGCAGGGGCCGCCTGTCGAGGGCCGCGAGCAGCCGGTCGTAGGTGCGCCGCACCTCGTCCGGTGTCGCGCCGAGGTGGTAGACGGCGTCCCGCTCGGCTGCGAAGGCCAGCAGGTCGGGCAGGCGCACCGCGATCGCCTGACTCCAGGTTCGCAACATCTCCCGCCACACCAGGTCCGGATCGACGGCGCTGTCCAGCACGATCCGATCGGCGCGTCCCGGGAACATCGAGACGTAGACGGCTCCCAGATAGGTGCCGTAGGAGAGGCCGAAGTAGGACAGTTTCGGCTCACCGAGTGCGGCTCGGATGCGATCCATGTCCCGGGCCGTGTTGGCCGTGGTGATGAACGGAAGCAGATCGCCGGAATGCTCGGCGCACGCGGCCGCGGTGTCCCGTGCGAAGGCGACGTTGCGCCCGATGCCGCCATCCGGTCCCGGGTAGGGCAACAGCAGCGTGAACTGCCTCATGAGATCGAGGCCACAGGTGACCGGGGTGCTGTGGCCGACCCCGCGCGGGTCGAAGCCGATCAGGTCGTACCGATCCAGGACCTCGCGCGGCAGTACGTCCGCCAGCTGACTGGGCAGGTCCAGGCCGCTACCGCCCGGGCCGCCCGGGTTGGACAGCAGGATCCCGCGACGCGCCCCGGGACGCGCCGTGCCGATCCGGGAGATCGCGATCTCGATGCTCCGCCCGCGCGGGGCGCGGTAGTCCAGCGGCACCCGCAACGTCGCGCACTGCTGGCGTGGGTCGCGCGAGACGCCGCCGGATTCCACCGGCAGGCACTCGCCCCAAATCGGAGCCGCTCCCCTGGCTTCGGCCACCGCCGGCTCCGGCGTGCCGATCCGGGCCCCGGCCGACGTGGGCACGCCTGCCGCCACGACGGCCACCGTCGCCGCAGCGATGAACAATGTCAGATTTAATCGCACTGATACTCCTTTTCAAAAGGAACAGATGCTTTCTCAATGACTGTGGAATCGGCATCGCCGGGTACATGAGACCCTTCGCTTGATCACGCGGAGAGGCAGGGGCCGTGGTTCACGGTGGGAGTCGAGCAGGTGGACGCCGCCCGTGACGCCCTTCGTCCAACGATTCGGAGCGCCGCCTTGATGGGAGTCGGCCGGGAAAACGACCGATTACCTGGGTTCCCGTGCGCCTGGCGACCGGTGGAGATAACGTCCGCTACCGTTCAGACGACCTGGTCGCCCCGTGATTCGACCGCTCTCAGCAGGTCACGGGGCTTGATCGGCCACTACACCGACGTCGTGCGTTCGACGACGTGACACCCGCGGCCGGGTCGTGGTCATGACGAGGCCGGTGCTGCCGTGCCGGACGTCAGGGCCGCCCGTACGATGCGGATCGCCTCGTCCTCGTCGATGCCGACGCTGGCGATCACGGCCGCGTAGTCGGCGGCAGCCCGGTGGGCTCGCTCCCGGCCTTCCTGACCGGTGGCCGAGACGAACGAGCCCGCCCGTCCGCGTGTCTCGATCAGTCCGGCCTCTTCCAGTTCCCGGTAGGCGCGGCCGACGGTGTTGGCGGCCAGGCCGAGGTCGGCCGCGAGGTGGCGGATGGTCGGCAGCCGGGCGCCCACGGTCAGCGTGCGGTCCTGGATCTGCCGGGCAAGCTGGGATCGTAGCTGTTCGAACGGCGGTACCGGTGAGGCCGCGTCGATGACGATCATCGGACGCTCATGACCTGTCGGGCCACCGTCGCGCACGACGGCGTTTTGAAGCGGAGCGCGATGAGGGCGATCATGCTCAGGATCAGGTAGGTGATCGCGGTGGCACCCCACCAGGTGGGCGCGGTGCCGAACAGCAGCACCACGGGCAGTGACCACTGCACGTTCGGGGTGGTGAGCTCGCGGGCGTCCTCGACGCGCATGATGACGTCGGCGGTGAGCGACTCCTCGTCCTGCGCCACGACCGGGTGCCGTAGCAGGTGGCGCAGCTGCAGGGCGGTGATGCCCGTCGCGCCGAGCAGGCCGATCAGCACGACGACGGCCAGCTGCCGCACGGTGGGGTCGGCAACGGCCAGGGCGCTGGCGGCCAGCACTATCGCGCCGGTGAATGTGACGGCGGCGAAAACGGCGTACGGCCGGCCGAGCACGGTCCGCCAGCCGGGCTGGATCGGATGGGCGGCCCTGCGTGACAGTGTCGCGGCCGCTCGCTGGTCGACGCGTCGCACCCACCGGTCGAGCAGCGACTGTGCCAGCAGCAGCCCGGCCACGGCCACGGTCAGGGCCAGTAGCGGTAGCGGGCGATAGGGCTGGGGGTTGCCGAACGCGGAGACGGCGGCCAGCGCACTGACGATGATCAGTGCGGCCAGGATGAGGTAGGTGGCCAGGCGGGCGCGCTCGCGGACCGCAAGCCGGCTGGCGAGCAGCGGAGTGGGGTGGGCGTCGGTCAGGCCGTGCCGGGTCAGCCACGCGCCTGCCAGTCGCAGATCGGTCGTACGCGCCGACGGGCCGTCGTCCGGTAAGGGTTCACGGGTCATAGCGTCTCCTTTTGTCGCAAGCTTTGTATCATAATGTTGCGTCATAGTTTGCGACAAAGTCAACGCCTCCGGACTCTCGATCTCGCATGTGACGCAGGTGGCGACCCGTCCACCCGGGAAGGTGTTGGCGACGTTCTCGTAGGTGTGGTCGATCGCGGCCACCGCGTGGCCTCGGCTCGCCAGATCCTCGGCCAGCGGACAGGCATTACGGGACCTTCGGTCCGTGGTCGCCCAAGATCATCCAGAGCTGTTGTCGGCCCCGCGTTAGCAAGATCATGTCACTGGTGGCCTGTTACGACTGAGGTTGGGCGTCCCTCACCCAGTCGCACACCACCGCGGTGCCCAGCAAGCGGTCATGAAGCACCCGGCCTTCGGCATCGAGGAGCATCCAGAGCCCGCCCACGAAAAGACAGAACAGCCCGACGTCGGGGACGAGGACGAGCAGGGGGAAGACCAGCGTGCGGAGCACAGTCCTGCCCGCGCCCAGCCGTCCGCCCGTACTCACCGCGATGACCCGGACACCCAGCATCCGCTTGCCGAGCGTCCGCCCCCACAGAGCATGCTGCGCCCAGAAGTAAAGGAACAACACCGACAAGATAGCCAGCTCCACGGGCTCCACGCTGCCCTGGAGCACGTCGATCGGAAACGGTTCCGCCCAGGTATGTGGACTCCTCCAGTAGTTGCGGTGTCAGCGTGATCCCGGTGAGGCGCTCGGCCAGGAGGAACATCGGCCCGTCGTGGGGGTCGGGGAACGAGGGATAGATGGAATCGATCCGTTCCATGGTCTCCACGAGCTCATCCGGCACCTCCTGGCTGTAGCCCTCCTGGGCGATGAAGCAGAACCGGAGCTCGCCGTCCTCGATCCAGTAGAGGTGATCGAGATCCTTGATGCTGAGAAAGTAGTGGGACACGACGCGGGTGCCCGTCGACAACGGCATGATCACTTCTTCGGCGATGCCGTTCCAACCGGGCTCAACGGTCAGCACCCAGTCACCGATGGTCGTCACGCCGAGGGACACGCCGGACTCGACGGCACCGCCCAGCTCCCAGAACGACATGGGGGTAAAGCCTCCTGGCCGGCCACCGCGCCGAGCCATCACTTCTTCGGCTGTCAGGCCATGGATGTAGGTGAGGCAGGCGCCATCCGCTGCTTCCACGAGCCAGGTGTAGTCGGCAGGGTTTGTGATCATCTTCTAAAACCGAGACCGGGCGAACACCCCTCCCAGGCATCAGCACAGGTTGCTCCCACTGGGGCCAGAACCGACCTGCAACAAGTAGTCATCGCTGTCCTTCTCGTCCGGCCTGCCGGAGTACCCCACCGACAGGTAGACATTCCGGCTGTCGATGACCTTGGTGAGGCAGACCTGCGCCACACCCTCCTCCGGCTCCGGAACCGGCGCCTGCTTCCAGCCGTCCTTGATCGCAGCCTCACGGTAGAAGGACGGCACATCGACACGCGACGCTGAAATCCGATAGGACTGCTCGGCGTACGCAAGCCGGTCATCGTCATTGCACCCCCCCATGCGTTTCCCACCCGGCTTCGCCTCGACCGGACGAGCATCGAGAATGCTGAGCACTACAAGGGCCGAAGCAAGCCGCTTGTCATCATCGGTACAACGAGGAAACGACGAGCGGGGCATCAACAACAAGGCCAGGCGATCCACCACGAAAGTGCCGACCCCCAAGGCGCCTACGGCGGCGACCGCTCCAGCAAGGCCGCCAACCAACAGAACCGCGACAATCAGACGCTTCATGATCTATAGCCTAGTATCGGTCTCCATTACTGACCCAATAGATTCGATGGCCTTCTACCAGGCGCCTGGCCTCCTTATGTGCGACAAGCGAATCCTCGGGGAACATGCCTAAAGAGTTGTCCGAAATTGTCCGGCACATCGGTCACCTGCGGAAACCTCTCCCCAAGCATCTCGCTCAGTCTGCCTGTGCAGATTCCCGTGAATGGGGCAGGCACGGGAAGGTCATTGCGATCGCGATCCTGATCGTAGTAGCGGTCGCGCGCAGCGCCTCCGTAGCCGTCGCCGCTGTTAGCATCCACGCATGTCCGATAACAAGGATGCGGCATTTGCCTACACCTCGGAGCGCGAGGCCCTGGAAGGTTTCCTCGACTACCAGCGCGAGGGGTTGCTCCTGACGATCGAAGGGCTCGACGATGCTGCGGCGCGAAAAGCACCGACCGCGAGTTCGTTGTCACTGCTGGGGCTGATTAAACACGCCGCGACCTGGGAGCGCCGCTGGTTCCAAGTCATCATGGCCGGACGCGAGCTCCCCGAGAACTGGCCCGCCGTCAAAACCGATCCTCGCGACGCCGACATGACGGTCAACGAGAACGACACGGTGGAGCACTGGGTCGCGTACTACCGGGAGCAGATCGAGGAGTCCCGCGCCATCGCGGCTTCGATGGACCTTGACAGTCCCTGCGCGCGCAAAGACATCATCAAGTGCAACGTGCGCTACGTCCTGTTCCACATGATCGAAGAGACTGCGCGCCACGGCGGACACGCGGACATCATCCGCGAGACCCTCGACGGCACCCGCCAAAGCTGAGCGTCGTCTCGCTGGACGAACTCGGCCGATCCAGACGACCTTGAGGTGCCCAGCAGATAACGCACTGCGTCCTGAGCCGACAGACGGATCTCTCGACGTCACAAGAGCCGCCAGCCCATTACTCGCTCCCTCAACGAAAAGCGCGTTGTCGTCAAGCACAACAAAAAGCGCCCCGGCCATGATTGGCTCGGGGCGTTTGTCCTGCTCAGTTGCTGTGGTCAGGGGCGGGGTCGAACCGCCGACCTTCCGCTTTTCAGGCGGACCAATCACGCTGGTGGGGTAGCGGAGACCGTGGTCAGAGGGTGGTGGACGGTGGTCGAAGTGAGTCTGTGTGTGGGGACGTTGCTGTCAGCACTGCTGCCGCCACTCTGCGGGGACATGCGAGATCGTTCCGGTCTGTAGGACCATCTCCTCGTGTCAGTGACCGAGTTCGCCGGCGTGACGAAGGACAAGGTGAACTTCGATGCAGTACAGGTACAGGCCGCTGTTTACTCAAATGCCAACGAGCCGGACACGGTGACCGCAAAGTCGGGCCATGTCATCGACATCGGAGGTCAGCATGACCACCGGACCCGGCTGGCGCAGTGCCGCCTCGGCGACCGTCGCATCGATCGCGTATTTGTGGCCGTGCAGACCTGCGGTCTTGAGCAGTCCCGCGGACGCCTTCGCCGCCGCCTCGGTCAACGGCTCGACCTTGACCCGGGAGAGTACCCACTGCAGGCGAGGCAGATTCACCCGCGTATGGCTGACTTCCACGATGGTGTTGGCACCGATGACGAAATCGGCCCCCATACCGTGGAACACCTGGAACATCGCGAGAATCTTACGGTCCTGCGCGATCCAGGCGGAGACTCCCTGGGAGTCGAGCACGACGGTTTCAACGTGCTCGATCACGCCGCGCTCGCCGAACCCCCAGGGTTCGCCTCCCCGAAGATCCTGGAGTGAGCCTCAGCCAGTTCCTCCTGGCTGAACTCCCCGTGCTCCTCCTGGTGACGCAGCAGGTCCTCGCCGAGGAGTTGGTGTCGAAGCCGACGCGCCACCGCCTCGGCGACAAAGCCGGAGATGTTGTCCGTGAGCTTCCTGAGCTCGGCGACCTGGTCACTCGGCAAGGTAACCGTGATGCGCGTCGTATCCGCCATAGCAGAAGCATACTGCAGTATGCGAGCAAGTGCGGCTTCGCTCGGATGAGACTGCACGATCGAGCGATCTTGTACCCGCCGACAATGTCATCCTTTTCATCCCAAGCAGCCGCATAAGCTACGTCCATAAGACGGCTGCCCGGAATCATCGTGGTCCCTCAGTTCCAACCAGGGCAAGATGAGCAACCACAACCCCGGCGGCTCACACCGTGGCGTCACCATTTGAGATTTCCAGCAGCAATTCAGTCATGGTGACGGCATTGACCACCCGAACCGCGTGAAACGCTCTGGGCAGGCGGGTGCCGTAATCGGGATCCTTCGCCGGCGGCCACGAGAGTAACCACGTGGACATCGGACTGCCATGATGATCCAAATCCGGCAGCTGCCGCTGGGCCGTTGCTGTCATTGGAGATCAAAAAAGCCCCGAACGATAGTCGCTCGGGGCGTTTGTGCTGCTCAGTTGCTGTGGTCAGGGGCGGGGTCGAACCGCCGACCTTCCGCTTTTCAGGCGGACGCTCGTACCGACTGAGCTACCTGACCTCGGTGGTGGATCGAACACCTACCAGAGCGGTCCTGACGGGACTTGAACCCGCGACCTCCACCTTGACAGGGTGGCGAGCACTCCAAACTGCTCTACAGGACCTTGCTTCCGGGCTTTTGTCCCGGTCGTTCTTGCCTCGCTTAGCCTACCAGTTTTCCGGAGGTCTTCGACCTGCCGTTTCCCTGGCGAGCCTTGGCTCGGCCGTGCCCCCAACGGGATTCGAACCCGTGTCGCCGCCTTGAAAGGGCGGTGTCCTAGGCCACTAGACGATGGGGGCTCAAGACTCTCGTCTCGTTCCGTTGCCGTCTTCCGTTGGAGACCTCTGAAGCATAGGGGACTTTTGCCCTGATGCCAAAGCGGTTTGCGGCCTACGGCGACGGTGTGACGGTGTGACGGACCCCGTTGGAGACGGGGCGGTTGTCGGCACAGGAGAAATTGTACGGCCAGGGTCGGTCTCAACGTGACGCTGGATCTGAACCGACTGCTCGCCGAGCCCACCCAGGGTGATGTCGTCCCAGGCCCGCAGGCGGTTCGTGTGGGCGTCGAAGTACAGAACCGAGGCCTCGACGGGGGTCGGCTCGTCGTGTTCGAGGGCCCGCAGGCCGGCTCCGCCGGTGGATCCCTGGACCAGGACGCGGGTGCCGGAGGGCAGCAGCTCGGTGGATCGCGCGTGGGAATGGCCGGTGAGGACCATCGGGGCCGCTCCGGAGAGTCCCTTGGCGATCGTCGGGTCGTGGACGGCGACGAGATCGACCTGCTTGGGCAGCTTCGCCAGTTCGGCGGCGTGCGAGCGGCCGAGGGCGTCGAGCGATTCGAGGTTGGAGTCGATGGGGACGGATTTGTCCGGGGTGAACCGGGGATCGCCGATGCCGTAGATGCGCAGCCCCGCCACGGTCTTGGCCTCGCCGTCGAGGACGACCGCGCCCTTCTGTTTGGCCACGGCCCGCTGGGTGGCCATGGAGTCGTGGTTGCCCCTGACAAAGACGTACGGAACCCCGAAGGTGCTGATCTCCTCAGTGAACCTGTCCTCGGGGCCCGTGCCGTGGTCGGTCAGGTCGCCGGTGTCGATGATCGCGTCGATCTTGAACTGGGCGGTGATCGAGCGGATGAGGTTCCAGGCGATGGGGCTGAGATGGATGTCGGAGACGTGCAGCACCCGGATCGAGGTGGGGTCGGCGTCGTAGACCGGCAGGGCGGAGACGGCGTCGTAGAGCTGGGAGACGTTGTTGACGAGCTTGGCGAGCTGGACCCGGTAGGACTCGAACCTGGTCACGATCGACTCGGCGTCGCCGACGAGGGACGGCGCGCCGGCGAGCAGACCGGTGTACTTGGGTTCCACCACCGAGTCTGGCCTGAAGGTGAGGGCGATGGCGGCCCCCGTACCGGCGATCGCGACGGTGATGCCCAGCAGGCCCGCCAGGGCCGGTCCCGGCCTGCGGAAGACGATCAGGGACGTCACCAGGGCGCCCACCAGGCCGCTGAGCGCGGCGCGCAGGACCAGCGTCCTGACTCCGGCACTCAGCTCCTCCTCCAGGAGCGCTGGGAGGCGGTCGGCGGAGAAGCGTGGGTCGTCCAGGAATCCGCGGGCCCGCTCGGGGTTGATGTTCTCCAGGGTCACGCGGAGGCCGACGGGGGCGTCGTGGGTGTCGAACAGAAGTGTGCCGAAGGGGTGAGCGTCGACGACGGTCTCCCCGGTCCACGAGGGCTCCGCCGACATGCCGAGCTCCACCGGGCCGACGTTGGCCCGCACGGCACCACCCAGCATGACGCCGAGCCACGCACCGGCCAGGGCGACGGCGGCGACGGCCACACCGCGGGCGATTCGCCCGGTGGCGAGACCGGTGACGAAACGGCGGGCTCCCTGGGTCCAATCAGCGAATTTCATGCGCCTCCACCTCTACCCGGGATCACGGGGCAGAATGACGGGTGTGATCGAGATCTCGCGGGAGAAGTTTGAGGAGCTAGTGGCCGAAGCCCTGGACACCATTCCCCCCGAGCTGACGAAAGTCATGGACAACGTGGTGCTCGTCGTCGTCGACGACCCCCCTGAACCGAATCTTCTAGGCCTCTACACGGGTATTCCGCTCACCGAGCGGGGCGACTGGTACGCAGGAGTGTTACCCGACCGGATCGAGATCTACCGCAACCCGATCTGCTCGATCTGCGAGACCGAGGACCAGGTCATCGAAGAGGTTCAGATAACCGTCGTTCATGAGATCGCCCACCATTTCGGCATCGATGATGACCGGTTGCACGAGTTGGGCTGGTAAGTAGCCTCGCCGACCCCGCGCCGCACGTCAAAGGCCTTCTTTCCGGAATGTCGCGGCTTATCATCACAGTTTGCATGCGCTTAATCGCTTTCGGTTGCGCGGCGGCTCCACAGCAGGCACCGTAGGTTACACAGTGAACACCCACAGTCAGTGTGCCTGCGAGCTCAGCGGAGTCCTATGGCGGCGACAAAGTCCGGCCGACTACCCGGGCGGCATCGCCGTCCGGTGGAACGCCAAGCGACCTACGGCGAGGTCATCGCCATCGGGGAGTTCCGTGCGCTCTGGCTGGGCCAAGGGCTTTCCCTCCTCGGTGACCAGCTCTCACGAGTGGCACTGTCCATCCTCGTCTTCGAACGGACGGACTCGCCCCTCGCGACGGCCTCGGTCTACGCCCTGACCTACCTGCCGCCGATCATCGGCGGGCCGCTTCTCGCGGGGCTCGCCGACCGCTACGCCCGCCGGGGCATCATGATCGCCTGCGACCTGCTCCGGGCCCTCCTGGTCGCGCTCATGGCGGTGCCCGGCGTCTCGTTCGCCACGTTATGCGTGCTGGTCTTCTGTGTGGTGCTGCTCAGCGCGCCGTTCTCCGCGGCGCGGGCGGCCCTGCTGCCCGAGCTACTCAAGGGCGACCGCTACGTGGCGGGCTCAGCCCTGCAGAACATGACCAACCAGGGCGCGCAGATGCTCGGCTTCGCCGTCGGCGGCTTCCTGATCATGGGAATGGGTCCGTACCGCGCGCTGGCGCTGGACGCGTCGACCTTCCTCGCCTCCGCGCTCATCATCGTCTCCGGGGTACGGCGGCGTCCCGCGCCCCTCCCCGCCGACGAGAACCGGCCCTCGATGTGGACGATGACCCGCGCCGGCGCCAGGCTGGTCTTCGGAGACCCCCGGCTGCGTACGCTGGTGCTCTTCGCCTGGCTCTGTGGCTTCTACGTGCTGCCCGAGGGGATCGCTGCCCCGTACGCCGCGGAGCTGACCCAAAATCCCCAACAGCTCTCGCTGGTCACCGGTCTGCTGATGGGCGCCATGCCCACCGGCACCGTCGTCGGCGCGTTCCTTTTCAGCCGCTACGTCAGCCCATCGAACCGGTTGCGATCGATGGGCCGGATGGCGATGCTCACCTGCGCGCCGCTGATCCTGTGCGCCGCGCAGCCACCGCTTCCTGTGGTGCTGCTGTTGTGGTTCGTCTCGGGCCTGGGTGGGGCCTACCAGCTCGCGGCCAACGCCGCGTTCGTGCAGTGCGTCCCCGCCGAGCGGCGAGGACAGGCCTTCGGCCTCGTCCAGTCCGGCCTGCTCGCCTCCCAGGGCGTCGGCATCCTGATCGGCGGAGCCGCCGCCGACCACCTCGGCCCCGAGCTGGTGGTCGCGCTGGCCGGCGCGGCCGGGCTCGCCGTGGCGGCCGCGCTGGCCGTGTTCTGGAGAGGTTCCCGTAAGGAGATCATCGAGAGGGTTCGCGCGGAGGCGACCTCCTGACTCACACCTGGGGACGGGTGTCGTCCTGCCGCTGCTCCGTGCCGTACGGGGCCTGGGGAGCGGCGGGCGGGAAGGGGGCCTGGTGGGTGGGGTACTCCGGGCCCGGCTGGTGCGGCGCGCGGTGCTGGTTGGTGGCCTTCGCCCAGCCCTGCTCGGCCTTGGTCTTGGCGTCCAGCCAGATCGGGTTGTCCTTGTTCTTGTCGACCATGTCCTGCAGGATCGACCTGTCCTTCCTCTCGTCGGGCAGGAGCACCCAGCCGATCGCGTAGACCGCGATTCCGAGGCCCCCGAAGAAGGTGGCGATCGCGAGGGCCGCGCGGATGATGTTGGGGTCCACCCCGATGTAGCGTCCGAGACCGGAGGCCACACCCGCGATGATGCGCCCGTCCTTGGTCCTCTGAAGCTTCTTGACGCCGGTGAAGTCGTTTTCGTTCATATCCACAGACTGCCCGAGAGTGAGCTTTCCTCACATCGGGATTCCCCCTGGCACGACCCTGACTCTTACCCCTCCCGAGGCCGGTCACGACCCTGACCTCCGTCCCAGCGGCACCGGTAATACCCTGGCAGGGCCGAAGAGAGAGGGAAATCCCATGGACGATCTCCTACGCGTCGACGACACGCTCGCAGAGGAGCAGCGCCTCATCCGCGACACCGTACGAGAGTTCGTCGCGGACCGGATCCTCCCCCACGTCGGCGACTGGTTCGAGGAGGCCGTCTTCCCCGCCCGCGAGCTCGCCCCGGCCCTCGGCTCGCTCGGCGTGCTGGGCATGCACCTGGAGGGGTACGGCTGCGCGGGCCTCGACGCCGTCTCGTACGGCGTGGCCTGTCGTGAGCTGGAGGCGGGAGACTCCGGGCTGCGGTCGTTCGTGTCCGTGCAGGGCTCGCTCGCGATGTTCCCGATCTGGAAGTACGGCTCCGATGAGCAGAAGGACGAGTGGCTTCCCCGGATGGCCGCAGGCGAGGCGATCGGCTGCTTCGGCCTGACCGAGCCCGACCAGGGCTCCGACCCCGCAGGCATGCGCACCCACGCCAAGCAGGACCCTTCGGGCGACTGGATACTCAACGGCTCCAAGATGTGGATCACCAACGGCTCCATCGCCGACGTCGCCGTGGTCTGGGCGCGTACCGAGGACGGCGTCCGCGGTTTCGTGGTGCCCACGGGCACCCCGGGGTTCAGCGCCCCGGAGATCCACAGGAAGATGTCCCTGCGGGCCTCGGTGACCTCGTCGCTCTACCTCGATGACGTACGCCTGCCCGCCTCCGCCGTGCTGCCCGGGGTGCGTGGCCTGAAGGGCCCGCTGTCATGCCTGTCCGAGGCGCGTTTCGGCATCGTGTGGGGCGTGGTGGGCGCCGCCCGCGCCTGCCTGGAGTCGGCCGTCGACTACTCCACCTCCCGCGTCCAGTTCGGCAGGCCTATCGGCGGTTTCCAGCTGACCCAGGAGAAACTCGCCTGGATGTACGTCGGCGTGGGGCAGTCGCAGCTCACCGCCCTCCACCTGGGCCGCCTCAAGGACGAGGGCACCCTCACCCCGCACCAGGTCAGCTTCGGCAAGCTCGCCAACGTCCGCGCCGCCCTGGACATCGCCCGCCAGGCGCGCTCCATCCTGGGCGGCAACGGGATCACACTGGAGTATCCGGTGATCCGGCACATGAACAACCTGGAGAGCGTCCTGACGTACGAGGGCACCCAGGAGATCCACACCCTCGTGCTCGGCGAGGCCCTGACCGGCATCCCCGCCTACCGCTGATCATCTCCGGGATCCCTCGGTTTCCCGGGCTCATCGACTTTCTGGACTTATCGACGGCTTTCTGAACTTACCGGCGACGCGGAGGCCGTTGGGGAAGCCCGGAGGGTCGCCACTCGGGGGCCTGGGCCGCCCTGGTGAGCTCCTCCTGCCAGGAGACGCCCGTACGCAGGTAGTGACGGAGCAGTTCGGCCCCGGCTCGGGCGTCGGCCAGCGCGGCGTGGGCCCCGAGGAGCGGGATTCCGGCGCGCTCGCAGCACGCGGCGAGCGTCCACCTGCCCTCGGAAATGAAGGCGGGCGCCAGCCGCTGCGTGCACAGGGTCTCGGTCACCCACTCACTACCGGGAAGGCTCCGCAGGAAGCGCAGGTCGAAGGAGGCGTTGTGCGCCACCAGGACCCGGCCGGCGATCCGCCGCCAGATCTCGTCCAGCAACTCCTCGATCACCGGCGCGCCCTGGACCATCGCGTTGGTGATGCCGTGGACATGGACGGCCCCGGTGCCGCGCCGGGGATCGACCAGCGAGTGCCACTCGTCGACGATCTCGCCTCGGGTGTCCAGCGAGACGAGCGCGATCTCGCAGATCCGGTCCCCCCTCGACGGCGAGAAACCGGTGGTCTCGACATCGACCACGACATACCCTGGGCGCGTGGAGACCTGGGAGGTGAAGGCGGGCTCAAGCCCCGAGCTCGTCATGCCTGCCACTCTAGGAGCCGATCCCGCCCCCCACCGGGTGTTCCGCAAACCGATGACCATGAATAGGCCTGGCGACGGACGTTAGTGGACACTATCCTCGGTACGCTGTCACCTGCGGGGCGTTAGCTCAATGGTTAGAGCTGCGGACTTTTAATCCGTAGGTTCTGGGTTCGAGTCCCAGGCGCCCTACCCCAATGACCTGGGCAGACCTCCCATTTCCTACTCGGGAAGTCTGCCCAGGGTTGCAATCAGGGTTGCAATGGTCGCCGTCAGGTTGCGGTCAGCCATCCCAAAGCGCCCGTCCCATCCGGCCCGCCGCCTCGATCGCCAGTGTCTCCGTGATGTGGGTGTACCGCTTGGTCGTGGTCAGCTGGGAATGGCCGAGGACCGCCTGAATCACTCGAATGTCCACCCCTTGTTCAAGCAGGAGTGTCGCGGCCGTATGACGCGCGTCGTGAACGCGGGCGTCCTTGTCGATCTCAGCGAGTCGCAGGACTTCCTCCCCGTCGTCCCAGTCGTCCCCGGCATCGATGGGGTTTCCGTTCGGCGTGCACCCTACGAGATCCCAGTCTTTCCACCTCCCCGCCGCTTCCCGTTCGAGCCTCTGAGACTCCTTGTGGCGCTTGAGAAGGATGATCAGGGCAGGAGGTAAGGCGATGGACCGTTTGCCCTTGCCCTTCGGCTTGGTGAACGTCCGCCCCCGGCACGGTTCGGGCAGGCAAGAGTGGGGTGCCCCGATCTTCCCGGGCACGGACCCAGGTAGGGGACGCTCGATGAAAAACAGAACGTAGAGCCTCTTGAGGAAGACCGTGTCGACGTGGAACAGATCGCATGCCCAGATGCCCTTGGCCCGCGCCTTCACGATGCCGGCGCAGCAACGTCACATTCCGGCTCGTGACCGGCCCACCGGAGAACAGCCGGGCCGCCGCCGAAATCGAACGCTCGGCCCCCAATCTGGCCCATGCGCCGCTGCTCCGGCCGACACTCACCCAGCCTGGCGACCGCTCCTATCATGGAAACGAGGAGGCGAAAGACGTCGCGACCCTTGTCGTACCCCCGCGTAGGGACCGTCTGGGAAGGAGATCTACATGTCAGTGCGGTTGAATCACACTATCGTGACAGCCCGTGACCGCGAGGAGACCGCCGCGTTTCTGGTGGAGATCCTCGGCCTGCCGCCCGCGACGGCCTTCGGGCCGTTCCTCGTCGTCGATCTCGGCAACGAAGTGTCTCTCGACGTCGCCGGGGCCGATGGTCCCGTGCATCCCCAGCACTATGCCTTCCTGGTCACCGAGGAGGAGTTCGACCAGATCTGGGACCGGATCAAGGGTCGCGGACTCACCTTCTGGGCCGACCCGTTCCACCAGCGGCCGGGTCAGATCAACACCAACGACGGCGGTCGCGGCCTGTACTGGTCCGACCCCAACGGCCATAACCTGGAGATCATCACTCGCCCGTACGGAGGGTGAGCGCGAAACTTGATCCAGGTCTTCTGGGCCTTCTTCGGGGAGCGCTTCAACGCCTGGCGTGCGGGCATGAGATTCACCTTCCAGGCCAGGCCATGCCTGGGCCGAACCCGAAGACGTCAGTCGGTGGTGAGGGCGTCCATCAGGTCGCCGACCTTGGCGTCGGGGAGGGCCTCGGCGACGTCGGCCAGGGCGACCATGCCGACCAGTTCGTGGCCGTCGATCACCGGTAGGCGACGGACCTTGTGGGAGCTCATCGTGCGCAGGATCTCCCAGGCGTCGTCGGCGCCGATGGTCACGACCTCGTCGCCGCCCAGCTCGCCTGCCAGGCACGACCTCGGGTCCCTGCCCTGGGCGATCACCTGCACGACGATGTCGCGGTCGGTGATCATGCCTTTGAACCGGTTGTCCTCCCCGCAGATCGGCAGTGAACCGACGTCCATGCTGCGCATCTTCTCGGCGGCGTCGGCGGTGGTCTGGCCTGCGTTCACGCACTCCGCGTTCGGGGTCATGATCTCGCGTGCGGTTGGCATCGTTTCTCCTTCGATAAGCGACCGCTGCCCCGCTTCCGGCAGCACACTCCCCGCCGGCGTCAGAGTTCGTTAGGCGATCAGGTGGCCGGGCATGGGTGGGGCATGCCTGAGCAACGCAACCAGACACCACCGGGTCAGACGCAGAGCTACCCGGGCAGCAGCGGGGAGATGGCGCCCGAGCCCCGGGACGAGATGCGCGACTACCGAGGCCGCGACCTGCTCGAAGGCCGCCGTGCCCTGATCACGGGAGGTGATTCGGGAATCGGCAGAGCGGTCGCCGTCGCCTTCGCCAAGGAGGGAGCCGACGTCGCGATCGCCTATCTGAGCGAGCATGAGGACGCCGAGCACACCCGCGAGCTGGTCGAGCGGGAGGGGCGGCGGTGTGTACTGCTGCCGGGTGACCTCGGCCGGGCCGACCACTGCGCCGAAGTGGTCGAGCAGACCGTCAAGGAGCTGGGCGGGCTCGACCTGCTGGTCAACAACGTCGCCTATCAGGCGCCGGTCGACTCGCTCGACGAACTCGACGACGCGCAGTGGGAGCACACCTTCGCCGTCAACATCCACAGCTACTTCCGGGTCACCAAGGCGGCCCTGCGGCACATGGGGGACGGCTCGGCGATCATCAACACCTCGTCGATCAACGGCCTGCGCGGCAACAAGACCCTGATCGACTACGCCGCGACCAAGGGCGCGATCAACGCGTTCACCATGTCGATGGCGCAGAACCTGGTCGACAAGGGCATCCGCGTCAACGCGGTGGCGCCGGGCCCGGTGTGGACGCCGCTGATCCCGGCCACTTTCCCGGAGAAGAAGGTCGACGAGTTCGGCAAGCAGACTCCGATGAAGCGGGCCGCCGACCCCGACGAGATCGCGCCGTCGTATGTGTTCTTCGCCTCGGGGCGGCTCTCGTCCTACTACACGGGTGAGGTGCTGGCGCCCATCGGTGGCGAGACCCTCCCGGGCTGATGACCGAGCTACGCACCAGTAATCCGGCCGAACCGGGCATCACCCGGAGAAGACGCGGGCGGTCGTTCTCGTACGAGTACACCGGCGGCCGTCCGGTGAAGGATCGGCGCACCCTGAACCGGATCAGGAAGCTGGTCCTCCCGCCCGCCTGGCGCGAGGTGTGGATCTGCCGCGACCCGAACGGCCACATCCAGGCCGTCGGCACCGACGCGGCCGGGCGCCGCCAGTACCGCTACCACGACGTCTGGCGCGAGGAGCAGGACCGCGCCAAGTTCGAGCGCGTCGGGAAACTGGCCGAACGGCTGCCCGACTTCCGGAAGAGGGTCCAGGCCGACCTCGACACGAAGGGCCTGACCAGGGAGCGTGTCCTGGCGGCGGCGGCCCGGATGCTCGACGTCGGCCTGTTCCGCGTCGGCGGGGAATCGTATGAGTCCTTCGGCCTGGCCACCCTCCGCATGGAGCACGTGACCTGCACGAAGGACCGGGTGACCTGCGCCTACCCCGCCAAGGGCGGCAGGCCGCGCGAGGTCGAGATCACCGACCCGGACGTCCGCAGGGTCGTCGCCGCGCTGCGGAGGATCTCCGACAAGGGCGAGTTGCTGCGCTACGAGCACGACGGCGCCTGGTTCGACGTCAGGAGCCAGGACATCAACGACTACCTGCGCGACCGCTTCGGGACCGAGGTGAGCGCCAAGGACTTCCGTACCTGGCACGCCACCGTCTACGCCGCCGTGGGCCTGGCCGTCTCGAAACGGGTCCGCACCCGGACCGGCCGCCGGCGGGCGGTCGCCCGGGTCGTGAAGGAGGTGGCCGAGTATCTCGGCAACACCCCGGCGGTCGCCCGCGCCTCCTATGTGGATCCCCGGGTCATCGCCGCGTACGAGAAAGGAAAGACCATCGAACGCGCGCTGACGGATCTGGGCGAGGCTGACGGCCCGGCCACGCACGGTCCGGCCGAACGCGCGGTCATCGCCCTGCTGAAACGAGGAGGGTAGCCGCCGCGGTGAGGGCGCGGCGGACCACATCGATCGCGTCGTCCGGGAGGCGGGCGGTTGTGACGGCGTTACCGCGGAGTGGTCACCCGGTAGACCAGGAGGGCCGTCAGCGCCCAGGCCGCTGTGGCGATCGTCAGGGCGAGCCAGGCGGGAAGGCCGGTCATCGCCGCCCAGACGCACACGGCGAAGACGATCATTCCGACCGCGCCCAGCGTGGCGCCCTTCGCGTCCTGGGCGGCCGGAGCGCGCTGTTCCTCCTTTTCCTGGATGAGGGTCAACGTGGCAGGCAGGATGGCGGGAAACGCCAAAAAGACGCCTCCGGCCAGCGCCCCGAAGTAGTGGCCGACCAGACCGGCCGCCACCGAGATCACCGCGCCGAAGGCGAAACGCACAGCCAGTCCGCGAAGCGAGATGGTGCGGATCTTCGACGGCTCCAGTTCGATGCCGCTCATGAGACCACCAGCCATCCGCCGAAGGCGACGACCGCCCACACGACCAGCGCCGACGCGGACCCCTTGAGCGCACCCCACCTGCGTACGAGCGGCACCGCCAGCAGGCAGTAGACCACCATCGCCACCGCACCGGCGGTCATGCCCAGCGCGGAGCGGGCCAGTGCGAGGTCCCCCTCGCTCAGCACCGTGATCGTCATCCCGGCGATGGCCACGGCGGGTGCGGCGGCGAAGATGCCCGCGAACCGCTTCGGCTTGGTGATCTCTCCGAGAACCGCGAAGGCGGCCACCAGGACACCGCCCAGCAGTCCACGCGCCGCCAGTAACCACACCTGTTCCATGATCGTCCTCCTGTTCTCAGGTCCGGGTACGGTTCCGGACCACCCGGACACCGTCCGGGGAGGCCGTCCATCGCGTCCGGCACGACCATGCCCGCGTCGACCCCTGTGTTCAGGCGGCGGGGCACGTCATCGGTGAGGTCGCCCGGCATGCCCGGCGAGCAGGGGGCGGTATCTCGACGGAGATCCGGCCGGCCGCCCTGTCGGCGGGCACCTGCTCGACCTCGGCTTACAGCGTGCCGTAGACATCGTCGATCTCGGTGCGGGGTCGGTGGGTCGGTGGGTCGAGGGCAGCGGCCGTTCGTGGACGTCGTGGCCGTGCTCGACCATGTGCCTGCGTCGGCCGTCGAGAGCCGCGTAGATCAGCACTGACGAGCTCGTGGCGTTGAGCGGGCCGGAGCGGAAGACGCCCAGGCCCATGGCCTCGACGCCCCTCGGATCCACGCCTCGGCCCCGCTTGTGACCGGGCGGGTGAAAAGGAGGCCAACCGGACGCGTGGTGGACGGCCAGGGCCTCCAGTACAGGCGCGTGTGGATGCTCCATGCCCATTGCCCTGCCCCGGATCGGAGAGATCAGGGCAAATTCATGCTCTTGAAGTGGTGAAGGAAGGAGAGATCATAATCATTTTCCGGTGCCGGGCCAGGTCGGCCGGGTAGAAGACGTCGATCGGCGGTCAGGGCGTCCATCGGATCGCCGACGGATCCGGGCGCATGGTCGGGGCGGGCGACGCGGTGAAGATCCTCGCCGCGTGCGGAGCCGAGTATGCCGTCAGAGAAGCCGCAGCCGGTCGCGCAGGAAACGGCGTTCGGCGTCGGTGGGTGCGAGGTCGAGGGCCGCGCGGTAGCCGTCGGCCGCCTCCCGCGTGCGGCCGGCGCGTCGCAGCAGGTCGGCGCGGGTGGCGTGCAACAGGTGGTAGTCGTCGAGTTGTCCGGTCTCGGCGATCGCGTCGACCAGTGGCAGCGCCGTCTCGGGACCGTCGGCCATGCTGATCGCCACGGCACGGTTCAGATCCACGATCGGGCTCGGTGCCATCCGCGCGAGCCGCGTGTACAGCCCGACGATCTGCGGCCAGTCCGTCTGGTCGGCGACCGGCGCGGTGGCGTGACACGCCGCGATGGCCGCCTGGAGCTGGAACGGCCCGGCGCGGCGTCGCCGTAGTGCTCGTTCGCAGATCGCGGCACCCTCCGCGATCTGCGCCTGGTCCCACAGCGAGCGGTCCTGCTCGGCGAGGGTGACCATGTCGCCGCCCGCGTCCGTACGCGCCGGCCGCCGGGCGTCGTGCAGCAGCATCAGCGCGAGCATGCCGTGCGCTTCCGGCTCGTCGGGCATCAACGCCGTCACCACCCGGGCGAGACGGATGGCCTCCAGGCACAGCCGGGCCTTTCGCGGGTCTCCGTACCCTTCGTTGAAGAGCAGGTAGAGCACGTGAAGTACGGCGGGAAGGCGGTCCGGCAGTAGGTGCGCGGGCGGCACCCGAAACGGGATGCCAGCGTGCGCGACCTTCTGTTTGGCGCGAAAGAGGCGTTGACCCATGGTGCGTTCCGGCACCAGGAACGCACGCGCGATCTCGGCGGTGCTCATGCCGGCCAGGCTCCGCAGGGTCAACGCCACCTGGGCGTCAAGGCTCAGCGACGGATGACAGCAGGTGAACATGAGCTCCAGGCGTTCGTCGGGGATCTCGCTGTCGCTCGAGTAGGGCGACGGCTCCAGGTCCAACGCGGCCACCTCCCGTAGTTTCGCCATCTCGGTCGACGCGCGGCGCATCCGGTCGATCGCGCGGTGGCGTGCCGCGGTGGTGAGCCACGCCAGTGGCTGATCCGGTACGCCTGATTCCGGCCACCTCTGGAGTGCCTGCGCGAACGCGTCCTGCGTACACTCCTCGGCCAGGTCCCAGGCACCGCCGGTGAATCGGATCATGGTGGCCACGATCCGACTCCACCCGTCGGCGTAGATCCCGGCGATCCGGTCCTTCACCCGAGCCACCTGAGCTGTCATCGACGTCGTCCGTCTTGGCCGTCAGTCCTCGCCGTCGGGCCAGAACGGACGCAGCTCGATCATCCCGGCCCACGCCATCGGGTGCCTGGACGCGACGTCGATGGCCTCGTCGAGGTCGCCGCACTCGAGGACGTCGAAGCCGACTATCTGGTCCTTGGTCTCCGCGTACGGGCCGTCGGTCAGCAGCACCTTACGGTCGCGGACGCGAACCGTGGTCGCGTCGCTCGCCGGGCGGGTGCGGTTACCCATCAGCCGGATCCCCTTGCCGTCCATCTCCGTGACCCAGTCCTCCACATCCGGGGCGCCGTCGTCCTGGCCGGGCGTGTAGGCCGGGTCGGTGCATACCAGCATCAGGTACTTCATCGGGTTGCTCCTATCGCGTAGCCGGCGGTGACCATCACGGCGATCGTGGTGGCCATGTTTCGGCACAGGGCGATTGTGCACCGGTGACCATGTCCATGGGTGCCCTCCTCTCCCGTGCGTCATGTGGATGACGAACGGGAGGGGTCCTCCACTACAGCCCACACCAAGATTCTTTTACGCACCCGGTCGGGGGGCGTATCCCGCGCGCGGACGGGGCGGCGACTCTTCACGTGGAGACCTTCTCGGGGCCGGACCACACGATGACGCCGAGAGGTCACGACGGGCCACGCCTGGCGGTGCTCGGCAAGCGGGCGCTTGACGAAGAGCTTCGCGAGCACGGCCGGGGTCTGCTCCCCGTCGGCCCACAGGATCTCGGAATGTACGTCGTCGAGGAGCGAACACGGCATCGACGGCCGCGCGGGTGGTCTCGTCTGCGGAGTCCTACGGGTGTCGGTACGTGTCGATGCTCACGTGCCCAGCACAGTCATTTTTTGTGATTCGTATCTGCGTCTTGTTGTGGCGGAGCCGGCGTTTCCAGTGGTGGCCGCTGCGGTTCCGCCGTCCATGAGCGGAGCTTGTCGGGGTTGCGTACCGCCCAGATGTGCTTGATCCGGTCGTCTGCCACCTCGAACGCGTAGACCGACACGGTGACGCCGTCTTCCTGGGCGATCAGGCCGGGCCGGCCGTTGACCGTACGCTCCAGGAACGTCAGGTCGTGGAGCCTTCCCTCAAGCTGGACCAGGGAGCGCACGATCCGCTCGGCGCCTTCGACCGGGCGGAGCAGCGCGCCGACGACGCCGCCCCCGTCGGCGGTCGCCGTGGCGCCGGGGTCGAGCAGGGCGACGAGGGCGTCGATGTCCTTGGCCTCCCATGCCCGCTTGAACTCCCTGACGATCCGGGCCTGCCGGGCCGCCGGGGTCGTGGACGCCCGCGCGGCACGGATGCGGCGGCGGGCCGAGGAGGCCAGCTGGCGGCAGGCCGCCGGGGTGCGGCCGACGATCTCGGCCACCTCGGCGAAGGAGTAGCGGAAGACGTCGTGCAGGACGAACGCGACGCGCTCGGCCGGGGTCATCGATTCGAGGACGACGAGGAAGGCCATGTTGACCGACTCGTCGAGAGTGACCCGGTCGGCCGGGTCGACGGTGATGCCGTCCGGCCGTCCGCTGATCCACTCCGTGGCTTCGGGGAGTGGCTCGGGGATCCACTCGCCCACGTAGGTCTCTCGCCGGGCCCGTGCCGAGGTGAGCACGTTGAGACAGATCCGGCCGGCGACCGTGGACAGCCAGGCGCCGGGGGACGCGATGTCGTCCTGCTGCTGCCGGGTCATGGCGTACCAGCGGGCATAGGTCTCCTGGACGACGTCCTCGGCCTCCGCCAGCGAGCCGAGGAGCCGGTAGGCGAGATTGATCAGCCGACGCCGCTCGCCCGTGATCGCGCTCAGGCTTGGATCGAGCGGTATGTCTCCTGGCCCGGGCTGGGTGGTCATGGTGTCCCCCGACTTCTCTGGTCGCGGTCGGCTGTCAGTAGGACGACAAGACAGCTCTTCGAAATGTGAGCTTGACGCGTTGTCTCACATTTCGAAGCGCTGTCTTGTCGTACGGGTCAGGCCAAACACCTTTCCACCGGTCGTCTCGCCGGCCGGCTTGTCGAGACAGCGTGAGGAGAACGCTTGATGGTTAACGCGGCCAACAGGCTCCGCGCGATCGTGTCGGCCCGGCCCGATGCGACGCATCGGACGGGGCATCGGACGGGGCCCGCCGACTGGGTGCTGCGGGCCGTCGTCAGCGCGCACATGGTCGCGATCGCCGGCCAGCCGGTGTTCGCCGGGGTGTACATGAGCGGTGACTACGACGGCTTGCGCTGGCATGCGGCCGGCGCCGACGTGGTCACCTATGTCGGCTTTGTGCAGGTGATCGTGGGGGTCGTGATCTGGGTACGGAGGCGTCAGGCCTGGCCGTTCCTTGCCACGTCGGCGCTGATGGCGGCCGAGTCGGTGCAGTACTTCGCCGGGCTGGACGGCGCCCTGTGGTTGCACTTCCCGCTGGGGGTGATGACCGTCGTCGCGCTCGTCGCGCTGTTCGTCGCCGTGTGGAGCCGGCCCCTCCGGAGGCGACAGCACCCCCGAAACGAGCGGGAGCGGGGCGAGCGGCAGCGGATACGGAGCTCGCGGGAACGGGGCGAGCGAGAGCGGGAGCGGATACGGAGCTCGCGGGAGCCGAAACGGCAGGGAGCCGACGATGCGTGAGCCGTACGACGACCGACCCGGCCGTGCCCGTACGGTGACCAGACGTCAGGCACTGGGCATCGGCGGGGCACTCGGCCTGGTGGCGGCCGGCGGGCTGTCGGCCTCGGCCGCGCTGGCCCGCCGTACGCCGTTCACCGGGGCCGAACTGCGCAGCGCCGTGCCGCTGCCGCCCGCGTTCCAGGTGCCGTTGCCGCTTCCCTCCGTGCTGGAGCCGGTCAGCACTTCGGGCGGGGTCGGCCGTTACGAGATCACCCAGCGCGAGGCGACGGTGGAGATTCTGCCCGGTGTCAGGACGCCGCTGTGGACGTACGAGGGTTCCTTCCCGGGGCCGACGATCGAGTCGCGTCGCGGTCGGCCGGTCACCGTGACGCATCGCAACGACCTTCCCGTGCCGACCGTCGTGCATCTGCACGGCGGCCGGACCCCGGCGGGGTCCGACGGGTACCCGACCGACCTCGTCCTGCCCAAGGGCTGGCCGGACGCCGCCCACGTCACGCACGCGGGCCCGGGCGGACCGGGACATGTCATGCACGACCCGCGGGCGGTGGTGACCGAACTGTCGCGGGACTACACGTTCCCGCTGGACCAGCGGCCGACGCTGCTGTGGTACCACGACCACCGGATGGACTTCACCGCCCCCGCCGTCTGGCGGGGCCTCGCCGGGCTGCACGTCGTCCGTGACGATGCCGAGGACTCGCTCGGCCTGCCCGCCGGGCGGCGCGAACTGCCTCTCATGATCGTGGACCGTGCGTTCGCCGCCGACGGCGGCCTCGACTACCCCGCCCTCGATCCCACGTCGCGGGAGCGGCCGGGCGTGCGCGAGCCGTACCTTGCCGGGGTTCTCGGTGACGTGATCCTGGTCAACGGCGCCCCGTGGCCCGTGCACGAGATCGATGCGGCCCGCTACCGGCTACGCGTACTGAACGCCTCCAACGCCCGGCACTACGAGCTTGAGGCGATCACCGACGACGGACACCGGCTCGACCTCGTGCAGATCGGGGCCGACCAGGGGCTGCTCGCGGCTCCGGTCGTCCACCGGTTCCTGCCGATCGCGCCGGCCGAACGCTACGACGTGGTCGTCGACTTCTCCGGCGTCCCGGTCGGCGGCCGCGTCAGAGTCGTCAACCGGCTCGGCTCCGGCCGCACCCGCGACGTGATGGCCTTCCGGGTCGCGCGCGAGGCCACCGACGACAGCCGCATCCCGCGTGTCCTTTCCACCGATCTCCCGACCTGGTGCCGGTCGGACGCCGTCCGGGTGCGCGACCTCTCCTTCCGCGCCGGGCGCATGCACGGCGGTCACGGATGGCTGATCGGCGGGCTGCCGTTCGACCCCGCCCGCTCCGACGTCACCACCGGATTCGGCGACGTGGAAGTGTGGCGGCTGATCGCCGACGTCCACCATCCCGTCCACCTGCACCTGGTCGGCTTCCTGGTGCTCTCGCGCCGCGACCGGCCACCGCTGCCCCACGACGCCGGTCTGAAGGACACCGTCTCCCTGCGGCCGGGTGAATCAGTGGAGATCATCACCCGCTTCGACGGCTATCGCGGCCGCTATCTCTTCCACTGCCACAACGCCGAGCACGAGGACATGGGGATGATGGCCAACCTTGAAATCGTCTGACACCACCGCGCCGCGGAAGGTTGACGAGCATGCGGGCGAAAGTCGCGTTCAGCGGCCCTCGCCCCCTGCCGGCCACTCCGTTGTGGAGTCAGTGGAGTCAATCGCCACCTGCGACTTCGAACCGAAGTCGCTCGCAACGCAAGGAGAATCTCATGAACATGGCGGACCGACGTGACGAGGAGGCCGCGATGCGAACTCGAACGACCACGACGTTCCAGCACACGACGGGCGAGAAGCCGGCCTCCGCAGCACGAAGCGGCTGGAATCGGGGCGGGATCCGCCCTGTCGCCTTCTGGGCCACCACGTTTGTCATCGTCTTCGAGTTGGTTGCCGGATCGGTGTGGAACCTTGTGCCGATCGAGTGGGTGGAAGCCCAGTTAGGCCACCTGGGATATCCCCAATTCTTCGCCTATGTTCTGGCCGCGTGGCAGGCGGGCGCGGCCATCGTGATCATCGCGCCCGGGCTGCCGCTGATCAAGGAGTGGGCGTACGCGGGTGCCTTTTTCCTGTGGTCGAGTGCCGTGGTGTCGCATCTGACGGTCGGCGACGGTCTTCGGACGTGGGGGGTGCCGCTGGTGTTCGGGGCGTGCGCCGTCGCGTCGTGGGCGCTGAGGCCTGACGACCGCCGGCTCCCGGGGACGCGGCTCCGGCGGGAGCGCCGTACCGACGCCGGACAGGATGAGGCAGGTCCGCCGGAAGCCCGCACTCGCGCCTGGGCCGTTCCGATCGGGCTCCTTGTCGTTCTGTACGCCGTTTCGTTCCTCACGCTGCCCGCGGCCGAAGCCATGACGTACGGGTGGGCGGTCGAGCTCGGCTGGATCGACGGGTAGCGGTGTGGTTCCGCGGCACCGTCGCGGGCGTACGAAAGCGTGCCGCACGCGATGGAGACGGTTCGGCTGTTCTCGCCCTCCGGCCTGCCGAACAGCCGCCCCGCCCACACACTCGAAGCAGGATGGGCGGCCTTGGCGCCGTCCGGCGCACGGAAACCCGCGCAGGAGCCGTCATCCCGGCACACCACGCTCATCGCCGACGCCCACGCAGAGCGGAAGCGCCTGGATGATCAGCTTGCTCGTCGCCTCGACGCAGGAGTCGTCGACGGTCCGGCCGGTGTTGAGGACGCGCCACTGGGTGAGCCCGACCAGTAGGTCGAGGGCCAGGTCGAGGTCGAGGTCGGCGGGCAACTGGCCGCGCTCCATCGCGCTCCGCAGAAACCGCTCGCAGGCGGCCCTGCGCGGTTGCCGGATCGCGGTGTCGAACGCCCGGGAGAGTTCGGGGTTGCGAGCGGCCTCGGCTGTCAGATCGAGCACGATGCACATGACCACGGGATCCGACAGCGTGTCCGCCACCGCTCGGACGTAGGCTCGCACGTCGCCGCTCAGGTCACCGGCCCCGCCTGCCGGGACCTGCCGGGAGGCGACGACGTCGATGAGGTCGACCACCATCGCCTCTTTCGACGACCACCGCCGGTAGAGCGCGGCCTTTCCCGTGCCGGCTCGCCGGGCCACCGCGCCCATTGACATCCCGGCGTACCCTGTCTCCGCCAACTCGGCGACCGCCGCCGCGAGGATGGTGTCGGTGACTGTCCGGCGCAGCACGGCTGCGCCGCGACCACGCGGGCGGATCTCGGCCATGTCGGCGACATTAACACGAGACGGAACGGTTGCGTCCCAGCTTCGGGGCCGCTTATCCTCCAAACGGAACGGATAGGTTCCGTTCCGGAATCGGGGGAAGACATGACCGACGTAGACGTACTCATCGTCGGAGGCGGACCGACCGGACTGACGCTGGCCTGCGAGCTGGCCCGGCGCGGCGTCACCTTCCGGGTGATCGACAGATCTCCCGAATTCCACCGTCAGTCTCGGGGCAAGGGCATACAGCCGCGCAGCTTGGAGGTGTTCGACGACCTCGGCGTGGTCCAGGACTTTCTGGACGCCGGGGCGTCCGAGATGCCGGCGCGGATCTACCTGGACCGCCGGTTCGTCGCGGAGCTTCACCTCCTGGCCGGTGTCCGCCCGCGGCCGGATGTGCCGTACCCGACGCTCGTCCTGCTACCGCAGTGGCGCACCGAGCAGATCCTCCGCGCCCGCCTGGCCGAGCTGGGTGGCCACGTGGAGCGCGGCCTGCGACTGACCGACCTCAAGCAGTCCGACAGTCAGGTCGTCGCACGGCTCGCCACGGGTGAGGTGATCCACGCCTCCTACCTCGTAGGCTGCGACGGCGGCGGTAGCGCCGTGCGCGAGGCCGCCGGGATCACCTTCCCCGGGCTGGTGTCGGAGACCGAGCACTACCTGCTCGGCGACGTGGAGGTCGACGGTCTGCCCCGCGACGGCTCCTACGTCTGGTACGCAACCGATGAGTCCTCCGTGGGCCTCGCGCTGCTGCCCGGTACGCTGTCGTGGCAGTTCGGCCTCACCGTACGCCCTGGCGAGGAGGGGGCCGGCCAGGAGCCCTCACTCGAGCTTTTCCAGCGCCTGTTCGCGCAGCGCACCGGCCGGACGGATGTGCGCCTGCACAACGCCACCTGGCTGTCGCGCTTCAGCTACAAGGTACGGCTCGCCGACCGCTACCGTGCCGGCCGCGTCTTCGTCGCCGGAGACGCGGCCCACGTCCACCCGATCGCGGGCGGGCTCGGCATGAACACCGGCATCCAGGACGCCTACAACCTCGGCTGGAAGCTGGCCCTCACGGTACGCGGCCAGGCCCCCGACAGCCTGCTCGACACGTACGAGCGGGAGCGCCGCCCGGTGGCCGAATCCGTGCTCAAGGCCAGCGGCGCCGGCATGACCGCGCTGTTCTCCACCAAACCTCTGATGACCTTCCTGCGCGACCGGATCATCCTGCCGCTGATGCGCAACCCCGCGGTGACCAGGGCGATCGTCGGCAAGACCTCCCAGCTCGGCGTGAACTACCGCGCCTCCGAGCTGTCGGTCGGCGACAAGGGCAAGGTCCGGCCCGGTGACCGGGCGCCCGACTCACCGTGTCGGCACCCGGTGACCGGCGAGCGGTCGCGGCTGTTCGACCTCTTCCGCGGCTCCCACTTCACGCTGCTCCAGTTCGGCGCGGTGACGCCGGATCCGGCCGAGCGCCTGGACAGACTTTACGGCGACGACATCCGCGTTTACCGGCTGGAGCCAGGACCTCCGAGCAAGCGCTACGGCGCCGGCGGGGGCACGCTCGTCCTCGTCCGGCCGGACGGCTATGTGGCCGTACGGACCCGGTCAGGCGATGCGGTGGCCGACTACCTAAGGACGATCTTGGTCGCCTGAACCGGGACGAGCCGCCGGCCGGTCGGCGCCGTCCTCGGCGGAGGTGACCTCCGGACCGAGGATCTCCCACCGGCCGTTGGCGTTGGCCGCCGTGGCCACCGGCACATGCGGTCCGATCAACGTCCTGTGGTCGGCTTGGGGCCGACTCTGCCGCGCCCGAGCATGACCGCGACCGTGACGGCCATCACCGCCACGATCGCGGCGCTGACCAGGGCGCTCAACTGGAATCCCGCGGTGAACGCCTGACGGGCCGCACCGAGCAGCGTGTCCCCGAGCCGGTCGGGGAGCATGCGACTCGCCGTCACAGCACCGGCCAGGCTCTCCGTCGCGGCGGACGCGGCCTCCGCGGGGAAACCCACCACAACGCCGCCGCTCATTTCGTCTCGGTAGACCGCGGTGATGGCGCTGCCAAGAATGGCGATGCCGAGTGCGCCGCCCAGTTGGGGAGCGGTCGAGGAGATCGCCGAGGCGGCGCCGGCCTGCTCGGGCGGCGCGACACCGACGGCCATGTCGGTGGCGAGCGCCATCATCGGACCGAGCCCGGCGGACACGATGACGGCCCCGGCCACCAGGATGGCCAGGTCGCCTGTCCCGGCTGTCATGCCTACCGGCGGGACGCCCACCTGCGCGACCACCACGAAGCCGGTGGCGGCGAGAGCCAGTCCGACCGCGATGACCGGTCCCGGGGCCGTCCATCGCACGATCCTGGAGGCCAGCGTCGACCCAATGATCACCCCGACCGCCGAAGGCGCCGTCCACAGGCCCGCCTCCAGCGGAGAGAGTCCGTGTACCAACTGCAAGTACTGTGCGAAGGCGTAATTGAAACCCCACAACACGAAGATGCCGAGCGCCAGCGTGGCCACCGCGGTGCTGAACGCTCGGTTCGCGAACAACCTCAGGTTGATCAACGGGTCGCGGAGCGCACGCTGCCTGCGTACGAAGATGACGGCGAACAGCAACCCGGCCGCGACGGAGAACACGGGCAACGGGTCGGGACCGTCGGCGGCCATCTGTTTGAGACCGTAGACCGCCACCAGGACCGCGGCCAGCGACAGTACGGCGCTGATCGGGTCCAACCGCCCTACCCCGGCATAGCGTCGCTCCGGCAGCAGGATCGGCCCCAGCACCAGAAGCAGCGCCATCACCGGCACGCCGAGCAGGAACACCGACCCCCACCAGAAGCGCTCAAGCAACCAGCCGCCCACGAGAGGCCCGATCGCGGTGCCTCCGGACACGCTCGCGATGACGACCCCGACGGCGACAGTGCGTTGCCGCGGGTCCCGGAACATGGCGACGGTCAGGGAGAGCACGGACGGCATCAACGTGGCACCGGAGATTCCGAGCAGCGCGCGGATCGCGATGAGCGCACCCGCGCTGGGCGCGTAGGCCGCGAGCACGGAGGCGATGCCGTACGCGGCCGCACCGATCAACAGGAGTCGTCGGCGGCCGATCCGGTCGCCCAGCGTACCCATGGTGATCAGCGATCCGGCGAGCAGGAAGGCGTAAACATCCACGATCCACAACAGCTCAGCGCTGTCGGCCGCCAACGCCCTGCCGATGGCGGGCAACGCCAGATGGGTCACGGTCAATTCGAGGGAGGCGAGGAAAGCGGGGAGGGAGAGAACGGCGAGCCCGATCCACTCTCGTCGCCCAGCGCGGTCAAGGACAGCCGGGTCGGGGGCCGCAGAAGATCTTGTCACCCGTCAATCATGAAACCTCAACCATAGATGAGGTCAACCTTCGGCCCGTGGGCGCGACCGAGTCCCCTTCCGATGCCAGGGGGCTCGCCATCGGACAACTCACCGCCCGCGCCGACGTCGCGGGGACCAGGTGGCGTGCCCTCGCCGCCCGCGGTGGCGTCGCAGGGAACCACACCGCGCGTCGAACTCACCGCCCGCGCCGATGTCGCGGGGACCACATGGTGCGCCGGACTCGCCGCCCGGATCGGGCAAGCTCCGCCTGAAGCGTCGATGCCCGCGTCACCGGCCCGCCGCCTACGACGGATAGGTTGTGCCCGTGACCGACACCCGTGTTCCGCCGCCCCTCAACGGCGACGAGCTCACCGTGCTCAACAACTGGCTCGAATGGCACAGGGCCACTCTCGCCGTGAAATGCGCGGGCCTGACGGACGACCAGCTGCGCCTGCGCTCCGTGCCGCCCTCGACCCTGTCCCTGCTCGGCCTGGTCAGGCATATGGCATACGTCGAACGCATCTGGTTCCGCCGCGTGCTGAACGGCGAGGACATCCCCAAGCTCTGGGTCAAGGACCGCGACAACGACGCCGACTTCAACGAGGTCGACACCGCCTCCGTCGAGGAGGCCTTCGCCACCTGGCGGTCCGAGATCGAACACGCCCGTGCCATCTCCGCGGCCAAACCTCTGGACGCCTTCGGTGACCGCAACGGCCGGGACTGCACCCATCGCTGGATCCTCGTCCACATGATCGAGGAGTACGCCAGGCACAACGGCCACGCGGACCTGCTGCGCGAGCGCATCGACGGTGCCACCGGCGAATAACGATCCCCGGTGCGAAACCGGGGAACCGGTTCCGGCCGCGCTCGGGGTCCTGCTCCTGTGGCGACGAACGCTGTGCTGCCAAGGGGGCGCGCTCAGTCCTCGCCGCGTACCAGTTCGGGGCGGAACGCGATGATGAGTCCGAGGGTGGCGTACCCCACGAGCAGGTGGGTCGCGGCGACGACGCCTCCGATCGAGGCGCCGAGAATCCCCATCGCGGGGATGGACACGATCGCCCAGCTCTCGGCGACGAGCGGCCAGACGCGGGCGAGTCCGCGCCACCGGCCGGCCACCGCGACCTTGATGCCGATCACGAACATGCCCAGCATCGAGAGCGGCCAGAAGATGTCGAGGATGCCCAGCCAGAGCGTGTCGCGGGCGGCGGGGAAGAGACCGTGGATCAGGCTGCACACCATCGCCGGGGCGAGCAGCACCCGTTCGACCGTGAGCATGACGCGGGCGGTGCGGGTCACCCCGATCGCACCGGTGCGGCTCATGAGCGTGATGAGGGCCCAGAGGCCGAGCTGGAAGGCCAGGCCGCCCAGGTCGGTGATCGTCCAGCCGATCTCGGAGGTGGGCTGGAAGCCGTGGACGAAGCTGGAGGTCGACCAGATGAGCGCCCCGGTGGAGAGGCACAGGGCGAAGCGGGCACGGTCGATTCTGACGGCTGCGTGGACGGGTCGGTGCTGTGGGCGGCCTGCTGCGTGTGGTCGCGGAGGGTCTCGGTCATCGTTCTTCGTTCCTTGTCCGGTTCGGCGGTACGGAGCACCGCGTACGGTTCGGCGGTCAGCAGAGATCGAGAGCGACCTCCAGGCGCAGGTACGCGTCGACCCAGGCCTGCTCGGTCGCCTGGTCACGGCCGTGGGTCAGCGTCGCCCCGAAGGCCGTGACGGCCTGCGCGACACGGTGCAGTCCGAGCGCGGTCAACCGCTGCGCCGCGTCCGCGAGCCGATCACCATAACTCGGGGGCAGGTGGCTCAGGCCCCGGTGGGGCGCTTCCGCGAGGAGATCCCGAGTGTCGGCCAGGGCCGCGAACAACGGTTCGCGTGGGGTCGCGTCGGCGACCGCGAGCCCGACAAAGCTCCCGGCGGGCCGCAGGTCGGGGACGATGACCCGATCTTCGACCGCCAGGCCGACCGGTTCGATGACGACGCTTCCGGCTGTTCTGCGCACGATGCCGCTGATGAAACGCAGCTCACCTTCCGTACCGGCGAACACGGCCGCCAGGGCGTCGAGGCGTCCGGGGGCGGCGCTGGTGTGGGTGGCGGTGACGGTGACGGGGTTGCCCGCCCGATCGGTGATCACGGCCTCGAGACGCTGGTCACCCGGAGTGTAGGTGACGGACTCCACCCCGCCCACCGCGACGACCCGGACCAGTTCCGCTTCGACACGCGGACGGATCGGCTGCGGGGGGAGGGCGTCGAGCTCGCGGGCAAGGCCGGTGAAGTCGGTCGCCACCAGTGACGGTGGTAGTTCGTCCCAGTTGCCCCGCGAAGGGCTGACAGTGGTCTTGGCGATCCGTCCCGTGGCCAGCCGCACCGTCCGGTTGGCGCTGCGGACCGCGGATTCGGTGACGAGGTTGCCGGCGGCGAGCGCGCCCAGCGTGGTCGTGGCGATCCGTCGCCGTGACAGCTCCGCGCCGTCGGCGTCGCCGTCCCAATGACGGCGAAGCACGAGCACCATGGAACTGGCACCGTGGACGAGATACACCTCGGCGATCCGCTGGTTGCCGAGGGCCCGAATCCGGCAGCCGAGACTGTCGAGGCGGGCCCGGCGCAGGGGTGTCTCCGCGGCCTCCGCGGTGCCCAGCACGCTGCTGCGCAGAGTGGCGTTCGGGCGGATCACCGCACGGTGGCGGGCGTGCAACTCGGCGATGTGACCGGCGAGCAGCTCCGGACGGTAGTGGGCGCCGCGGTCGTGGTAGGCGGTCAATTGCTCGGCGAGATCGTCGACGGCCAGGAGCGGCCAGCGCAGACCGGCGTCGTCAAGGTGGCGGCGCACGTCTGCGACGGTGGTCTCCAGGCTCTGCCCAAGATGCGTCGCACCCTCGTGCAGGACCGTGGCGGCCAGCGTCAGCGCCCGCTCCAGCCCGGAGCCGGTGCCTGCTTCGACGCCGCCGACGTCGACCCGCACGTCGGACACCTCGGGATGCCTGTCGTCGGCGGCGCGGAACGCCCACACCGCCAGGGCGACGACCTCGTCGCGGTTGCCTGCGGCGGTGTCGGTGTGCACGAAGCCAAGGTCACCGGGGACCAGGAAACGCACGGTCGCCGCAGCGAGCTCGACCTGAGGCACCGGATTCGCGGCGGTGGCGCGGCGGACCCTGGCGGTGTATCCGGCCTGCTCGGCACGGCGGGCGGCGGCCATCATGCGGGTGCCGATCCTCGCGGTGAGTTCGTCGTCGGTCACCTGCCCCGGATTCCAGGGCGCGGGCGGGCGGGCGGCCGGACGTTCCACACCGGGTTCGCCGGCCCCTTGACCGGCCGAGAGCCCCTCACCCGGCTGGTCGGCACGCTGGTAGGCCAGGATCACGCCGATCAGGTGGCGGCAGATGCCGGTGGCACCACAGGTGCACCTCCCCGCGTCGAGGCCGCCAGGAGGCAGACTGGCGGCCGGGCCGTCGGGAAACTCACCGTGCACCGTACCGTCGGGATCGGCGCGCAGTCGTGGCGCGACGCCGTCGAGTTCTCTGGCGGCTCGTTTGACCAGGCCACGATTGGTGAGTGCGGCGAGGGAGTCGGCGGTGAGCGCGAGCAGGTCGGTCCTCATCGGCCCACGTGCTCCGCGACGAAGGCGGCCAGTTCGCCAGGTGTCATCGCGCCCACGTGCGCCCCGACATTCGCCAGGCGCTGCGCCAGCTCCCGGTCGTAATCGGGGTTGGCCTGCTCGTCGAGAGCGGCCAGGCACAGCACCTTGGTGCCCTGCCCTACCAGGTCTCGAACGATACGCACCAGCCGATGGGGATCGCCGCCCTCGTAGAAGTCGGAGATCAGCACGACGATCGCCCTCCGCGGCTGGTCGACCAGGTCGGCGCCGTACGCCGTCGCGCGGGCGATGTCGGTGCCACCGCCGAGCTGGACCTTCATGAGCAGCTCCACCGGATCGTCGACATCGGCGGTCAGGTCGACGACCTCGGTGTCGAAGGCGACCAGGTGGGTGCGCACGCCGGGAAGCCCCCACAGGCACGCCGCGGTGACCGCCGAGTGGATCACCGAGTCGGTCATGGACCCGGACTGGTCGACGAGCAGGATCACCTGCCACTGCTCAAGGTGGCGGCGGGTGCGGGTGAAGAAGTACGGGGTCTCGATCACCACCTTGCCGGTGTCCGGCCGGTAGCGGCCCAGGTTGGCGCGCAGAGTCCGGGTGACATCGAAGTTGCGGGCCTGCCGCAACCGACCGGGACGGCGCGCCTTCGTGCCGGAGAACGCGGTCCGCACCTCGGTGGCGAGCTTGTCCGTCAACTGCCGGACGACCGTCTCCACGATCCGCCGGGCCAGCCGCAGCACCTGTGGGTTCATCAGGTGTTTTGTGCGCAGCACCGCCTTGAGCAGGGCCTGGTTGGGTTCGATGCGCTCCAGTACGGCCGGGTCGGTCACCACGTCGTGGATCTCGTAGCGTTCGACCGCGTCGCGTTGCAGCCGCTCGACCGTCTCCTTCGGGAACAGCCGGGTGATGTCGTCGAGCCAGTCGACGGTGGTCGGCATCGATGCGCCGGTGCCGCCCTCACGGAAACCGCCTCGCCGTACACCCCGCTTACGCAGGTCGTCGTCGCGGCCGTAGAGCCAGTCCATGGCCGCGTCACGGGCGCCTGCCTGCGCGCTGAGCCGCTCTCCGCCCAGGCAGGCTTCGCCGGACTCACCCAGCAGCAGCCGCCAGCGTTCGAGGACGGGATCGATCATGAGACTTCCTTCGTCCTCGTGACCGGAACAAGCGTGGTCATGATGTGATCAGTCCCTCCCGGCGTAGCGCCGCGTCGACCCGCTCGTCCAGTGCCATCCCTGCCGCCACCAGCTCCGGTCTCGCATCGAGCCGCATCAGGTCCCGGCTGGAGCCGGTGCGCCACCGGACCAGGCGGGTGGCGATGATGTGCCGTTCTCGGGGCGGGAAGTAGCCGAACGCCTGGCGCAGCGCCGGCAGCGCCACCAGGAAGTCATGGTCGGTCATCGCCCCCAGCAGTTCGTCGAGCAGTTCCAGCATCCCTGCGGTGTGCAGCACCTCCTCACGGGCCAGTGCGAACAGCCCGGCCAGCCAGTCGCCCGCCGAGGCCGGGGTGAACGCGCCGCGTATCGCCCGCGTGGGGTCGGCGGCGGCCGCACCTCGCAGTGACCAGCCCAGCCCGAACGACGCGCCCCGCAGGTCGGGCGGCGCCTCGTGGCAGGCGGCGATCCGGTCGGCGACCCCCAGAGCCGCCCGGGTGTCCAGTTCGAGCGGCGTCGCGGCGTGGGTCAGGACGTCGCGGACCGCGATCATGGCACCGATCCGCCCGAGGTCGGCCGGTGCCGGACCACCCCGCGCTCCCTCGGCCAGCCACAGTGCCCGGCGGGTGGCGGCCGCGATGACCGTACCCAGCGTGGTGCTACGGCTGGTCTGGAACATGTCATCGTGTCGCCACATCGCCAGGGCGACGGTGAGCGTACGGCCCAGTGACCCCAGGTCGGCCGCCGCGCCGATGGCCCGCGTCAGGTCGTCCAGCACCCGCCCGGTCAGCTCGCCGATGCCGCACACCGCCGCGTCGAACAACAGGCGGGCCAGCTGATCCAGGTCCCCGGCCGTGACCTTCTCCGACAGGGCGGCGGCGGCCGCCTCCCGCGGGTCCACGCCGTAGCCACCGGCCTCGATCAGGGCGGGCAACCGGTCGTCGGCGTCGGTGAGCGTCCACTGCTCGACCAGCACCGGAGGGCCTGCCGGCTGCGGTCCGGACTCGCGCGCCAGGCCGGGGATCGCCAGGACCCGCAGCCGGTGCAGCAGCCTGCTGCGCTCTCGGTCGATCTCCTTTCCGAGGTCGAGACGCACCTCACCGGAGCCGTCCAGACCGTGGCGGCACAGCTGCTCGGTGACGGCGTGCACCAGCGGCGGCAGCGGAGTCGACGGGTGCAGCCGGCCGACCCGGTCACCGCTGAGCGCCGCGACCATCTCCACGATCGCGGGATGGTTGCCCGCCCGCAGACGCCCGCGGGTCGCCCAGGGCAGCGGAACCTCGAGCGCCTCGTTGACCAGGGCGCTCGCCAGGCCGTCCAGTACGTCGACCCGGGCCGGATGGCGGTGGCCGCGCACCAGCGCCAGCCCGTCCGCGGTGGCCCGAGCGGCGATCAGGTCCGCGGTGGACACCTGCAGTCTCCGTGCGCGCAGCCGTACCGCCACCGCCTCGGTGAGCCCGCGGGCGGCCTCCGCCGGGCCCGACTCCCACAGCCGCTGGTAGTAACCCGGCGACGGCATGCCCGACTGGTAGCCGTCGAAGGCGTCCAGCCGCCGGAAGGAATACGGCACCAGGTAGCTGCCGACGACTGCGTCATCGGGCGGTTCCGGCAGTTCCGGCCAGGTCCGCTCGCCCTGCTCGCTCAGCCGGATCAACGCGGGGCGGTGGAAGCCGCCGATGACCACGACGACCGGCCGCTCGCCCGCGTCGGCGACGGCGGCTCGGATCCACCGCGCCATGTACGCCTCGCGGGCCATGTCGTCGGCGCCGGGCTCGGCGTCACCACGCACCAGGTCGAAGTAGGTGGCCAGCCGTTCGGCCAGCCCATCGGCGGGCTCGATCTCGAACAGGTGGTCCCACAGGGCGTCCACGTTGTCGACGGCGAAGGTGCGGCACAGCCGCTCGGTCACCTCGGCGTAGCGGGCCTCGGCGTCGGCGTAGCGGTTGTGGACCTCGGCCAGCGCCGGATGCCAGGCGGGCAGGTCGATGAAACGCGTCTCCGCACCGACGGCGTGGCCGGCGGTCAGCGCCGTCCACTCCGGGGAGTACTCGCACAGCGGCGCCCACGAGCCGTGCCGGCGCTGCGCGTCGCGGTAGCCGGTGTACACCGCGATCGGCAACTCGTGCCCGAGCAGCAGTTCCCCGAGCCGGTGGTTCATGTCGGCCGGGCCCTCGATCAGCACGTACGCCGGCCGCAGCGCCGAGATGGTGTCGGCGACCAGCCGGGCACAGGCGGGACTGTGGTGCCGGACACCGATGAACGTCGCGGTCATCGTCAGCCCGGCAGCAGGTGACGGGCCTCGTACAGGGCCTGCCACTGGTCGCCACGCCGCCCGTTGGCCTGCTGCTCCAGATACCTGCGGAGCTTCGCCAGGTCCTCGGGGTTGTCCTTGGCCGCGGTTCCCGCCAGGCACGACACCAGGTCGGCCGCCGTGCCGGGCTCACCGCGTAGAAACCAGCCGCGCAACCCGACGGCGTGCGCGACCGAGACGGCCTCGGCGGTGCTCATCACCCCGGACAGCCGGTCGGTGGCGTCGCCCCGCCTGGTCTGCCCCTCGCGCAACTCGCGGAAGGCGGTGACCAGGACCTCCAGCACGTCACGCCGGGGCGGCGCGCCGACCCCCGAGCGCCGCAGGAGCGCCGCGGCCTCCGCCTCCACCAGCGACAACTCGGTGTCGAAGTCGGGAATGGGGAAGACGGTCTCGAAGTTGAAGCGCCGCTTGAGCGCGGCGCTCATCTCGTTGACGCCTCGGTCGCGGGTGTTGGCGGTGGCGATGACGGTGAAGCCCTCCTTCGCGAACACCATCGACTCCGGCCCGGTCAGCTCGGGTATGGAGAGAACGCGGTCCGACAGCGGCGACAACAGGCAGTCCTGCACCTCCAGCGGGCATCGGGTGATCTCCTCGAAGCGCACCACCTTGCCTTCGGCCATGCCGCGCAGCAGCGGAGCGGGCACCAGCGACCGCGTCGACGGGCCGTCGGCGACCAGCAGCGCGTAGTTCCACGAGTACTTGATCTGGTCCTCGGTGGTGGCCGCGCCTCCCTGAACGGTGAGCATCGATGTGCCGCTGACCGCTGCGGCGAGCAGCTCCGACAGCAACGACTTCGCGGTGCCCGGCTCACCGACCAGCATGAGCCCTCGATTGGTCGCGAGGGTCACCAGAGCTCGATCGATCAGTGACGGGTCGCCGGCGAACTTACGGCCGATGCCGAGTTTCTCGTCGCCGATGACGAAGCGTCGGGCGGCTCGCAGGCTCAGCGCCCAGCCGGGCGGCCGGTCGCCGTCGTCGCTTTCGCGCAGCCGGGCCAGCTCGTCCGCGTAGCGCACCTCGGCCGGAGGCCGCTGGATGTGGTCGTTCATCGGACGAGCTCCCGCAGGTCGCGCATGATCTCGGAGGCGGCGATGGGGTCGAGGCCGTCGAAGTCCTGCTTGGAGACATGCAGGGTCTGCTCCTCCTGCATGTCGATGTAGCCGATGGCGACACCGGGTTCGAGACCGACCGTGAAGGTCCTGCCTCCGGGAAGGTCGCGCTCGATCCAGCCCTGCCAACCGGCGTCCTGCGGATGACCACGTCGCCAGGCCCGCCGTTCCAGACCGAGCACCCGGCCGGTCGGGATCTTGGTGAACGCGTTCGGGTCGAAGTCCGCGGTCGAGGTGTGGACCTCCCGGCCCAGCTGCGGAAACGGCTGCAGGATCTCGTAGTCGGCGAACGTCTCCGCCCAGGCACTGAGGGTCTCGGTCAGTTCCAGCGGATGCGCCACCCCGATGAGCACACCGTCGGGCAGGGTCAGCGTCTCGTCCTCGACGTCGGCGAAGCCGCGGTCCTCGGCCACGCGTAACGCGCCGAGCGGCTTACCCGAGGAGTCGTAGTATCCCCAGACCAGCCGCCGCACGATGTGCCACAGCAACGGGTGGCCGACGAGCAGCCGGGCGAAGTCCTCCCCGCTCCAGCGCCGCTGACTCACCATGGCCTGCTCCAGCCGGCGGATGTTGTCGGCGGCCACGGTGCGGACGTCCTTCTTCAGCCCGGCGAAACGCCGGTGGGCCGCGGGCGCCAGCTCCGCGTCATCCTTGGCGCCCGGCTTGGGCAGGCTCTTCAGCCGCTTGCCCCCGGAGTCGACCACGTACGGCTTGAGCTGCTCGTCGAAGCCGACCACGAACTTCCTGGCGCCGTAGTCGAGGGTGAGGCTGCCGTCGGCGGCCAGGCCGAAATCCGGCACCAACCGGTCGGCGAGCTCCTGAGGCTCCAGGCCGAGTTCCGCGGCGACCTCGACCATCTTCTGCCGGGCCCGGTTCTTGAGCCCGCTGAACTTGACCTTCTCCGCGATACCGTGCAGGTGCATCAGCGCGACCTCGGACCCGAGGGTGGCCAGGATGTCCAGGCCGGCGACGGCCCGGCTGTGCCCGCCTTCCCCGGGCCAGGTCCGGATCAGCGGGGTCAATCTGCGGACGGTCTCGTCGTCGCCGAGTGGCGCGAGCGCGTCCATCATCCAGCTCTCCTTGGACGGGTACCCGGCCATCTGCCAGCGCTGGAAGAGCGCCCAGGCGAAGTCCGCGAGACTCCGGCTGTCGCAGGCATCCTTGACCAGGGAGATGCCCGCGTACGGGTCACCGGGCCGGGAGATCGCCAGCATCGTCATCACGTGGCGAGCCGCCTCGATCGACAGTGCCTCGGCGCCACCACGCAGCCGGACACGGGGCAAGATCGCCGGATCGGCCCAGTCGGGCAATGTCGGGATCTTGCTGGGGAGCGCGTCGAGCGGATCGCCCACCAGCAGGTCGGCGATCGCGGCTTCGGCGGCCGGGCCGTACCCCGTGGCGGCCTGGGCCACAGCGTCGCGGTTGCCGCCCGCGACCAGCGCCAGCAGGGCCTGCTCGGCCTGCCGGCGGGCCGGCCCCGGCTTGCCCAGGGCCGGCGGAACCAGCGCCCGGGCGGCGGCGGCGGGGTGCCGCGTCAGCCAGGACAGCGCGGTGGCCCGCACCGACTTCAGCCGGGTCAACCACTCGGCCATCAGCACGGCGATCTCCGGGGCGGCGAACGGGAGCAGTGCCGAAGCGATCGGCCCGGGGTTCTTCCTGGCGCTGTCGACCGCCATGGGCAGCGCGGCCGACTCGAAGCGGGCGAGCACCACCCGAATCCAGTCGGAGGCGCCCCACAGATCGGACGGGCGCCACATCTCGATCAACGGCCTGGCGAGTTCCTCCGGTCCGGCCGTGAACAGACTCACCTCCTGATACCAGGGGACGCGGCTCGGCCCGGCCCCGGCGATGCCTGCGGCGGTGCGCTTCCAATCGTGGTCGCCATAGCCGCTCCAGTGCTCTGGGACGGAGAGCCAGGCATCGCGCTCGCCCGCCCCCCACACCACCTTCGGCTCATCCGCGCACACCAGGCCGCCCACCACCACCGGCTTGCGAGCCGTACGCCGCCGTGTCCACGGCGGGCTGACCAGCACCTCGGGCAGGGCCTCCGGCGGAGCGACGGCGACCGCCGCAGCGGTCGAGATCGTGCTGACGCGCCGCGCGGCGGCATCGCCCAGCTCCGCCGACACCTCGTCCACCAGGTCGGGGTGGGCCAGCACGTGGGCCCGCAGCAGCTCATCCACCACCTTGCCACCGGAGGCGGCCAGCATCCGCATCGCCCGGCGCGGGAAGCGGGCCGCCGCCCGCAGAAGCGCCGGCTGGGCGTGCCTGTGCTCGATCCGGTCGATCAGCGCCCGCATCGCCTCGTCGGTCGGCGACTCGGCGAGCACCGCCAGCAGCCGCCGCTGATCCTCCTTGCCGTAGGCACCGTCGAACCATCCGGCCAGGACCGGCACGGCCGCGGCGCCCATGCCGTCGATGAGCGTGGCCGGCAGGGCGAGAGAGTGAGCCACCTGGTAGACCGAGACGTGATCCACGATCAGCGCCGCCTGGGCGGGGGTGCTGATCGCGGCGATCAGGCAGTCGGCGAGGCCCGAGCCGAGGCCCACGGCTTCGGTGCAATCCGCGTCCACCCAGTCGATCTCGGTCGGCACCAGGTAGGACGCGGCCATCCGATGGTGCGGGCCCTTCTCACGGCACTCGGCCAGCGCGGCCACCACCTCGGCGTACTCGGCGTCCGACGTCGCCGCGACGGCGGCGCGGACCCGCAGGGGCAGCTCCGTTCGGTTCCAGCCCCACCAGCGACCGGGGCGCTCGGTCGCGCCCAGCCACTGGATCGGCAGGGCGGATTTCATGCTGCTGTGGTAGTGGTGGTCGCCGCCGCATTTCACCGCGTTCAACTCCGCCACCGCCACCGCCGCGAACACCGGGCCTCGCTCCAGCAGCCAGGTGTCGGCGAACGCGGGCAGTGTCGTCGTGTCCTGCCAGCCCAGGTGCGCGCCCACCACCTCCGCGATCACTGCGGCGCCCAGCGGAGTCACGTTCCCGGCCAGGTACGCCGTGGCTGCTTCGACGATCTCCGGATCGGAGCACAACTTCAGGGAGCCGAGGATCGTCTGCCGATACTCGGCCAGTGTCGCGGCGACCTTCGCCGGTGCGCCCGCATCCGGCCGCTTCACGGTGACCGCCACACCGCCCCGCCGTGGGTGAAGGCCGCGTACCCAGCTCGCCGGCATCGTGAAGAGGTCTTCGTCGGCGGTCTCAGCGGGTCGCTGTGCCGGTGCCGGCGCGTCAGGCACGACATGGGTCGGCGTGCGTTCCACGGTCATGGGGATACCTCGCAAGGGTCTACGCATTACGCGCTCAGGTGGCACGGGACAAAGTAGCCACGCATGCCGACAAACTTTGGAGCGCATGCCCTGACGAGGCATGATGCGGGAACTTCGTCTCGTACGAAGCCGGCCGTGCGCAGACCCGCTCCGCCGGGCCGCCCCGGCCGTGTCACGTCATGAGCGCTTCCGACATCCGCTTTTCGCCGCCTCACGCCGGCCCTGTACGGGTCGACGAGACGGGAACGGTCACGCGCGTCGGCCTGCTGCTGCGCATCGGGGCGGACGGAGCGGTCAGCCGCGCCCGAGACGCCGGCCTTGGCCGCTGAAACCCCGCCGTTCGTGATCGGAGACCGCCTGACGAACGATCGGCTCCTCACCACGACCGATGTCGCGGGGAACCTGCCGCCGATCTCCCAGTCCTTCGGCTGCCGGGGATCACCTCTGCGACGAACAGTACGGGCTCGCCCGCCCGCGACCCGACCCAGCCACCTTCCACGGGCAGCAGCCGGTCCACGTGTTGCGCCCCTGGGCAGGGCACGATCCGGTCAATGGTGAGAAGATCGCCGCTCACCGGGCCTGCCGCGCGGACGGCGGCCTCCAGAGCGGCGGGCGAGATGCCGTGGGTCGGCGGGAAGGGTGTCGTCCACAGGTCGGCGGCCGTCACGACGGGCAGCGGGTCCTCCGCCGTCCCGAGAACGAGCCCCGACCAGGCCAGGCGGCCACCGTCGCGCGCCTTGACCGCGGATGGGGCGGGGATCAGGGGAGAGAGCGCGGGGGGTTCCGGCTGGTGATGAGGGAGCGCTGGAGGGTCCGGTTCGTAAAGCAGGCGCATCGAACCGGCGACCGCGCCGTCGGCGGCGGTGATCGTGACGTTGACCGTCCAGCCCTCCTCCGTCGTCTCGCCCACCGCCGACGTGGTGAACCGGCCGCCCTCCAGGACCAGCGCCGACAGGTGCACCCGCACGTCACGCACCGAGGCCAGGTGCTGCGGCGGCCAGCCGGGCGGCACCACCCAGTCGGCGACCGAGCACGCCTGCTCCACCAGCACCGACACCGGCAACGCCGGTCGGCCGTCCACCGTGAAGTCGGTCAGGCAGGGATGGGAGCCCTGCCGGTGGACGATCGAGCCGCGCAGTGAGTGGAAGGGCCGGAAGTCCTCGACGTCGCCGAGGAAGTGCGCCAGGCCGTGCAGCCGGGGCAGGTCGGGGTGGCCGGTGAACAGCCAGAAACCGCGCAGCTGCGTGGGCACCAGCGCGCCGCCCACCTGACCGATGAACATGACCTCGCCGGTTCCGCCGGAGCGCAGCTCGTCGATCCAGCGGCGCACGCCCTCGGCGGGGTCGAGGGTGGACACGTACCGGACCGCCGCGTCGTAGTTGGCGATCACGCCCAGGCGCTCCCACGTCGGCCAGCAGAGCGTCTGAGTCGGCAGCCCGTAGGTGTTCCGCGCCCAGAATCCCAGCCTCGGCAACGCCTCGTTGCCCGCCGCGTAGTCGATCTGGCCGATCATGCCGCCCATCCGGCCGGCCAGCGACCCCACGTTGCAGAAGACCTTGAGCGCCGCCCGCCGCTCCGGGGTGGCGAGCACCGCCCTGGTCAGGGACACGAACCCCGACACCTTCACCTCCACGGTGCGCACGACCTCCTCGGGGCTCTTCATGTCGAGCCTGGTCGGCACGTCGATGCCCGCGTTGTGCACCACCACGGTCGGAGCCGGGAGACGGGCGAACAGGGCGTCCACCTGCTCCTGCCGAACGCAGTCACACGCCTCGTACGCGATGCGCAGGCCGTCCCGCTCGGCGGCGGCCAGATTGGCCGCGACCTGGCGCAGCTCCGACTCGCGCTTGAGCGCCGCCCGCGTCTTCCTCAGGGCGTCGGCGGTGCGGGCGTCCGCGATCCGGGCGTGGCGGTGGGCGGCGTAGCGGTCGTCCGGCAGCGTGAGCCAGTCCGCGGTGGGCAGCTCGTCGCGGCCCGTCACCACGACGCGACAGCCGAACCGCTCGGCCAGTCCGCGCGCCAGGGCGAAGCCGACGCCTCGCGCGCCTCCCGAGATCAGCACCACGTCGTCGGCGTCCAGGTCCAGGCGCGGCTGCGGTTCCGGGCTCGGCAGGGCGGTGAGCGCGTGGCGCACGCCCCGCCGGTAGCCGATCTCGAACAGGTCCCACGCCGCCAGCTCGGACTTCAGAAGCCCTGCGAGCCCGTCCGGGTCGGCGGTGTCGACGTCCAGCACCTTCACCGCGAGGTTGGGCAGCTCGCGTGGCAGGCACTTGGCGAACCCCGCCCAGATGCCGCCCAGGGGCGTGCCGATCCGCCCGTCGTCGTAGCCCATCAGGCCCCCCAGGTGGGTGACCGCGACGTAGCAGTATCGGTCGGCGCGCGACTCCGCCCGCCAGGAGGCGTAGCGGCGCTGCACCATGCGGGTGGTCCTGTCCAGCGCGTCCCGCCACTCGCCGCCGCCGAGCCGGTACGGGACGCCGGTGACGTTCAGGTCGACGATTCCGTCCCAGTCGTCGTGCTCCGGCTCGCGACCGGGGGCGCACACGTCGGCGCCGAGGCGGCTCGCCAGCCGCACGGCCAGGTCCGTGTCCGAGCCGATGACCAGTAGCCGCCGCGCCACGGGGGACGGGGGCGGGAGCGGGTGGGGCACCGGCTCCCAGACCATGCGACGCACGGGCCTGACGAAGGAGCCGGTCTCGAACGACACCAGATGCGGCCGGACCGCCGTCACGGTCACGTCCGTTCCCGCACGACCACTGGCAGCCCCGAGCTGGGGAAGAGCGTGATGTAGTGGCCGCTGCGCACCTGGCTCGTGCCCGGCAGCCGCAGCCGGTAGCGCCGCGACAGCATCGCCACCGCCGTCACCAGCGTCGCCATCGCCAGTCCCTTGCCGACGCACATACGCCGCCCGCCGCCGAACGGCAGGAAGGCGTGCTTGTGCCGCTCGTCCTGGGCGTCGCCCAGGAAACGCTGCGGGTCGTATGCCTCCGGGTCCGCCCAGTGCTCGGGCGAGCGATGCGTGCCGTACACGCTGAGCAGGACCGTCGTGCCCGCGGGGACGTGCCGCCCGGCCAGAGTGTCCGGCTCGATGGCGTCGCGGGGGAACTGCCAGACCGGCGGATGCAGGCGGAGAGCCTCGTTCACCGCCGCCGTCGTCTGGGGCAGCTCGCCAAGCCGTTCGAGGTCGGGCGGCCCTTCGGCCAGTACCTCGTCCACCTCGCGCTCGACGGCACGGCGGGCCTGCGGGTGGCGGGCCAGCTCGTACATGGTCCAGGCCAGCGCCTGGCCGGTGGTGTCGGAGCCGGCCAGCAGCAGCGTGCGCAGGTTGTCCGACACCTCCGCGTCGGACAGTCCGGCGTCCAGCAGCAGTCCGGCGGCGTCCGTGCCATGCTCGCCTGCGGCCCGCCGCTCCTCGATCACCTGGCTGACGATGGCGTCGAGCACTCCTTCCGCCCACTTGCGGTCGCGGTGATAACGCGTCGGCACGAAGGACGGGATCAGCGCGGAGATGCCCTTGATCGTGCTGGTGTACATGACCTTGTTGGCGATCCCCGCGGCCCGGGAGTAGTCGGTGCCCGACAGGTCTCGGCTGATCAGGGCCATGCCCATCACCCGTGCGGACACGTCCATCAGGCCCGGCGCGACGTCCACGACCGCGCCCGAGGCGGCGTGCTCCGACCAGCGCCGCAGCAGTTTCTCCGTGGCCGCGATCGCCTCGCGGGCGCTGCCGGTCACCCGTCGTGGGGTGAAGGCCGGCTGCACCGCCTTGCGCGGGCCGCGCCAGCCGTCGGTGTCGAGCGTGAGCAGGCCCGTTCCCATCGTGCCGACGAACCCCTTGTAGAGGGTGCCGCGCCGATAGTTGTCCGGGTTGACGCGCAACACCTGCTCGATCGCCTCCGGCTCGGTGACCTGGACGAACGGGATAGGCAGCTGGACCGACACCAGCGAGTCGCGCTCCTGCATGCGCAGCGTGTAGGCCAGCGGGTCCTTGAAGTAGGGGATGGCGTCGCCGATCACCGGCAGCCCTCGCGGGCCGTGGGCGACCGGGCAGGTCCCTTCGGGGGTCATCGGCGCTCCTCGCGGTCGAATCTCTCTCTGTCGACGTACTCACCGGTCTCCTGGTCCACGTAGCCGACGACGGCGCCGACGATGTCCTTCGCCTGTAGCAGCACCTCACCGTTCGACGCGACCGCGATGGCCCGGTTGTCCGGTTCGGGGTCCTCCAGGTCGAGGTCGACCGGGGTGACGTACAACTCCACCGGCTCGGTCAGCGCGGCCAGCGTCAGGTCGGTGTGCCCGCCGTACAGGTCGACGCGGCGGATCGAGCGGGGGATCGCGACCGGCGTCCAGCGGCCCCCCGCCCGCTCCAGGACGGCCACTCGCACCAGGCCGTCCAGCGTCACGGACGGGACCAGCAGGTCGGGAAACCATCGGCGCAGCGCGGGCGCGTCGAGTGCGAGCCGGCCGCGCCGCCCCAGCGGATGCGTCCGAGTGTCGGTCGTGGACACGAACACCTCGCGCAGCAGGACGTCGGATCCCGGCATGTGGTACGGATCGCGCAGTGGCCGGCTCCCGTGCTCGTCCCAGTGCGTCCACGAAGGGCCGGGCACCGCCGCGTCGCGCAGCCGCACCGTGACCGAGAAGTGCAGCCGGTCGCGAGCGACTATGACACCGTTCGGGGCGACCACGTCCCCCAGCACCCGCACGGCCACCACCGACTCACGCTCGTCGGCGCGCACCAGCCTGGCGGTGAGCCGCTTCACCTCCGGCCGGTCCGCACGGTAGACGCGCAGGAACGACTCCAGCCGCAGGTCCTCGAAGACGGCGGGCACCCGGCCGGGCACGAGTGAGACCGCGGCCTGCGCCGCCAGCTCAGGGACGAACGTGCCAGGCAGTGTCGGGTAGCCGCGGACCCGGTGGAGGTCGAGGTATCCGTCCCGCTCCAGGGAGAACGTCCGCTCGGCCACCAGCTCTGCGGCGTCGTGGCGCAACGTCCGGTCGATGAACGGCAGGGGCCGCTTCGCGCCCGCGGAGAACTCCAGGAACTCCGGTACGGCGGCCCTGATCGCGGCCCGCTCCTTGGCGCCGAAGAACACGGTGACGGGCGCGTCCGGGGCGGCGGCCAGCTCGGCCATGAAGTGCTCGACGCCCTCCTCGGTCGGCGTCGGCGTGAACTCTCCGCTGCCCTCCAAAAAGTCGCGCATCAACGGCGACGCGCCCAGGCCGATGTCGCGCCAGAGCGTCCAGCCGATGGTGAACTCACCGGCGGCGTTCACGGCGGCCGTGTTGAGGAAGTCGTTGGCGGCGCCGTAGTCGGTCTCGCCACGCTGGCCCGTCAGCCCGATGAACGAGCCGAAGTTACACCACAGGCGTGGCTCGCGGCCCCGGGTCGCCTCCTTCAGGTTCAGGTACGCACGCACCTTGAGGTCGCGCACCGCCCGGAAGTCCTGGACGGACTTGGCGGTGACGTCGGAGGCCCGGTTCGTACCCGCGATGTTGAGCAGCAGGTCGATGGGGCCGTCCACGGTGGCGAGGGCCCGCTCGACCTCGTCGCCGTCACGCAGGTCACAGCGCAGGTAGCGGACGCGTCCCGGCCCGCATAGCCGTTCCAGCCCGGCCAGCGTACGCCGGGTCTGCCGCGCCTCGCCGAGCCGGTCGTACCGGGCGTTCGCCTCCGACACCGAGACTCCCTGCCGCACCTGGATGCGGATGAACGCGCTGCGGTCGAGCTCCTCACCGGCGTCGTCGGGCAACTCGGAACTGCCCAGCACCACCAGGCGCGGACGATGACGCGCGGCCAGCGCCTCCAGTATCGGCGCGCCGATGCCCCGCGCCCCTCCGGCTGCCACGACCAGGGCGTCCTCGCCCAGCGCCGGGACCTCGGACGGCGGGGCCAGGGTGGGCACCGCTCTCGGTGTGAGCCGCATGCCTCCCGCGTGGTAGGTCACCGGGATGAGCCGCCGCGCGCCCAGCTCGGCGCTCACCGTGGCCAGCACCTCGTCGAGCGGCACGTCCTCGTGCACGGTGGCCAGCACGTCGACGCCGGGGAACTCCAGCGCCAGGCTCTTGACCAGGCCCGTGAACAGGCCCGTGAACGGCAGCGGCACGCCCGCCTCCGTCACACCGCCCACGACGCTCACCACGAACGAGCCACCGTCCAGATACGCGGCGCACTCCTTGGCCTTCAAGAACACGCGTTCGTGCAGGTCGAGCAGCTCATCGACCGCTTCCGACCGGCGAGCCGCGCGCAGACGGGGGTCGGTTGCGTCCACAAGCACCCTGACGTGCGCGGACACACCGTCGTCGCGGCCCGTCCTGAAGCGCGGTGCGTTGGTCAGCACGACGGCGTCCGCCGGGATCGCGGGGGGTGCCGTGCGGACAGGGCGGCGCGGGTCGGGGGCCAGCTCGAACACGTGACGGTCCAGCAGCCGTTGCGGTTCGTGCTGTGCGGCGGACCTCGGAGACCGCGTGTCCCGCACGGCGGCCCCGGCCTTCCGCGGGTCCTGCGTGTCGGGTCTCCTCAGTTTGATGAGGCGCGCGCCGGCGCCGGGGTCGGGCCTGAGCTCGATCGTCCCGTCTCCGCCGCCCTCCAGGAACGCGATCAACTCGCGGGCGCCCTGCGCGCCCAGCAGATTCGCCCTGCTCATGCCGTGGCCTCCAGCCTGTCCTCGGCGACCGCCTCGACGGACACCACGGCCAGCACCGGCAGTCCCTCGGCCAGAGCCAGCGACTCGCGGGTGACCGCGAACAGGAACGTGCCCTCGCCGATCGGCCCGCAGCCGAGCAGGTCGCCCCACGACCGCAGGCTGTTGCCGTTACTTCCCGCCACCAGAACGACGTCCACGTCGCCGAAGTCCAGGTAGCGTCCGGCCAGGTCGAAGGCGTCGGCCAGCGAGGCGGCACCGCCGTCCACGGCGATGTTGAGCCCGCGCAGGTCGAAATAGCCACACAGGCGGGCGGCGATGACGTTCGGCATCTCACCGGGAAAGGAGTCCTCGTCCGGCGGCCCGATGAGCCCTTCCACGCGCTCGCGCAGTTCCACCGCCCGCTCGCCCGCCAGGTGATCGAGCTCGTCCAGGTAGGCGCGCACGGCGTACAGGACGGCGTTGCGTGTGGGACCGGTGTGGCCCACGACCACGCCGGTCGTGCGGCTGTGACGGGCGCAGAACTCGCGGACGCGCGGCTCCAGCCGCTGCATGCACTCGATGATCATGAGCTGGGTACGATCGGTCGCCCGGATCGTGGACGCCGGCAACCGCAGGCGGGCGAACGGCGGATGCGGATAGCGGTCGCCGAACGAGTCCGGCTGGAGGTGCCGTCCGCGCGCCCACGCGCCTACCTGCTCGTTGTCCTCGGCCCCCGGCGTGTGCGCCGACCAACCGACGATCACCATGGGCTCGGCGTTCCTGACCCCGTAACCCGCACGAGCGGGCCGGTCCTGGAGGAACTCCTGCACCAGCAGGTGCGCGTTCGTGCCGCCGAAACCGAATCCGGACACGGCGGCCGTGCGCGGCCGCGGCCCATCGGGCCGGGACGGCCACCGCACCGGCCGCGTGGGAATGTTCAGATTGCAGGTCGCCAATCCGAAGGAGTCCGGCGCGGCCGAGAAGCGATGCTGGGGAGGGATCGTCTCGTGCCGCAGCCCCAGCAGCGCGTGGATGACCGACACCACGCCCGCCGCCCAGCCGGTGTGGCCGATCAGCGACTTGTTCGAGGTCACCCGCACCTGACGGGTGCCGGCATAGGCGGCGCGCAGGCTGAGGAACTCGGCCTCGTCACCCGCCGGGGTGCCCGTGGCGTGCGCGATCACCCAGTCGACGTCATCGGCGCCGACGCCCGACTTGTCGAAGGCGCGGGCGATCGCGAGTTCCTGGCCCGCGCTGGAAGGCGCGTAGATCGCTTTGCCCTTGCCGTCCGCCGACAGCCCGACGCCCGCGATAAGGCCGTGCACGGTGTCGCCGTCCGCCAGCGCCCGCGACAGCCGCTTCAGCACCACGACACCGGCGCCGTCGGAGAACAGCACGCCGTCCGCGTTCCTGTCCAGGGCGCGCACCTCGCCGCCACGCGACAGGCCGTGAAGCTTGGAGAACAGCACAGAACCGCCGGGGGCCAGCGCGAACGCACCGCCGCACACGGCGACCTCGGCCCGGTCCGCCAGGAGGTCGCGCACCCCCAGATCGACGGCGTAGAGGGATGACGAGCACGCGGTGTCCACCATGAGCAGCCGCGTGTCCGCCGGGAGCAGGCCGTCGATCGCGCTCGCGCCCACCCGGTGCGGGAGCGGCTCCGACCGGAGGGCGTCGCCGTGCGGCAGCACACCGGGGCCGCCGAGCTCCAGGTCCACCAGCGCCTCCACCAGGTGCTGGCTGCCGTCGGGGGTGTAGCCGAAGCAGGCGGTGAAACGATCGGCGTCCCGCCTGGTCACACCCTCCAGCGCCTGGTGGACGCTGTGCCGCAGCCACAGCGTGGTGTGGTCGAGCCCGGCGTCCGGGCGTTCCGCGGCCAGGGCGGGGTGCGGGGTGAAGTCGGTGATGAAGCCGGAGCGGCGCTGGTAGGTCTTGTCGGGGGCGCCGGGGTCGTCGTCGTGGAAGCTTGCCAGCGGCCAACGGTCCGGTGGGACGTCCACGAACAGGTCGGCGCCCTCGGTGAGCAGCCGCCAGAACGCGTCGGGATCGTTGGCTCCCGGCACGGCCAGCCCCATGCCGACCACCGCGATCGGATCCACGCCCTGGATCCGCTCTGTGCGCGCCTCGGGCACGGGGCTGAGCTCAGATCCGGGTTCCGGCCCGGGTTCCGGTCGCGACCGCGCGGGCTCCGGCCCGGGGCCCGGGGACAGTGCCGCGCGGTGCAGCGACAGGCCGCCGTCCGCGACCACCGTCTGTCCCGTGACCCAGGCCGCACCCGGCGACGCCAGCAGCAGCACCAGGTCCGCCAGGTCGGCCGGGGTCGCCAGCCGGCCCATCGGGGTCGCGGCCACGGCGTTCGCGCTCATCGAGTCGAAGCCGGGGAACATCCGTCCGACAGGGTTGTCCAGCAGCCCGGCGGAGGCGGTGTTCACGCGGATCCCGTCCGGCGCGAACTCGGCGGCCAGGTAGCGGGTCAACGCCTCCAGCGCCGCCTTGGACAACCCCACCGGCAGATAGTTCGCCGGTGTGTACGCCGCCCCGACCGAGGAGACGTTGACGACGCAGCCCCCGTCCGAGCGCGCCAGCAGCGGACGGGCTGCGCGAGCACACCACAGCGCGCCCTTGACATTGGTTTCGTACGCCTGGTCCAGGTGCTCCTCGGTGAGCTCGTCCCAGCCGACGAAGGTGCCCGTGGCGGCGTTGTTGACCAGCAGGTCCAGCCGTCCGTACGCCGAGGTCACCTCGTCGAACATCCGACGCACCTGGTCTTGCTTTGCCACCGACGCCCGGATCACCCGGACGCCGCCGCCCAGCTCGGCCGCGAGCTCTTTGGCCGCGTCGTAGGAGTGGAAACAGTTCAGCACCACCGTGGCGCCTGCCTCGGCGAGCGAGCGCACGAGGTGCGCTCCCACGCTGCCCGCCCCGCCCGTGACGAGGGCCACCCGGCCCTCGAACGCCGTCATGCCGCGTCCGGCTTGGCCAGCGAGTCGACCGTGAAGTCCACCACTTGGCCGAACGTGCGGTAGTCGGACACTCGCAGGTCCTCGGGGCGCCTGCCCAGCTCGAACAGGAGGTTGAGCCGGCTCATGAGCTCCACGCGCTTGACCGAGTCGACACCGAGGTCGGCCTCCAGTTCGGCATGGTCCTCGAAGACCTCCTCGGGGTACTCCAGGGCGGTGGCGTAGAGGTCGCGCACGCGGGCGGCGATCGCCTCCCTCGACTGCGAGGCCGCGCCTCCGGCGGAGACGGCGGTGCTTTCGTCGACGGCCACCTGAGTGGTGGCGACATCGGCGGTCACCGGTCGGGCGACGGCGCTGTCAGCGGAAATCGTCTGGACAGTGGGGTTCTCGATGGTCATCGACCGAGTGACGGGATTTTCCGCGGTCACCGACCGGAAGGTGGCGGCGGGAGCCAGGAAACGTCCGGTCTCCCGCAACGTGTCCACGTCCTGAAGCAGCGGCGTGCACACGGACGCGGCCCGGTGCGCCGACCGCACCCGTGACGTCAGTGCCCGCCCCGCGCCCACCTCCACCCAGACGCCCGCGCCGGAACGGTGCAGCCGCTCGACGGCCGCGCCGAAGCGCACCGGGGTGACGAGGTGGGAGGCGAGCAGTTCGCCGAGGTCGTCCGAGTCGCGATAGTAACGGCTCAGGATGGGCGAGAAGACGGGCACGTCCAGCCCGCGCCGCCCGTACCCGGTGAGCCTACGGCCCAGTTCCCGCCCGGCAGGGTCGAGCAGCGGGCTGTGGAACGGGTGCGGCGCGCGCAGCTCGGTGACGGAAAGGCCCACGGCGTCGGCGATCGCGGACGTGCGCCGCAGCGCGTCGGCCGACCCCGACACCACCGTCTGATCCGGCCCGTTGTCCACCGCGATCACGGCCCCGGAGGTGGGCAGCAGATCCAGGATCTGCTGGGCCCGCTCCGCCGCGCAGCCCAGCGCCAGCAACCCGCCGCCGCTGCTGTCGTGCTCGCGCAGCACGATGATGCGGTGGCAGAGGATCTCCGCCCCCTCGGCGATGTTCAGCGCGCCGCCGGCGACCAGTGCCGCGATCTCGCCGAGGCTGTGCCCGACGAGCACGCTGAACCGTGCTCCCTCCTCGGTGAGCGCGCGGTGAGCCGCGGTGGACGCGGCGAACACGGCCAGCTGCAGGACATCCGGCGCCTCATTCAGCAACTGCTCCAGGGAATCACCGGAAAAAGCGCGATCCAGGCCCTTGCCCAGCATTCCCCTGGCCACTTCGTCGATGATTTCAACCGCTTCTGTCGCACCATTTCCATAGTCCTTTAACCATCGCAGGGCGTTCGGCACATATGCGCCTTGACCCGGGAAAAGGCCGACTACTATCTCTACGGTGCCCAGCATTTCCTTTCCCTTCCCGAGCACGAAGAACAGACAAACGCATCGCCCATTGCAGTCCCCACGAAAAAATGCGTGCGAGGGATTGACTCTTTTGACGACAACCGCGATCATGATGCACTGGACACCCCTAAGGTTTTAACTACATTCGTAGATCATGGTTCAAGTCACCGGGGGACGGCCTGTAGTCGGTGGAGCATCCCGCGGTGAGCTTCGCCTTGACCTACGATCTGGTCGTGTCCCGGAATGCCGATCTGACCGCGCTCGTCGGGAAGAACCGGCCGCTCCGACGTCTTTCCGAGCCGACCACGAAGTACGATCGGTCAATGACCGAAATGACCGAAACCACGCCCGGCTGGCTCGCTCCGGAAGAACTGGAGGCGACCCGCGCGCGGATGCCGATCCTCTACGTCGACGCCGTCCCCGTACGGGTCGACGAGACGGGAACGGTCACGCGCGTCGGCCTGCTGCTGCGCATCGGAGCGGACGGAGCGGTCAGCCGCGCCCTCGTCTCCGGCCGCGTGCTTCACCACGAGCGCGTCCGTGACGCGCTCATGCGGCACCTGGAGAAAGATCTCGGTCCGACGGCACTGCCCTGCATTCCCCCTTCCCCGCAGCCGTTCACCATCGCCGAGTACTTTCCGACCCACGGCGTCACGCCCTATCACGACCCCCGGCAGCACGCGGTCTCCCTCGCCTACGTCGTCCCCGTCACCGGTGACTGCCGTCCCCGGCAGGACGCCCTCGACCTCGTCTGGTTCACCCCCGAGGAGGCCTCGTCACCGGTGGTGCAGCAGGAGATGCTCGGCGGACAGGGCATCCTGCTGAAGCAGGCCCTCGCCCACGTCGGCTGCCTTTCCTGACCATCGCACGACCTGGGGAAACGACCGGTCGTCGTACCCGGGCCGGTGCCGCACGCGTCGGCTGCCTTTCCCGACCGTTCGCCCTCGCGATATACGGCCATGATCTTTTTCTTGGGCTGTGGCGGTCTGGGTCATGACGGTCTGGGTATGAGGGCTTCACCGACGCCTACGGGTGGCCCTCGCCGAGCCGGCTTTCCCGGGACAGGAAGCGATGGATGCGTTTTCATGCGGATTTACACATTCACTCGAAATACGCGCGGGCCTGCAGCAAAGACAGCGACCTGGAGCACCTGACGTGGTGGGCGCGGCGCAAGGGCGTCGCGTTGATGGGCACCGGTGACTTCACGCATCCGGCGTGGTTCGAGCATTTACGCGAGAACCTCGTACCGGCGGAGCCTGGGCTGTTCCGGCCGCGTGAGGAGATCGCCCCAGAGGCCCTCGGGCCGCTGCCCGCCGGTGTCGCCCCCGGCGAGGTGCGGTTCATGCTGTCCACGGAGATCTCCACGATCTACCGGCGCGGCGAGCACACCCGCAAGATCCACCACCTGGTCTACATGCCGGGCTTCGACGAGGCCGCGACGTTCAACGACAGGCTCGACCGGATCGGCGACCTGAGCTCGGACGGGCGGCCCATCCTCGGCCTCGACTCCCGCGCCCTGCTGGAGATCACCCTGAGCAGCGGTGACGGCGCCTACCTGGTGCCCGCCCACGTCTGGACGCCGTGGTTCGGCGTCTTCGGCTCGAAGTCGGGCTTCGACACGATCGAGGAGTGCTACGGCGAGCTCTCCGGCCACATCTTCGCGCTGGAGACCGGCCTGTCCAGCGACCCGGCCATGAACTGGCGGGTCTCCGCCCTCGACCGCTACCGGCTGGTCAGCCACTCCGACGCCCACTCGCCGCCCATGGTCGGCCGCGAGACCACGGTGTTCGAGACCGACCTCGACTACTTCGCCGTCCTGCGAGCGCTCCAGACCGGGACCGGGTACGCGGGAACGACCGAGTTCTTCCCCGAGGAGGGGAGATACCACGTCGACGGGCACCGCAGGTGCGACGTCCGGATGGGCCCCGAGGAGACACGCGGGCGCGACGGGATCTGCCCCGTGTGCGGGAAGCCGCTCACGGTGGGCGTGCTGAACCGGGTCCAGGAGCTGGCCGACCGGCCCGACGGCTTCCGGCCCGAGGGCGTCGCGGGCTTCCGCAACCTCGTACCGCTGCCGGAGATCATGGGCGAGATCCTCGACGTGGGGTCGAAGAGCAAGAAGGTCCTCAGGGAGGTCGACAGGCTCACCGCTGCGCTGGGACCCGAGCTGAGGATCCTGGAGGACGTGCCGGTCGAGGACATCGCGGACCTCTCACCGCCGCTCGCGGAGGCCGTCGGGCGGCTGCGCCGCGGCGAGGTGATCAGGGAACCCGGGTACGACGGCACGTACGGTGTGATCCGGCTCTTCGAACCGGGCGAGCTGGAGCGGGCGCGCGAGGAAACCGCCCCGACGCTTTTCTAGTCCCGCTCCCCCGACCTCGCCTTCCAGGCACCGCCGACCGCGACCTCCCTTCGGTCCCGGTCTCCGTCGACCGCGCTCCCCGGTTCCGTCCGCGCGGTCTTCCCGGACTCCGGTCACCTCAGCGCGCTCATCCTCGCGAGGGCGGCGGCGAAAAAAGAGCGCGGAGCCTGCGCGGCCACCACGAACGCGTCGGCCGCGGTGTCCACGTCGGTGAGGCGGGGCATCAGGGCGACGCTCAACCCGGCCTCCTCCAGCCTCCGCAGCTGGACCTCTCCTGCGGTCGGCTCCGACACCGGTACGCCGAGCAGGAGGGCGGGGTGGGGAGCGCGTAGCCCGAGCAGCCAGAACCCGCCGTCCGTCGCCGGGCCGAACACCGCGTCGTAGGCGCTGAGCATGGACAGGGCGTAGGCGAGCATGTCCGGGGTGACCTGCGGGGTGTCGGCGCCGATGAGCACGACCGGCACGGGCAGGAGCCGATGGGCGTCGTCGAAGGCCGCGGCGAGCCGCTCGTCCGGCGCGTCCCCGCGCTGCGGCAGCACCGTGAACCCGTGGGGAAGCCAGGGTCCGGGGACGCCGTCGAGCGCGATCACCCTCCTGTCGACGGGAACGCGGGCGACCGCGCGCAGCGTGTCCTCAAGGGCGGCGGCGGCGAGCGCGGCCGCCTCACGCGCGGTGAAGGGCGGGATCAGCCGGGACTTCACCTTTCCCGGCACCGGCTCCCTCGCGATCACCACGACCTGTCCCTCGGGCGGCCCGCCCTGGGACGGTACGCGCCGCGACGGCTCACCCCAGGCTCGTCGGTTCCTGGACGCCTCGCCATGAGGTGTCCCGTCCCGGGCACGTTCGGCCCAGATGTCCCGGGTGGCCCGGGTGTGAGGGAAAGGGCCGGTGCCGTACCGCCCGTTCCCGGCACGGCTCATGCGTCCGCTCGATCGGCCATGACCCGGCGCGTCAGAACCGCCTCCCCGTACGGGCACTGCGGCACCACGTCGATCTTCATCGTTCGACGTTAAGGCCGGTGGACGGGCTCCCTCGTGAGGGAAAGGGCGTGCTTCCAATAAATGACCGGTTCAGGCCCACGATTGGAGAATGTTTGGGAATTCCGGCGCGGATACCCCCACTCGCCACGCTCACGAACCACCGTCGCACCCCCGGGCTCTCTCAGGAACGCGTTCGGGACAACTCCCTACATGCTCTCTGTGAACGTCCGGGAGTTGCTCTCACTGCTCTGGTAGCTCTGGTAGCCCGGCCCCCACGTCCAGATTTCCGTACGATCGCCGTTTTTGACGATCTTCTTCCCGAAGAGCGAGCATTCGCTCGCCATGGCAGGCGTGGGCGGGATGAGGGCGGCGGACGCGACCGGTGCGGCGAGCACCACCGTGGAGGCTGCGAGGGCGGCGAGGACGATGACAGTGATACAGCGGGCAACGGGCATGGGTTCTCCCATGACGTGCGGATGATCCGACGGAGATATCGCCTTTTTTCAGGAAAGGCGAACCACGCCGACCATCAAGATTCACACCGAGTCGCATTCGGATCATCCCACTTTGTCCACCACTTGGAATCACACCTTCCACAACCAGGGGATAAATCATCTCAAATACGAAATTTCGGGCATTGAAAACGGATGAATTTTATCGCTTCTCGCAAAACACCTGCATCACCCAGCACTGGCGTATAGCCTCGCGAAGTCTCAACACGCAGAAAAGGAAGTGGCGTGGCAGGATCATGGGCGGAGCTGCCGACGGGACGCGTCGTGCGCGTTCACGGCGCGGACACCGACGCCATCGCCCTTTCGATCGACCCGCTTCCCGACGACGCGCCGGCGATTGTCACCTACCACGCGGGTGACACGCGATCCGCGGGGGAAACGGTCTCCTCGGTACTGCGTGAGCTGGAAAAAGCCGCCGTCGGCCTTTTCCCCGCCTGGCTGCCCGGCGCCGAGGGCATCGGCGGCCCCGGTGGCGCGGGCGGGCGTGCCGTACGCGTGCTCGCCCTACAGGCCGCGTCCGCGACCGAGCACTTCGGCCCCTTCCTCGCCGACCTCGCCGAGCGGGCGCTTCACGAGGTCGAACCTCCCACGCCACAAGGGGCGTCCCGGGAGGCACTCCGAGCGTCGCGGGAGGCGGCGACTCGGGAGGCACTCCGAGGGGCGTCGCGGGCCGCTCGGGAAGCGCTACGAGGGGCCTCTCGCGAGGCGAGAGCGCGGCGCCCCTCCAGATTCACGGCCGAGATGCGAGCCGCCGGCCTCGGGCGAGTGATCGCCGCCAGCTTCGGCCGGTCCCGCGCGGCCGTCCTCGTACACGTGCCCGCAGACCTCTCTCTCTCGGCAGAGGAGGCGCTCGTCGCGGGATGCGAATGGCTCGCCCACCACGGTGACCTGGGAGTCTGGCTGATCGGCGCCCCCCTGGCCACCGTGGACCGGATCGCCGTGACGACCCTGCGACTGCCGACCGAGGTGACGGACCTCCTCCGCGGCCTACCGGAACCGGCGGATCCCCAGCCCGAGGCCCGTACGGCGCACACGGTCACCTACCCGGCGTTGGCGGGAAGGCCGCACCCGGCGAGCGTCGCCGAGCGGACGCTGGAGACCGCGCTCGCCACGTGCGACTGGGCGACGGGACGCGCGTGGAACCAGACCCACCGGCCGCACCCGCTCGTCAACCCCATCCGGGTGGACCTGCTCTGGCGGGACGAGCGGTGCGTGATCGAGATCGACGGCCCCGAGCACCACTCCCCGCGCGCATACGCGGCGGACAGGCAACGGGACGTACGGCTCCAACTCGACGGCTACGCCGTGCTGCGCTTCACCAACGCGCAGGTCATCACCGATACGAAAACCGTGCTTCACCAGATAAGGCGATTTCTCCGGGACCGTCGCCCCGGAGCGTTGGAAGGATTAGAACATGCCCGATAAAGCACTTTCACTGCCGGAAATCGCCGCACTGCTGGTGTTGATGATCGAGGCGAGAGAGATCTCCAATCCGGAGCTCAAGGAGCTTCACGGCCTGACGTTCACCAAACAAGCGCGCGAGAAGTTGAACGACCTGAAGCTCGTGGAGAGCCGGAAGGGAAAGCGCGGCGCATTCTTCCACACGCTGACCGACGCCGGATGGGCCTGCCTGAACACCGAACTCCGCGCCGGGATCGTCGTCCCGAAGGGCTCAAGCTTGGAGAGGGCCGCGCTCCGCGCCGCCCTGCACATCCTGCAGGGCTTCATGAAGCTGACCGACCACAATCTCGCCGACGTCGTCGGGGGAAACTCGGCGGCTCCGGACGTCGAGCAACGCATTCGTGCCGCATACCGCGAACTGGCCGCCAAGCCGGACGCCTGGGTGAGCCTCACGAAGCTCCGCCCGCTCTTGGGCGAGGTACCGAGGGCGACGGTCGACGAGACCCTCATCCAGATGAACCGTATGAAGGACGTCAACATCGCCCCTGATGACGACCAGAAGATGCTTTCCAAAGAGGACAGGGACGCGGCGGTGACCATCGGCGAGCAGGAGAAGCACCTCCTCTGGATCGAGGCGTGATGAGGGACGAGGAGCGCAAGGCTCTGACGGAGCTCAAGCTCAGGCTGAACTCGGTGCTGACCATCGACGACGTGTGGAACACCTCGCCGTTCCACGTGAAGGGCCTGCACCGCCACACCGGCCAGCTCCTGCTCGACGGGCTGGGCGAGGCCGGGGAGAGCCGGGGCCCGAGCCCGATCGGCGTGGTCGTCCAGGGCCAGCGGGGCACGGGTAAGACGCACCTGCTGGGCTGGGCGCGCGCCCGGGTCCTGAAGGAGGGCGGATACTTCTTCCTGGTGAGCCTGCTGGACGCCAGGAGCTTCTGGGAGAGCGTCGTGGTGTCGATGCTCGACAGCCTCTCCCGCAAGGTCAGGGAGGATGACGGGGCGAGCCAGCTCGGTGTCTTTCTGGAGCGCCTGTCGGAACTGGTCGAGGTCCCCCGGATGGTGCGGCGCGCGGTGACCGGGAACACGACGCTGACGAGGGAGGCCCTCGACGCCTTCGTCGAGGCGCTGCACCGCTTCGACGGACAGCTGTGCCGGGACACCCAGAACACCGTACGGGCGCTCGTCCTGCTCGCCTCCGGCGGCCTCGCCACACAGGACATCGGAACCTCCTACCTCTCCTCCATTCCCGAGGAAGAGCCGGGCGAGCGCGCCCCGTGGGGCATCCGGCGGGGTGAGAAGACACCGCAGGAGATCGTGCGGGACATCTCGCGGCTCATGGCGCTCACCGGCCCCACCGTGATCGCGGTCGACCAGATCGACATGCTCATCGCGCAGTCATCGCTCATCGACGTCAACGACTCGGAACAGGACTGGCGCCAAGCCCTCGTCATCGAGCAGGTGGCGGGTGGTCTGATGGCACTGCGGGAGGTCACTCGCAGGACACTCACGGTCGTCTCCTGCCTCCCGAAGACCTGGATCCTCATCGAGAGGCTCGCGACCGGCACCGTTCAGGATCGGTTCAGGAAGACGGTCCAGCTCATGACCATTCCCAACGCCAAGGTGGGCTGCGAGCTGGTCGAGCGGCGGTTCGCCCCGCCGTTCCGAGGGGTCGACTTCACGCTGCCCTATCCGACGTGGCCGGTGCGGCCGTCCGCGTTCGAGGACGCACCCGACTTCACCCCACGGCAGTTGCTGAAGGTCGTCGACCGGCACCTCCACTCCTGCCTGGTCGACGGCGAGATCAGGGAGCTGGAGAGCCTCAACTCCCGCCCCGCCCCGGATCCGACCTCCCTCCCCGACCCCCCTGTCTCCCCTCAGGAGTTCGCGGCACTGGACGCCCGCTTCGCCGTACTGCGGGACAGGGCGGACATGACCTCGGCGACCAGTCCCTCGACCGAGGACATGACGATGCCCGCGCTGCTCTCGGCCGGACTCAGCGCCTGGATCGCCGAACAGGGCGACGCGGGACGCCTGTTCAGCCAGGACCCCCCGCCGAGTTCGAAGCCTCCCCTGCACGCGCGTCTGCGGCGCAGCCTGGACGAGACCACCGAGGACGAGGCGCACTGGTGCTTCCGTGCGATCGCCACCAAGCACGCCAACGCCGCGCTGGTCCGCCTGCGCAACGCCTCGGTGGCGGCGGGCTTGGACGCCGGGGTTCCGAAGCGGAAACTGTTCGTACTGCGGAACGCGGAGTGGGCGAAGGGGCCGCGCACCCGGGAGGTTCTCGCGGAGTTCGAGCGGGCGGGCGGCAGGGTGCTCCGCGTGGACGACGAGGACCTCAGGATCCTCACGGCGCTCCGTGACCTGTTCGTCGAGGACCCCGCGAACCTGCAGGCCTGGCTCGTCTCACGGAAGCCCAGCGGTGACGTCAAGCTGTTCAGCGAGGCGCTGGGTGACGGGTGGACCGTTCCCGGCGAGCCTTCGGGCCCCGAGCCGCCCTCTCCCGTCGCCTCCGACGAGCCGTCCGGCCGGGCCACTCTCGAAGATGCCGAGGTGGCGGGGCACGCCACCGTACTCGCCGAGCCCGGAAACACCGCCGCCGGAGGGCACCCCGGCCGGGTCGCTTCCTCGCCGCTTTCCTCCCCCGCGGCGAGACCCGCTGTGAGGCCCGACGCGGAATCCGACGCGAGCCCTCACACGAGACCCGCGAACCACACGGCCCCTCGTACGGGAACCGGCACGGAATCCAACGCGAGCCCTCGTACGAGACCCGACGCGAACCGCGCGCCTTCCGTCACCCTCGGCAGGGCGACGGCCGACGGCGCCCCCCTTGAGCTCGACCTGGAATCGCTCAGGAAACACACCGCGATCTTCGCCGGGTCCGGGTCGGGGAAGACCGTGCTCATTCGCGGCCTGATCGAGAGGTGCGCGCTTCAGGGCGTGTCGGCCATCGTGCTCGATCCCAACAACGACCTGGCACGTCTGGGAGACCCCTGGCCGTACCCGCCGACACACTGGGACGCCGATGCCCCCGCGAAGGCCGAGAGGTATCTCGCCGACACCGATGTCGTGATCTGGACGCCGCGTCGCAGCGCGGGACGTCCCCTCAGCTTCCAGCCCCTGCCCGACTTCGCGAGCGTCGTCGACAATCCCGACGAGTTCACCGAGGCCGTGGAGGTGGCCGTCGCGTCCATCGTGCCGCGAGTCAAACTGGACGCGAGAACGACCAAGGCCCAGCTCGGGCAGGCGGTGCTCAGGGAGACGCTCAGACACTACGGAAGGCAGGGGGCGAGCAGCCTCAGAGGGCTCATCGCGATGCTGTCGGCACTGCCGGACGGGGTGAGCGAGCTCGACAACGCGGAGAGGATCGCGGCCGAGCTGGCCCAGAACCTGACCGCGGCCATGGTGAACGACCCGATGTTCGGCGGTGAGGGTACGCCGGTGGATGCCGGGCTCCTGCTCACCCCTCCCCCGGGAAAGAGGGCACGCGTCTCGGTGATCAGCCTTGTCGGGCTGCAGTCGGACCACCAGCGGCAGAGCTTCGTGAACCAACTGCAGATGGCCCTGTTCGCCTGGATCAAGAAGAACCCGGCCGGTGACCGGCCGCTGGGCGGGCTGTTCGTGATGGACGAGGCCCAGACGTTCGCGCCGTCAGGCGTGATGACGCCCTGCACGCACAGCACGCTCGCGCTCGCCTCCCAGGCCCGCAAGTACGGGCTCGGTCTCGTGTTCGCGACCCAGGCACCCAAGGGACTGCACAACCGGATTCCCGGTAACGCCGCGACCCAGTTCTTCGGCCTGCTGAACAGCCCGATCCAGATCTCCGCCGCGAGGGAGATGGCCCAGGCCAAGGGGAGCGACGTCACCGACATCTCGCGGCTGCGGACGGGTCAGTTCTACGCGGCCTCCGAGGGCGCGGCGTTCGTGAAGGTGCAGGTCCCCATGTGCCTGAGCCACCATCCGAAAGATCCGCTCAGCACCGAGGAGGTCATCGCGAGGGCGGGGAGGCCGGTGGCGGACTTCCGCTGACCTCGCCGATCGAGCGCAGGACGGCGTCGGGGACGACGAGGTCGGCGCGGAAGCGGGTGGTGGCGATGAGGTCGGCGTTGCGCTGGTCGGTGCCCAGCGCCCAGGCCGCGGCGGCCTCGGGATCCTTGCCGAAGCGCTCGTGCCGGGCGACGAGGCGGCGTACGCGCTCGTCCGGGTCGAGGTCGCAGTACCAGACCTCGTGGAGCCACGATCGCACGCGTGCCCAGTCGCCCCGGTCCAGCAGCAGGTAGTTCCCCTCGGTGACGACGAGCCTGGCGGCCCGAGGGACCGGGATGCTTCCCGCGATCGGCTGCTCCAGGTCACGCTCGAACGCGGGCGCGTAGACCATGTCGTCCTCGTCCTCGCGCAGGCGGCGCAGGAGCGCCGCGTATCCGGCGGCGTCGAAGGTGTCGGGCGCGCCCTTGCGCTCCCGGCGCCCGAGCCGGTCGAGCTCGACGTCGGCGAGGTGGAAGCCGTCCATCGGCACGTACGCCACCCACTCCCGCTCCGGCAGTCCCTCCGGAGGCACCGAGCGCAGCAGGCCGACCAGGTGCTCGGCGAGGGTGGTCTTGCCCGCCCCCGGGCTCCCGGTGACGCCGAGCAGCGCCCGCCGCCCCTCCCGTACGAGGGAGCGCGCCCTGTCCACCAGATCGTCGAGGGAGCTCATCGGGTCAGGCCCACACGGAGCGGGTCGTCCTCGGCCGAAACCGTCGAAGTGCTCGTCACGTGAACGAACGTAGCCGAGCCGCCCGCCGGCATCCAGCGCGGCCCGTACGTCCCGACGGCGCTGCAACAATTCCGGTCCCTGCGCCGTCTAGGCCGTAACGACGCAGAAAGGACGACAGTTGGACGACGAACCCGGCTTTGACGACTTCGTGGTCGAACGAGGCGAGGCGCTGCTCCGCTACGCGTATGTCCTGACCGGCAACCCCCACGACGCCGCCGACCTCACGCAGGAGGCGCTGACCCGATTACGCGCCGCCTGGCCGAGGGTGCGGCACAAGACCGACGCGCTCAGCTACGCCCGGACGACGATGGCGCGGCTGCACATCAGCATCTGGCGTCGACGCAGGCGCGAGCACCTCACCGGGGAGCCGCCCGAGCAGACCTGGAAGGCGGTCTTCCCGTCCGACGAGGATCAGGGGCTCTGGCGAGAGTTGGCCGCGCTGCCCCGCAGACAGCGCGCCGTGCTGGTGCTCCGCTACTACGAGCAGCTGACCGACGCCGAGATCGCCGAGGTGCTCCGCATCTCCCAGGGGACCGTGCGCAGCCAGGTCTCCCGGGGCCTGGACAAGCTGCGATCCGCCATCTCCACCTCACCGAAGGCCTACGGGGGCACGCGATGACCGAGATCGAAGACAAGTTGAGCCGCGTCCTGTCCGTAGCGGCGGAGCAGGTGCCCGAGCAGGCGCGGATCAGACTGTCCGCGGCGGTCGGGGAACGCCGTCGGCCTCGGCGAGCACCCGCCGCACTGCTCGCGGCGGCGGCCGTGATCGTGGTGGTCGGTGGGGCGGGTACGGCGGTGCGAACCCTGGGCACCTCGGCCGCACCCCAGCCCGCGGTGAACGCCACAGGCACGCAGAAATCCACGCCACCGCCGGCCCCGGTGCCGAAGGAGAAGCTGCCACCGCCCATCGAGCGGGTATGGCCGCAGGCCCTGCACAAGATCCCGGCCAGGCTGCCCGACGGCCGCGTCTACTATCCGCAGTTGCTTCTCGACGATCGGACGCTGCTTGTCAGGTCGGGAGCGAGCGGCGGGAAGAAGCAGTTCCTGTGGAGCTATGACCTGGAGAGCGGAAGGCCTCGACGGATCGCCGAGATCCCAACCCGGAATTCGATGACCTTCGTCGACGACGTCACAGCGAGTGGCGGGAACATCGCCTGGTGGACATGGTACAAGGAGCCGGGCAGGCAGCGGGTCGTCCAAATTTGGACGGTGCCCGTCGGCGGCGGCACCCCTCGGAAGGTGACCGATCTCCCGCCGAAGAAGGTCCGGGCGATGGAGGTTGTGGGCCGGGACGTGGTCTTCTCCAACGAGAGCGGAGTGTACCGGGTGCCACTGCGCGGCGGCGAGCCGCGGGCGGTGCCGAGGACCGCGGGACAGCACCTCCTGCGGTGGCCCTGGGTGGGCCGCGACATCCCTCGGGATACCGCCACGTGGAACGACTCGGCCATGCTGACGCGATTCGGCGAGCTGTTCAATGTCGAGACGGGGGAGCGGCGGGGCGCCGTGGTCAAGCCCCACGAGAACTTCGTCAGCTGCGGCATCAACCGGTGTTACGGCCAGAGCCTGCCTGTGGGGTCCGAACCACGCAAATTCGTTCGCGACCGCGATGGTTCCCGGGAGCGGACGTTGCCCTTTGATGTCCAGATAGACGATCCCGGTTTGGAGCGGTTCTACAAGAGGATGCCCATTGACGGCGGTGTTTTCCTCTACGACCTGGCCACCGGCACCTCCGCCGACCTGGGCGTACGACGGAACAAGCAGAAAACGACGACCGTCCCCGACGGCGGCTTCGACCGGCTGATGGCCTATCGGGTCGGCGAGGAGATGTACGTCGTGGACCTGGCGGCCATCAGGTAGCGGAGGGGCCGGGGCTTATGCCCGCCCCGGCGCCTTCGGGGAACACTCCTCACCGCGAGAACAGCCGGCCTCTCCCCCTGAAGCAACCCGGGGAAGACCGGCCGGTCCGAGGTGTACGGATCATCGTCTGGGCCGAAGACGGAGGCGTGGTCAGAGCGGCGGCGCGGAGGCGGCGCGGAGGGCGGAGAGGACGAGTTCGCTCGCCTCGCGGCCGGCCTTCAGCATCTCCTCCGCCGAGGCACCGTTGCTCATGCTGACGATGGCGGCAAGCTTGCCCCCGCCGATCACCGCGCCGACGACCGCCGACGCCTCGACGAGGCTCAGTTCCTCCGGGCATGCCCGGTGCAGGGCCTCGGCGAGCTCCCGCTGGCTCTCGAAGAGAAGCAGCAGGCCGCGTGCCCGCAGCGAGGGGACGGTCATGACGAGGTGGTTGATCGGGCCTATCTCGCCCTGGAGCCGCTCGTCGAGGGTGATCGCGGAGAAGCCGGAGTCGACGGCGCGGGTGAGGAGGTCGATCGCCCGGTCTCCAGGACGGGGCTCCGCGACCACCCGCAGCACGCGCTCGACTCCGTCGCGCGAGTTGCAGAAGATCACGTCCTCCTTGCTCGCGAAGTAGCTGAAGAAGGTGCGCGTCGAGACGTCGGCGGCCGCGGCGATCTCCGAGACGGTGGTCTGCTCGTAGCCCTTGTCCATGAAGAGCTCCAGCGCGGCGGCGATGAGCGCGTGCCGGGTGCGCAGTTTCTTGCGTTCGCGCAAACCCAGAACCTCACACATGCGGGCAGTTTAGTACATCAGACCATACTTTGCACCTGTTGAAATTTTGCACTTGATGTAGTTTTCTGGATGGGACGAAGCACGTCACCGCAAAGGAGCGTGAGATGGCACAGTCCCAACCGGAAGCCCAGGCCCACCAGGAAGCCGTCACCTTCCCCTTCGGACGTCCCAGCCCCTTCGAACCGCCCGAGCGCCTGACCTCGTTACGCGAGGAGGGGCCCATCACCCCGATGGTCTACCCGGACGGCGCGACGGGCTGGCTCGTGACCGGCTACTCCGCCGTACGGTCGATCCTGGCCGACCCCCGCTTCAGCTCCCGGCGCGAGCTGCTGCACGTCCCCGTGCCCTTCCCGCTGATGCAGGAGATGCGCCGGCCGGCCGACCCCGGCATGTTCATCCGGATGGACCCACCCGACCACACCCGCTACCGCAAGCCGCTCACCGCGCAGTTCACGGTGCGGCGGATGAAGCAGCTGGAGCCGAGGATCCGCGAGATCACCGAGGAGCGGCTCGACGCGATGGAGAAGGCCGGGCCTCCCCAGGACCTGGTGAAGGAGTTCGCGCTGCCCATCCCCTCCCTGGTGATCTGCGAGCTGCTCGGCGTCCCGTACGCCGACCGCGACGAGTTCCAGCGGTCCACCGCGGTGCTGCTGAACCTGGAGTCCTCCGTCGAGGACATCCGCGCGACGATCGTAGGCTTCAGCGCGTTCTTCGCCCGGCTCATCGAGGCCAAGCGGGCCGACCCCACCGACGACCTGCTCAGCGGGCTGATCGCGGGCGGCGAGCTGACCGACGAGGAGCTGGGCAACGTCGGGTTCCTGCTGCTCGTCGCCGGACACGAGACGACGGCGAACATGCTCGGCCTGGGCACGTTCGCCCTGCTCCAGCACCCCGACCAGCTCGCCGCGCTGCGCGCCGACCCCTCGCTGATCGACAACACGGTCGAGGAGCTGCTGCGCTATCTCGGGATCATCCACGTCGGCCCGCTCCGCGCGGCCCTGGAGGACGTCGAGATCGAGGGGCGGCTCATCAAGGCGGGAGACCCGGTGACCCTCTCACTCGTGGCCGCCAACCGCGACCCCGCGCGCTTCTCCGACCCCGAGCACCTGGACATCACCAACTCCGCGACCGGGCACCTCACGTTCGGCCACGGGCTGCACCAGTGTCTCGGCCAGCAGCTCGCCCGCGTGGAGATGCGCACCGCGTTCCCGATGCTGTTCGACCGCTTCCCCGGGCTGCGCCTCGCCGTACCCGCGGAGGAGGTCCCCATGCGCGAGAAGATGTCCATCTACGGTGTACGGGAGCTGCCGGTCAGATGGTAGGAGACGGAATGAAGGTCACCACGGACGTGGCGCGGTGTATCGGAGCGGGCATGTGCGTGCTCACCGCGCCCGAGGTCTTCGACCAGAGTGAGGACGAGGGCACCGTCGTGCTTCTCGACGAGACGCCCGCGCCCGAGCTGCACGCGGCCGTCCGCCGGGCCGTGCAGCTGTGCCCCTCGGGCGCGATCTCGGTGAGCGATCCGGAGGGCTGAGGCTAAGCGGACCGGTCGGCCCTGAACGGGAGGGCTGAGGTTCCCCCGGGCCGGTCGGTCCTGAAGTAGTGGCCCTTCTCCAGGTCCTCTATCAGGCCCGGCTGGGTCGGCTGCCATCCCAGCAGTTCGCGGGTGACTTCGCCGGAGGCGGGGTTGTCGGTGGCGAGGAACCACGACAGCCAGCCGAAGTGCCCGGCCGCGTCGTCGACGGAGACGGAGCGGGTCGGCAGGTCGAGGTGGCGGCCGATGACCTCTGCGATCGAGCGGAGCGGCACGCCCTGTTCGGCGACCGCGTGCAGGACCGATCCGGGCGGCGCGCCCTCCAGGGCGAGCCGGAACAGGTGCGCGGCGTCGACGCGGTGCGTGGCCGGCCAGTGCTGGAAGCCGTCGCCGATGTAGCCGGAGAAACCCTTGTCACGGGCTATGCCGACCAGGGCAGCCACGAACCCGTAGTCGCCCTCGCCGTGCACGGTCGGCGGAAGTCGTACGACGGACGAGCGGATGTTCCGGTCGGCGAGGGCGAGGGTGAGGTGTGCGGTGCCCATCCGGGTCCGCGGGCCGCTGGCCAGGTCCGCGGGCAACGCCTCGGAGGTGAGTCCGTCCTCTTCCGTGCTCATACGGCCCGGGGTGAGCCCGACCACCCCGGAGGCGAGCAGGAACGGCCTGGCGGAACCGGCGAGTGCCTCCCCGAACGTCTCTACGACGCGGCGGTCCGCGTCGGCGGCGGTCTGGAAGTCTCCCCTGAAGGCGATCTCGTGCTTGAACGCGAGGTGGACCACCCCGTCCGAGGCGGCGGCCGCGTCGCGCAGGACGTCGAGGTCGTCGAGCGTGCCGCGGACCACCTCGGCCCCGGCGCTGGTGAGGGCTGCGGCCGAGGCGTCCGAACGGCCGAGCCCCACGACCTGGTGACCCGCGTCGATGAGTTCGGGGACGAGTGCGGAGCCGATCCATCCGGATGCTCCGGTGACGAAAACGCGCATGAGTCATGCCTCCCGCTCGGGTCGGTCGCCCTCGCGCGGAGAAGCGCGTCGGGCGACCGAGTAATGTCAGTCACTGCCATCACACCGTAGCAACCGATGTCAGTCGCTGTCATCACATGGTGGCAAACAATGTCAGTGACTGTCATCACGCGGCGCCGACCGATGTCAGCCACTGCCATCGGGTACACTGCCCGACATGGGGAGATGGGAGCCGAACGCACGATCTCGGCTCGAACAGGCGGCGCTGGATCTCTACCTTGAGCGCGGCTTCGAACGGACCTCGGTCGCGGAGATCGCCCAGCGGGCGGGGCTGACCGAGCGGACGTTCTTTCGCCACTACGCGGACAAGCGCGAAGTGCTGTTCTCGTGTCCGAGCCTGCTGCAGCAGCTTTTCACGGACGCGGCCACCCAGGCCCCCGAGTCCGCCACCCCGATAGAAGCCGTGGCGGCGGCCATCGAAGCCACCGCGGCCGTGCTACAGGAACGTCGGGAGTACACCCTCCGCCGCCAGACCGTCATCGCCGCCAGCGCCGAGCTGCAGGAACGCGAGCTGATCAAACTCGCCTCACTGTCGACCACACTCGCCGACGCGCTGCGGCAACGCGGAGTCGAGGACGCCTGCGCGAACCTCGCCGCGGAGGCGGGCATCGCCGTCTTCAAGATCGCGACTCGCCTCTGGGTCGAGCAGTCCGGCCAAGGAGATCTCTCCCAGTTCGTCAAGGAGTCGTTCGAAGGACTCAGAGCGGTGACCGCGGGCACCTGACCCGCGAGATCCGACCGGCTCGGATTCCCGGCGCTCGACGTTCCCCTTGGTCAGGTGCCCGCGTTCTCCCGCTCAGGTGCCGACGTAGGCCGCGAGGTGTTCGCCGGTGAGGGTGGAGCGGGTGGCGACGAGGTCGGCGGGGGTGCCCTCGAAGACGATCCGGCCGCCGTCGTGACCGGCACCCGGACCGAGGTCGATGATCCAGTCGGCGTGCGCCATCACCGCCTGGTGGTGCTCGATGACGATGACCGACTTGCCGGAGTCGACGAGCCGGTCCAGCAGGCCGAGCAGCTGCTCGACGTCGGCGAGGTGCAGGCCGGTGGTCGGCTCGTCGAGGACGTAGACGCCGCCCTTCTCCGCCATGTGGGTGGCGAGCTTGAGCCGCTGCCGCTCGCCGCCGGACAGCGTGGTGAGCGGCTGGCCGAGGCTGAGGTAGCCGAGCCCGACGTCGGCGAGCCTACCGAGGATCGCGTGCGCGGCCGGGGTGCGCGCCTCGCCCGCGCCGAAGAACTCCTCGGCCTCGATCACCGACATCGCGAGCACCTCGCTGATGTCGCGACCGCCGAAGCGGTATTCCAGCACCGACGCCTGGAACCGCTTCCCCTCGCACTCCTCGCAGACGGTGGCGACACCCGCCATCATCGCCAGGTCGGTGTAGATGACGCCCGCGCCGTTGCAGCCGGGGCAGGCGCCCTCGGAGTTCGCACTGAACAGCGCCGGCTTCACGCCGTTCGCCTTCGCGAACGCCTTGCGGATCGGTTCGAGCAGTCCGGTGTACGTCGCCGGGTTGCTGCGCCGCGAGCCCTTGATCGCGCTCTGGTCGACCGAGACCACCCCCGCGCGGGCGGGGATCGACCCGTGGATGAGCGAGCTCTTGCCGGACCCCGCGACGCCGGTGACGACGACGAGCACCCCGAGCGGGATGTCCACGTCGACGTTCTGCAGGTTGTGACGGTCGGCGCCGCGGATCTCCAGCGTGCCCTTGGGCGTCCGCACCGTCTCCTTGAGCGTGGATCGGTCGTCGAAGTGGCGGCCGGTGATGGTGCCGCCGGTCCGCAGCCCCTCGACGGTGCCCTCGAAGCAGACGGTGCCTCCCTCCGTACCGGCTCCGGGGCCGAGGTCGACGACGTGGTCGGCGATCACGATCGTCTCCGGCTTGTGCTCCACGACGAGGACCGTGTTGCCCTTGTCCCGAAGCCGCAGCAGCAGGTTGTTCATCCGCTGGATGTCGTGGGGGTGCAGGCCGATGGTGGGCTCGTCGAAGACGTAGGTGACGTCGGTGAGCGAGGAGCCGAGGTGACGGATCATCTTGACGCGCTGGGCCTCACCGCCCGACAGCGTGCCCGCGGGCCGGTCGAGCGAGAGGTAGCCCAGCCCGATCTCCACGAACGAGTCGAGGGTGTGCGCCAGCGTGCCGAGCAGCGGAGCCACCGAGGGCTCGTCCAGGCCGCGCACCCATCCGGCCAGGTCGCTGATCTGCATCGCGCACGCGTCGGCGATGCTGACCCCGCCGATGCGTGAGGACCTCGCCGCCTCGCTGAGCCGGGTGCCGTCGCACTCGGGGCAGGTGGTGAAGGTGACCGCCCGGTCCACGAACGCCCGGACGTGCGGCTGCATCCCCTCCCGGTCCTTGGACAGGAACGACTTCTGGATCTTCGGGATCAGTCCCTCGTAGGTGAGGTTGACGCCGTCGACCTTCACCTTGACCGGCTCCCCGTAGAGGAAGTCGTGGAGTTCCTTCTTGGTGTAGTCGCGGATCGGCTTGTCCGGGTCGACGAACCCCGACTCGGCGTAGACCCGTACGGTCCAGAAGCTGTCCGACTTCCAGCCGGGGATGGTGAACGCGCCCTCGGCGAGCGACTTGGAGTCGTCGTAGAGCTGGGTGAGGTCGATGTCGGAGACCGCGCCCCGGCCCTCGCAGCGCACGCACATGCCGCCGATACGGGTGAAGGTCGCCTTCTCGGTCTTACGGGCACCGCGCTCGACCGTGATCGCACCGCTCGCCCGGACCGTGGCGATGTTGAAGGAGAACGCCTGGGGCGAGCCGATGTGCGGCTGCCCGAGCCGGCTGAAGAGGATGCGCAGCATCGCGTTCGCGTCGGTGGCGGTGCCGACCGTGGAGCGGGGGTCGGCGCCCATCCGCTGCTGGTCCACGATGATCGCGGTCGTCAGCCCTTCGAGGACGTCGACCTCGGGCCGCGCCTGCGTCGGCATGAAGCCCTGCACGAAGGCGCTGTAGGTCTCGTTGATCATCCGCTGCGACTCGGCGGCGATCGTACCGAAGACCAGAGAGCTCTTGCCCGAGCCGGAGACACCGGTGAACACCGTGAGCCGTCGCTTCGGGATCTCGACGCTCACGTCCTTGAGGTTGTTCACCCGCGCGCCGAGCACGCGGATCAGATCGTGGCTGTCGGCGGCGTGCGGCTCGGACGACCTCTCGGTCATACTCATCGGCTCTCCAACTGTCTGCGGGGGCGGCTGTGCGAGTTCTTGGCTGCGCCCCCCGGGGGGATCAGCGCAGCTCCTGGATGCGGATCAGGTTGCCCGCGGGGTCGCGGACGGCGCAGTCTCGAACGCCGTACGGCTGCTCGGTCGGCTCCTGACTGATCTCGGCGCCGCCTGCACGCAACCGTTCGAAAATACTATCGAGATCGTCGGTGGAGAGAACAATACCGGCGTAGGTGCCCTTCGCCATCATCTCGACGATGGTGCGACGCTCGTCGTCGGTGATGCCGGGGTCGGCGACCGGCGGTTGCAGGACGATGGAGGTGCCCGGCTGTCCGGGGGGACCGACCGTGATCCAGCGCATCCCGGCGTATCCGGCGTCGTTGCGGACCTCGAAGCCGAGGGTGTCGCGGTAGAAGGCCAGGGAGGCGTCCGGGTCGTCGTGCGGGAGGAAACTCGCGTGAATGGTGATGCCCATGGCCTTCACGCTAGGTGCGGCTCGGGGGTGTGCGCTTCTCCGATCCTGACCGGTCGGGTCACCTGTCCGGCCAGGCAGGACGGTATCCCCGCCGTCGCCCGGCCGAATCCGCACGGAGATTTCGGCATCCCTCCCGGGGAGAGCGCAAAAATCTCATGCCCGCTCCGACTACTCATCGAAAGGACACACCTCAACGATCATCGGAGAACGAGATGAACCATCCGCGTATCGGCGTCAGCCTGCCGCACTTCGGGCCGTACGCGGGCCCGGACGCCGTCGTCGCCGTGGCACGGGCGACCGAGCGGCTCGGGTTCCACGCCGTGTCCGTCAGCGAACGGCTGCTCATGCCCGCCGCACCGGACTGGACCAACGACGCCGGTCTGCCCGAGTCCCATGTCTGGGACTCACTGGAGATCCTGACCTGGGCCGCGGCCCACACGGAGCGGATCCGGGTGAGCACCGGAATCGTCAACTCGATCTTCCAGTCGCCCGTCATCCTCGCCCGCAGGCTGGCCACCCTCGACCGGCTGTCCGGTGGCCGCCTGGACGCCGGTATCGGCCAGGGGGGCGGCACGATGGAACCGCCGTACTACATTCCCGAGGAGTTCGTCGCGGCGGGAGTGCCGGCCTCGCGCAGAGGTGCCGGGTTCGTCGAGCACGTCGCCGCGATGCGGGCCTGCTGGGGGCCGGATCCCGTCTCGCATCACGGCCGCCACTACCAGATCCCGTCGTCCCTGGTCGGGCCGAAACCGTTCGGGGACACCATCCCGCTCTTCATCGGCGCGCTGACCCGGCACACCATCGAACGGGCGGCGCGCATCGGTGACGGCTTCATCGTCGTGGCCCTGGACTGGGAGGAGACCCGGACCAAGATCCAGTGGTACCGGGACGCGGGCGGCACCGGCACGGTCGTGGTGAACACGATCCAGGCCTACCCCGACACCCCGATCACCCCCGCCACGTTCACGGACGCCACGCTGAACGACCTCGAACGCGCCGCGAAAGCCGACGCGGACGAGATGCACCTCACCCTCAACCTCAAGCCCGTCTCCCCGGACGATCAGATCGAACTGCTGGAGGCCCTCGCCGGCAAGCTCGGCCTGTCCGCCTGACGAGGTGCCGGTGAACGCTTCGTCCCGCGTCCGCCGGACCGTCTCCTGGGGGTGCCCTCGCCGGGGCAGGGCACCACTCTTGGAAAGCGGCGTCCCCAGGTCGATCGTCCGGTCGAGGCCGGGCCACCCCTCGGAGCGCTGTTCTTGCCGGGGAACGACCGGCAGCGGTGCCCTCGCCACCCCTGACAAGGGCACCGCCACGGCGACCGGGATCATGACTCCCGGTCGCCCCCGGCCCCGCGAGCGATCCCGGAGGGTTCGCACCACCGCTCGCGCTCACGGGAGTCATCGGCACGACGATCACGAGACCGCCTCCGCGCCCGTTCAGGAGACGTACCAGAGCCCTCCACCACGGACCGGACGGCCAGAGCCATCACGATCCCGTACATCTGGGCTTCGAGATCGTCGGCGGTGGAACCCTGGAGGATCACCGGGCCGGGCACCGGCCAGGCCGCGATCGCGTAGAACAGCCGCGAGTGCGCGCCGTAGAAGACCGTCCAGTCCTTCCACTCACGATCCAGCCGCTCCGCCTCACCACGGGCACGGTGATCCCACGTACGCCGGGGAACAAGGGCGGGGGCCATACCGTCGCGGCCGTCACGGTGCCGCCCTCCGGTGGACGCGGACCTGCGCCGGATCACGAGACCGCCTGCCCGCTCACCCGCCGAGCGGCACTCTCCTGCCGCTCGACCTCCTCCCGCAACCCGTCGAGAGTATCGGCGTCGACCGTACGCGCCGCCCCGGCATCGAACTCCGCATCGGTGAACGGAACAACACGAGACGCCCACAACCGCCCCTTGTCACTGAGAATGACCCGCCAACCGGAAATCACCGGCTCAGGAGTCGTTGACTTACCATCGTCCATGGATCGGACCTCCATCCGATCAAGGACCCGCCCGGACGTCGCGAGCGCCGGGCGGGTCCGGCTTGTATGGGCAGGAGGGGTCTGACATGCGCCGCCGTACGGCGGCCTGGGTGGAACGTTCTTCGGGCGAGAACGCCGGGTGACCGGATGTCCTCTACCGGCCGGGCATCGGGTGTCTCTACGCCGAGGCGGCATGGCTGCGGGACCTGTCCCCCGAGATCGATGCACTTGCCGGGGAAGCGGTGTGCGCGCGGTGGGTGCGACCGCGTCGGTCTTGGACCGGCCGGGGCCACGCTGCACGGGCACCAGAGGAATCACCTCGGCAGGGGCCTCGTCGGCGGCCGACTTGGAGACCGGCATAGGAAGACCGAGGCGACGGGCTTCCAGGCGCACCGCCATCAGCTCACCGGACGGCTGCGCGTATTCGTGATCAGCGGGTTGACCGGGACAACCGTGCGCGTACGGCGCGTGCCCGCAGACGGCACACCCCATCGGCAACGGTGCGACCTCGGCGAAACAGCCGCATCCACTCGGCGTGGCCCGGTCAAGAACCAGAGCGCTGGAAACGTTCACTGGCCGAGAGAACCTTCCTGGTCATGAGGGACAACAGCGGGCATGAGCACTCAAAGGCGACGCTGTATACTGGTTAATCGAGTTCGTATACGAACTTGCCCGACCGTGTACGCTCCTGTCAAGCCAAACTGAAATTCAGGAGGTAGACGTGACCGAAAGGCCACATGCCTATCTCCGTATTGCCGATCACCTGCGAGAACTGATCGTGTCGGGAGTGCTCGCCCCGGGAGCGAAACTGCCGACGCAACGGCTCCTTGCCGAGGAGCACGGGGTTTCCGACATCCTCATCAGGCGGGCGCTGGAGATCCTTCGCAACGAGGGCTTGGTCGAATCGCGCCAGGGCTCCGGAACGTACGTCCGGGAGCGTCTGCCCGTACGTCGCATCTGCATGGACCGCTACCTGATCGATGCGGGGCCGCAGGACAGTCCGCAGACGAGTTTCACACATGATGTCGGGATCACCTGGTCGCAGTACCGTCTCGACAAGGCTTACCGGATGATTCGAGCCGACGAGCGCCTGGCCGGCCTGTTCGGAGTCTCGACCGGAATCCGGGTCCTTGAACGCCGGTTCGTCTTCTACGCCTCGGGCAACCCGAGCCAGATGGCGCGCTCGTGCCTGTTGGCCGCTGACGTGGAGGGCACGCCGGTCGCCAACCCGAGCAATGAGCCGTGGCCGGGCGGCAACATCGGTCAGCTGCGGACTCTCGGGATCGAGGTCGACAAGATCACCGAAGAGACCGCGACGCGTATGCCGACACCGGAAGAGACCGAGCTGCTCAGGATCGCGGCTGGAGTGCCGGTCTTCTCGATCACTCGGCTGATGTACTCAAAGAAGCGTGTCGTGGAGGTCGCGGATCCGATCGTCATCCCCGGCGACCGGGCCGTGCGGGTGGATCACATCGTGCTGTGAGAGGCAGCCCGCTTAGGGGTCCCAACAGGAAGGTAAGGCATCGCCAGCAGCCAATCGCGAGGGTCATGAAGACCTCGTGAATATCATCGCGCGCCTCCCTCTCAACGGATACGTAGTCGGCGAAACCAGCGCAGCGGGCGATCGTCTGCTCGCCCTCCATCGGTCCAGCCCAGTCAACTGGTCCGTTAGTTACAGAAGCACCTCGGCGCTATTCGCCTTCAAGACTCCGTAAAAATTTATACATCCCCGAAGATGGATTGTCATGTGGAAAAGATGTGCCATTTTGCACATGCCGTGCATCGAGGCGCTTGGCGTGCTCGGCCGCCTTCTTTCTTAGAGGCATATAGACTTCGGGGTTGATCCTCTTTCCTGATCGGCCGTCCAGCGAACGGGATCGACTGTCTGCGGAATTCGTGTCCATAAATGCACTGCAGTTGCTGTAGTGCAAGATCAGCCACAGCTCGAAACACGGGTTTGATATCGCAAGGTTTATCCCGTTCGACCTCGCTAGATCTATTGCCTGCGGCAGGTTCGGGTGATTTTTGGGCCACTCCACATCAAAAAGGCACCAACATTCATCGATTTCGGGATCGCTCTTGTACGCCATGGCCTTCTTGACCAAGGTGAGAGGCACGCCCTGTTCGGGATGGATCTCTATGCTCAGCGCTGTGTTTTCGGCTATGTGCGGAAGCCTCTTCAGGCCGTTTATGTAATCGGGTTCAGAGTTCTGCCCTTCACAAAAAACCATTATCGTGCGGAGCTCGGGCCGCTTTTCAGCGGTCCTCCTCAGTGACTTCCCGCCCCTTTGGCGCCTACTCGAAATCATCAGCCGATTAATCCAAGAGCGCGCAACAGGGCAGTCTGGTCCACTTGAGGTAGAGCGCCGAACCTGCCGTGGAGATAAGCATTCTCAAGGTTCTGCGATTTGCGCACACGCTCTCCGGAAAAATCGGCCAATGCGCCGAGGCGGGTGGAGCCGTCGGCTTGCTTTTCGGTCAGCCAGACTTCGTCTCGATTGAGGTGATTCAGAAGACTGGTGTCGTGAGACGTAAAGATCAATTGAGCACCGCGTGGATTGGTCACCGGACTACGGAAGATCCTTAGCAATTCCGCTGACAAGGTTGGGTGCAGGCTCGTGTCCAGCTCGTCGAACAGGACGACCGAACCCTGCCGTAGGGCAGTCAGAACTGGGCCGATCAGAGCGAACCACGTTCTCGTGCCCTCTGACTCGACATCTAAATCAAACGGGACGCTCTCCTCTGAGGTCTTATGTAGAAGTCGCACCCTGCGTTGAGTACGCACCTCCGAGTCGGAATAGATGACCTCTCGGCGATCGATGACCACGTCTTCGATGCCAAGGTCGGCCAGACGCAACAGCGCCAATGCTTGTTGGCGAACTCCAATAAATCTCCCGCCAAGTTCGTTGTCATCGAAAAGGGTCAGTTGGTTGCCCTCCTCTTCGAACCAGCGAATTGTTGAGCGATGGCTTGAGTTTCGATACGCTCCCGCCGGGAGGCGCGACTTGCTACGCCTGGGCATGTGACCAAGGTTCTGTATGCCTAGAAGCTCTCGCGTGAATTCCGACACCAGCGGTTCATCAAAACGTCGCGCGATCGAAAGTGCCAGAGTCCTGTGCGTGATAAGTTCGCGAGTGCCGGATAGGCCGCCAAGCCCTCTTTGCAGCTTCAGCTCCAACTCTTCTCGCTCAAATATTCTCCTGCGCTTTTTCTCTGGATAGTGAAACAAGCCTTCATGGATCACATGTTCGCGGTCCAACTCAAGTACATACTCAAAACGAACGCCATCGATTATGACTTCGACGCTGAACTCACTCGCAAGTGTACGACCATCACCAAAGGCGAATGGCTCAACCGGTATTTCGTCCTCCCAAAAACGAAAAGAAAAACTGACCGCATCGCACAACCAGGAGAGCGCTGCTACGACGTTTGACTTTCCAGAGGCATTTGGTCCATATATCGCCGCAATTGGTAGAAGGCTCTCTCCGAGCAGCGGTACGGGGCGCGCTTCTTCGCGATCTCGATCGATTGCGACCATCGAAAGATTGACTGGCCCTCGGATGGAGCGATGGTTCGTGGCTCCGAATCTGATCAACACGATCTCACCCTACATGCACTCCAACTGCTGACACAGGGCCTACGCCGTAAGTTTAAGACGAAATCAGTCCTCTGTCTGCAGCACTCCTGCATGCACGTGCCTGCGTTGATACGCCCCGCGATGATCGCCACGCCGAGATCGAGGTCGGCACACGACTGGGGCATCGTTGCCGCACTGCTTTCAGTCCTCGGGGTTTACATGCCATCGAATAACAAGAACGGCTGAATACAGCAAAACCGCTCTGAACGATCAAAAGCACCAGACCGCATCTGCCGCTTAGAACTCCTGACAGAATGCGGCCGGCAGTTGAGGCCGCCCCCTTCTACATCACCCTCAAGCCGGACAAACGGCGACCAAGTTTCTTACAACCCCCGTCCGGTCAGTGCGACGAGTCGGAGGAAACACGCCGGTGCGGGGTGCGCAGTCCGTCGATGAGCAGCGCGACCATCCGTCGGCTGTGGTCGTGGCCTTCGCCGGGTACGGGCATGCACAGATTGGCGACGGCGTACAGGAGGTCCCGGGCACCGACGTCGTCGCGCACTGATCCGTCGGCCACGGCGGCATCGAGCAGTGCCGTGAGAACGGGACCTGTCTTGTCGATGAAGTAGCCGGAGAGGGTCTCGTAGGCCGGATCGCCGGAGTGGAGGGCGGGGGCCAGTCCTCGTTTGGTCCCCAGGAGCTCGGCGTACCGGCGCAGCCACCGGGCGAGCGCTTCCGCGGGCTCGTGGGCGGCGCTGAGCTCGGGTCCTGCCGCGGCGACGGCGTCGATCCCGCTTTCCACGACCGCCTTGACCAGGTCCGAGCGCAGCGGGAAGTGCCGGTAGAGAGTTCCGACGCCGAGTCCGGCCAGGTCGGTGATCTCTTTCGCGGGTGCGTCGACACCGGTCGTGTCGAAGACCGTCTTCGCCGCCTCGATCAGGGCGTCGACGTTGCGCTGCGCGTCCGCGCGCATGCGGCGGGACGGCCCTGTCTTCTCGGTCATGAGATCCCTCCGGTTGCGTAACCGGAAAACCTTTCCGTATAGTTCCGGAAAGCTTTTCCGCTTAGATGGAGCGTAGAGCACCCCGCGGACGCTCCACCACACCCCGAGGAGAAACCCCATGCAGTACCGTCCCCTGGGCCGCACCGGCATCAAGGTCAGTCCCTACGCGCTGGGCACCCTCATGTACGCCACGCGCATGGGCAACGAGCCCGAGGAGTCGGCACGCATCATTCACAAGGCTCTGGACGCCGGCATCAACTTCATCGACACCGCCGACGCCTACGGCGACTCGGAGGAAGTGGTGGGCAGGGCCCTCAAAGGACGCCGTGACAGCGTCGTCCTCGCGACCAAGTTCGGCAATCCGATGGGCGAGGACCCCAACCACCGGGGCACCTCCCGGCGCTGGATCACGACCGCCGTCGAGAACTCGCTGCGACGGCTGCGGACGGACTACATCGACGTCTACCAGATCCACCGCCTCGACCCCACGACCGATGTCGAGGAGACCCTCTCCGCGCTCACCGACCTGATCCGCAGCGGCAAGATCCGCGCGATCGGCTCCTCCACCACCCCGGCCTCCGACATCGTCGAGGCGCAGTGGGTCGCCGAGCGCCGGAACCTGGAGCGATTCCGGACCGAGCAGCCGCCCTACTCCCTGCTCAACCGCGGCATCGAGCGCGAGGTCCTGCCCGTCGCGCAGAGCTACGGCATGGGCGTCATGGTCTGGGGTCCGCTCGGTCAGGGCATGCTCACCGGCCGCGTGCGCAAGAACGGGGAGAACGACCTGAGCCGCGCGGGCTTCTTCAGGCACCTCAACGACGAGCGCCGCATCGACGTCGTCGAACGACTCATCCCTGTCGCCGAGGAGGCGGGCATGCCCCTGACCCACCTCGCCATGGCATTCACCATCGCCCACCCGGGTGTCACCAGCGCCCTCGTCGGCCCCCGCACGATGGCCCACCTTGACGACCTCCTCGCCGGCATCGACGTCCGGCTCGGCGACGACATCCTGGATCGGATCGACGAGATCGTCCCGCCCGGCACCGATGTCGGCGCCCTCGACCAGGACTACCTGCCGCCCGCCCTGCAGACCGCGGCCCTGCGCCGCCGCCCCGTCGGCGAACGCGCGGCAGCCTGATATCCCGGCCCGAATCCCGCGGCCGGTCTCGTACGCCGAGCAGCCTGCTCGACCAGGTTCGAGCTCACTCTCAGCCCCGCCGGTGTTCCCAGGGCCGGCTCGGAGGCCGCCTCCCCTGCGGGCCGGCCGGACACCGCCGCCCGGATGCAGACGCGGCCCGCGGTGACGTCGAAACCAGAGACGTCCGGCAGGCGCCATGACATCGAGAAGCCCTCCTCGACACCGGCCTCGGGCGGTTACAGCCAGTCGTGTTCGCGGGCGTATCTGGCCGCTTCGTGGCGGGTGCGGGTCTGGGTCTTCTGCATCGCGTTCGAGAGGTAGTTGCGGACCGTGCCCTCCGCCAGGTGGAGCCGGGTGGCGATGTCGGCGGCCGAGTAGCCTTCGCTGGTCGCGCGCAGGACGTCGATCTCGCGGTCGGTGAGCGGGCAGTCGTCGATCACGGCGAGGGCGGAGACGTCCGGGTCGATCCATCGTCTGCCCTCGTGCAGGGTTTTGATGACCGAGACGATGTGTGCCGGTTCGGCGGACTTGCTGACGAAGCCCTGGACGCCGAGCCTGAGCGCCCTGCGCAGCACGCCGGGTCTGGCGTGGCGGGTGAGCATGAGGATCACCTGGTCGGGCCGGGTACGGCGGATCTCCGCGACGGCGCCGAGCCCGTCCACGCCGGGCATCTCCAGGTCGATGACGAGCACGTCGGGCCGGTGTCGCAGGGTGGCCTGGACGGCTGTCTCTCCGTCCTCCGCTTCGGCGAGTACGGTGATGTCGCCTTCGAGGGGGAGCAACGCGGCCAGCGCCTTGCGGAGGAGGGCCTCGTCGTCGGCGAGCACCACGGTGGTCATGTCGGTCGACTCTCCTTCCACAGGTGTCGATTCTCCTTCCACAGGTCAGGGAGTGACGGTCGAAGGGTCGTGGGGGAATGTCGCAGCCGTGAGGAAACGTCCGTCCTTCTGCTCCACCGTCAGCTCGCCCCCGTTGGTCGCCACCCGTTCCCTGAGGGTGGCGAGCCCTCGGAGCGCGGGAAGCGGGGCGTCCGGGACGCCGTCGTTCACGATGACGATGCCCGACTCCGAGAGGGTGACGCGCACCTGCCTGGCCTGCGCGTGCCGCAGGATGTTGGTCGTCGTCTCCCGTAGGACCAGGCCGAGCAGTTCGCCCGCGCGGGCGTCGACCTCGGCCTCGCGGTCGACGCGTACGTGGATGCCCGCGGCCTCGAAGAGGTTCTTCGCGTTCTCCAGCTCCGCGGAGAGGTTGAGCCGCCGCTGGGCGTAGGCGAGCTCCTTGGTCTGGTTGATGGTGTCGCTGACCAGGGCGTGCACCTCGCGTAGCTCCTGCTCGGCCCGTTCGGCGTCGCTGCGTACGAGCCGCTGCGCCAGCGCGATCTTGAGCTTCACCACGTGCAGGGTGTGGCCCTGGATGTCGTGCAGGTCGCTGGCGAACCGGACGCGTTCGCGGATGACGGCCAGCTCCGCTTCGCGCTCTCGTGCCTCCTCCAGCTCCTCGACGAGGCCGTAGAACCGCTTGTTGGGGAACATGAGGCCGATGACCGCGGCCGTGCCGCCCGTGGGAAAGACGACGTACTCGATCAGAGCGGAGGAGTCGACCTCCTGGGTGATCAGCAGCCTTGTCGCCCCCACCGCGGCGACGTAGGCGACCACTCCCAGGGCCGCCGCGACCCGGTGGCGCGGTAGCTGGGGGATGACGTGGGAAGCCACGATCGAGATGCCGTAGAACGCCATGCCGCCGCCGACCACGAGCACGGAGAAGGGCCACACGGCCGCGGCGACGATCAGGCAGGGGATCGCGACGCGCAGGACGTCGCCCGCCGCCCACCGTACGAAGGCCACCAGGGCCGCCACCACGCCCGCGCTCAGGACAAGGGCCTCCCACCAGGTCCTGGCGTCCTTCACCACCACCAGCACCCCGACGCCGATGAGCATCGGGAGGAACAGGGTGAGGTTGAGCCTGCGCAGCCGCCCCCGCGTGGACTCGGTGGCCTGGGGCACCGCGTGTGTCGGGCTCACTGATCCTCACCTGGTCGCCGGACGGTCGGTCCTCGCGGTCGGGCCGCTGGGCCGCGGGTCGTACACAGCCGCAGGTCGTACACGTCGGCCGTGTCCACAGTCGGCGGCATCGCGCGGTGGTCCCGCAGGAACGGCTCTCCAGGGTCGAACAGCGGAGTCCGCCCCGGCATTCCTCTCGCTCCGGGGCACCACCGGTGACACCGTTTCATGGATTAAATGGATTGACCTGTGGAAACGTCACGACAGCCCCTCGCGTCCCGCCGCCGCGGCAGGAGCACACGAGGCACTCTCGTACGGTCGGCGGCGTCGAAGGGTGTCATCGGCGCGGCTCCCAGCGGAAGATCCGGGAGGCGAGCGCGACGGCGACGATCACCCAGCCCAGGGTGGGCGCGAGGAGGATCAGGGAGTCGGTGAAGGGAACGCCGCCGTTCCAGGCGTTGACGGCGAGTTCGGTGGCCGAGCCGCCGGGGAGTAGCCGTTTGAGCATGGCGAGCTCCTCGGTGCCGGTGATTCCCACCCAGCTGGCCACGGCGATGGCGCCGAGGCTGACGGGCAGCGTGGTCACCTGGGCGTGTTCCGGGGAGTTCGTCACTCCCGCCGTGGCCAGTCCCAGGCCGAGCATCATGACCACCATCGAGAGGACGGCCGCCGCCAGGAGGAGGACGTTGTCCGGCCGGCCCGTGACGGTGGCAAGCGCGGTCATGATCACGGCAACCTGGACGAGCGAGATGACGGTGGCCGGGAGGATCAGCCCGGAGATGATGTCGCCGTCGCTCGCCGCGGTGGAGCGTAGCCGCTTGAGGAAGAGGTTCTGCCGACGCGAGGCGAGGGTCGTCACCGTGGTGGTGTAGAGCCCGAACGCCCCCACGGTGAACATCGTGATCGCCGCGATGTATCCGAGGCTGCCGATGGCCGCGAAGACCTCGTGCTGGTAGATGAAGAACCCGCTGACCACTATGGGCATGACGAGACTGGTGACCAGGACCAGACGGTTCCTGAAGATCTGGATCAGCTCGCTGCGAGCGATCGAGAGCATGGCGAAGCTTCTTTCCTTTGGGAATTCGGGGGTCTACTGAGGATTCGGGGGTCTACTCGCTTGAGAGAGCGGAGGTTCGCTCGCTTGAGCTTGCGAGGGCGGAGGTCTACTCGCTGCCGAGGGCGCGGAAGACGTCGTCGAGCCGGGTCGATCCGGCCTGGAGGTCCCGCAGTTCCACCGAGTGGTCCTGCGCCCAGCGGAGCAGGGTGTACAGGTCCTTCTGCAGACCGAAGGTCTCGATCAGGAACGTGCCTTCGGCGTCGCGGGCGGCCTGCAGCGGGAGTGGCGCCTCGGGGAGGGTGCCCGGCAGGGAGAAGCGGATGGTGGAGGGCAGGGTACGCGTCAGTTCGGAGACGGTTCCCTCCCGGTGGAGGGTGCCCTGGCGCATGAGGCCGATGCGGTCCGCGTACTGCTGCGCCTCTTCCAGGTAGTGCGTGGTGAGAACGATGGTGGCGCCGTCTTCGCGCAGCTTGCCGACGGTCTTCCACAGGTCGTCCCTGGACTGGATGTCCAGGCCGGTGGTGGGCTCGTCCAGGAAGATCAGCTCAGGCGTTCCGTACACGGCGGTGGCGAAGTCCAGGCGTCGCTTCTCGCCGCCGGAGAGCTGGGCCACCTTGGTGTCGGCCTTGCGGGTGAGGTTCACGACGCCGAGGACGCGTTCGACCGTGTCCGTGCGCCGGGTGAGTTTCCCGATGAGCCGGACCGATTCCCGCACCGTCAGGTCCGGGGAGAACCCGCTTTCCTGCAGCATGATGCCCATCCTGGGTCGTACGGCGTTCCGGTCGTTCGGGCTCTGCCCGAAGACCCGCACGGTGCCCGAGGTGGCTCTGCGGTGGCCTTCGATGGTCTCCAGGGCCGAGGTCTTCCCCGCCCCGTTCGTGCCGAGCAGCGCGTAAAGCTCTCCCTGCCGTACCTGGAGGGAGAGGTCCTTCACTGCGTGGAAGTCGCCGTAGGCGAGATTCAGACGTTCAACGTCGATGACCGGTGTCGAGGACATGCATCGATCTCACCAGCCGCCGCGCTCATCGGGCAGTGCGACCACGTCATGAGCTTGTCATGACATTTATCGGGTGAACGTATGACGTGGCGTCACTGTCGCCACCCCGGACCACCTTCTTAGTGTGACCGATCAGTTGCGATAGGTTACGGATCATCGTTTGGGAAGTCCTCGTACGGCATGTGGCAGGAGACGATGGTGGACGAGATCCTTCTGCAGGTCAGGCAGGGTGAGAGGTTCGCCTTCGGCCGCAACTGGAAGGCGTTCGTCGCACGTGTCGACGAGAGTCGCGTCCAACGCGCGATCGACTCGCTGCGGGCGGCCCTGGAGGTCGAGGATCTCGCCGGGCGCACCTTCCTCGACGTGGGCTGCGGCAGTGGTTTGTTCTCACTCGCCGCGCATCGCCTCGGGGCCCGCGTGCACTCCTTCGACTCCGACGCCGAGGCGGTTGAGTCCGCCGTACGGCTACGGCACGCCTTCGCTCCCGACAGTTCCCGGACCGTTGAAGGGGAAGCGACCGGCACCCCGCGGATGACCGAACGGGAAGCGGCCGACACCTCCCAGATGCTCGAAGAAAGAGACGCCTCCTGGACGATCGAGCGGGGGTCGATTCTGGACGACGGTTACCTCGCGGGGTTGGGGACCTTCGACGTGGTGTACTCCTGGGGAGTCCTGCACCACACCGGGGCCATGTGGCGGGCCTTCGACGCCACCGTCGGGCTCGTCGCCCCCGGCGGGCTGCTGTTCGTCTCGCTCTACAACGACCAGGGCAGGCAGAGCCGGGTCTGGACCGCCGTGAAGCGGCGCTACAACCGGTCGGGGCCGGTGACCCGTTGCGCCCTGGTCGCCGGGAGCGCGGCGTACATCTACCGGGCCTGGCCCGTGATCAAGGTCGCGCGGCTGCTCCGTGGCCGGGCCGACCCCACGGCCCCCCAGCCGCGGGGCATGTCGCGCCGGCACGACATGCTCGACTGGGTGGGCGGGTACCCGTTCGAGGTTTCCAGGCCCGAGCAGGTCCTCGCCCGTGCCCGCGCGCACGATCTCAGCCTCCTGCTCCTCAAGACGTGCGCGGGCGGACTCGGCTGCAACGAGTATCTGCTCAGGCGACCAGCCGAACCAGTCCGACCGGCCGAACCAGCGCGATCAGCCGTATCAATCGGGTCAGCCGAATCAGCCTGATCAGGCGGGTCGCCCCCCGATCAGTCGGATCAGCCGACGCGCAGGAGTCCGCGGACCCGGTGGGCGATCTCGCGCACCTCGGCGGCCCCCGGGCTCAACCTCCGCAGGGGCACTCCCACTGATCGCGCGAACCAGACCAGCTGGGTCGCGGCGAGGGCCGTGTAGGCGATCGTGGACGCCAGGGCGCACCCCGCGACACCCGCTTCGGGGATGAGCAGGACGTTCAGCACGAGGTTCGCCGACAGCGCCGCGCCGTACATCAGCGAGGTGACGAGCGGCAGGTCGAGGCGGAGCAGGTAGGCCGCGGCCGGGGCCGCGGTCGCGGCGGCGGCCACGCCCGGTGCGAGCACCAGCATCGGGACGACGCACCCGGCGAAGGCCGGACCGGCCGCGGCGACCACCAGGAACGGCCCCGTCAGGCAGAGGAGGGCGAGTGACGAGGCGGCGAGGACGGCGGTGATCCGGATCGTCCGCGCCGTGTACGCGGCGGCCGCCTCCCGGCTCGACTCCATCTGCCGGGGCAGGGCGACCTGAACCACCGCGCCGGTCATCGCCCGCAGGAGTTCGGCCGGTGTCACCGCCATGGAGTAGATCCCCACCGAGGCGGGCGTGCTCATCGCGTTCAGGATGAGGACGTCGAGCCGCAGCAGCAGGAAATGACAGACGTACCCCGGGTGGTAGCGCAGCCCGCACGACAGCGTACGGGCGGCCAGCCGCCCCTCGCGCGGGCGGCGTAAGGGCAGGGACGGCAGCAGGAGCAGCAGGTTCACCACGAAGGAGAGGGCCCAGACGATCACTACTCCCTCGACGGTGAGCCATCCGGGAAATCCGAGGGCCGCCAGGGCGGAGCACTGCAGGGCGGCTCCGGCCAGCGAGCCCCGGTTGACGACCCCTGTGCGGGCGCGCAGGACGTGCACGTTGTTGACGTAGACGATCGTCGTCATGACGGGTACCGCGGCCAGCCCCCAGGCCAGGGTGGAACGGTCGGCGCCGACGCCCGGCAGGGGCGCGACCGCGAGGAAGGCGATCCCCGCCGCCACCGCGCCCACGGCGAGCCCCAGCCACGGGGAGTTCGCCGCGATCGCGGGCCGATTCTCCTCCCGCGTCCACAGCGCCGTCTGTGACTTCTCCACCGACAGGTTTCCCATCGCCGCCGCCGTGGTCGCGATGGTGACGATCACCCAGTAGGCGCCGCGGTCCCCCGGTCCCAGGGCGCGGGCCACGATCACGCTGGTGAGTCCTCCGGCGACGGTGAGCGTGAGGTGGGTGAGGAGCAGGTGGGCCAGGCGAGTGGCGGTCGCGTCTCCGCCGCGCCCCGTCGCGACCGTGGCACTCACGTGAGCCGCGGTCGCCGACAACGGTCCTCGGCCGGTTGTACGGCGGGTTGTTCGGCCGATCGTGCGACCGGTTCCACGGCAGGTCGTGCGACCGACTGCCCGACCGGTCGTGCGGCAGGTCGCGCGACCGACTGCCCGACCGGTCGTGCGGCAGGTCGTGCGACCGGCTGCCCGACCGGTTGTACGACGGACTGTTCGGTCGATCGTGCGACCGGTTGTACGGCGGGTTGTTCCGGCAGGTGGGTTCGGTGCCAGAGCTCGAACTGCAGCAGCGCCCAGATGCGCTTCGAGTGGTCCCGGCCTGCGGCGTGCTCGGCGAGCAGGCGGGCGACGACCTTCGGATCGAAGATCCCCCGGTCCCGGGCGGTGGCGTCGGTGAGCAGGTCGTGGGCGAGGGGACGCAGCCCGCTCCTGAGCCAGGAGGCGAGCGGCACCCCGAACCCCATTTTCGGGCGCCTCAGCAGGTGGGCGGGCAGCCAGCCGGCGAGGGCGTGTTTGAGGAGGTACTTCGTCGTACCGCCACGGACCTTCAACTCCCCCGGCAGGCCCGCGGCCCATTCCATCAGGACGTGGTCCAGGAAGGGGGAACGCGCCTCAAGCGAGTAGGCCATCGTGCTGATGTCGGTCTTCACCAGCAGGTCGCCGGGCAGGTAGGTGTTGACGTCGACGTCCATGGCCCGGGTGAGGTCACAGCCCGCCGAGGACTCCTCGAAGGCCCGCTCGATGATGTCGCCGCTGTGGACGCCCGCCACCCGGCCACGCTGCCACGGGGTGTAGACCTGCCACTTCTGTTCCTCGGTGAAGTAGGACATCAGGCGTGTGTATCCGCCTGCCGTCGGCAGTCCGGCCAGTTCCATGCCCCACCCCGCCTTGCGGAGCATCGATCCCGGGCGCGACAGGGCCTGCACGCTCCTGCCCGCCGCGCCCAGCAGCGGTGACGCCGCCGACGGCATCCGCAGCCGGGAGATCCAGCGCAGCAGCGCGTAACGGCGGTAGCCGCCGAAGGACTCGTCCCCACCGTCCCCGTTGAGCACCACCGTCACCTCCCGGCCGCTCATCCGGGCGACGAGGAGGCTGGGAATCGCCGAGGAGTCGGCGAACGGCTCGTCGAAGTGCCAGGCCAGGGTGGGGAACACGTCCAGCGGGGCGCCGGAGAGGACGAGCTCGGAGTGGTCGGTGCCGTAGAGGGCGGACACCTCCCCGGCGTGCGCGCGCTCGTCGAAGGCGGCCTCCTCGAAGCCGACGCAGAAGGTGCGGACCGGCCGCGAGGACTGCCGTGCCATCGCCGCGACGACCGCGGAGGAGTCGACGCCCCCCGACAGGAAGGCTCCGATCGGGCGCTCGCCGGTCATCCGCAGCCGGGTCGCCTCCAGCAGCAGCTCGCGGAGCCGTTCGGCCTCCTCCTCCACGGCGGCCACCGGGCGGAGGGTGGCGTCCAGCCGCCAGTAGCGGTCGACGCGCACCCGGCCTTCCTGCCACACCAGGGTCGAGCCCGGCGGGAGCTTGCCGATCCCCTCGAAGATCGACCAGGGGGCGGGCACGTACTGGAACGTCAGATAGTGGTGCAGGGCGACCGGGTCGATCTCGCCGCGCCGGCTCGGGTCACGGATCAGCGCCTTCAGCTCGGAGGCGAAACGCAGCGAGCCCGACCTCGTCTCCCAGTAGAGCGGCTTCTTGCCGACCCGGTCACGGGCGAGCAGCAGCCTTCGCCTGCGCCCGTCCCACAGGGCGAAGGCGAACATGCCGCGCAGGCGGTGAACGAGGGCGTCGCCGTGTTCCTCGTACAGGTGGACCAGGCACTCGGAGTCGCCGTTCGCGGCGAGGCGGTGTCCCTTGGCCAGCAACTCGGCCCGTAGCTCGGCGAAGTTGTAGATCTCGCCGTTGAACACCGCGACGACGTGGCCGTCCTCGCTGTAGACGGGCTGGTCGCCACCGGCCACGTCGACGACGGCGAGGCGGCGCGTGCCGAGCACGGCCGAGTGCTCCACGTGCAGGCCGCCGCCGTCGGGGCCGCGGTGCGCGATCGTCTCGCACATGTCGCGGACCGTGTTCGGGTTCACCCCGTCCGGGCAGACGGCACCGGCTATCGCGCACATCGCTCCTCCAGAAGGCGCCGGTACAGCGTCAGATGCCGGTCGATCATGGAGTCCACGCGGAGGTTGTCCAGTGCCCAGGCGCGGGCGGCGCCGCCGAGGGACGCTCCCAGGCGAGGGTCGCGCAGCACGCGCTCCAGGGCGTCGGCCAGTGCCCGGGGATCCTGCGGGGGGACCAGCAGCCCGCGCCCGTTCAGCAGCTCGCGGGTGCCGCCCACCGCGGTGGCGACGATCGGCCTGCCCGCCGCCATCGCCTCCATGACCGCGTTGCTCATCCCCTCCTGGAGCGAGGCGAGCACCACCACCGACGCCCGGTGCACCAGGGCCTGGACGTCCCTGCGAAGGCCCAGGAGGCGCAGGTCCACCCCCAGGCTCTCCGCCTGCGGTGTCAGTGCGTCGCGCTCAGGTCCCTCTCCCGCGAGCACCAGCGTGCACGGCGTACCCCGGTCCGCCAGCAGCGCCATCGCCTCGATGAGGTGGCGGTGGCCCTTGTACGTCATCAGGTTGGCGACGCAGCACACGACCGGCAGGTCGGTCGCGATCGACGCGGGCGTGACGGGCAGGAAGGCCGACTCGGGGAGCCCGTTGTAGATCACGCTGATCTTCTCCGGGGCGAGACCCTCCACCCTCCTGGCGTCCTCCGCCACGGCCACGGCGTTGGCCACCACGTGCCGCGTCAGCCGGACGGCGAGGCGCTCCAGCGCGTGGATCCCGTACGGGAGCCTCTTGAAGAGGCTCAGGCTGCGTCGTCCCGCCACGATGACGGGGACCCGGGCGAGCCAGGCGATCGGCGTGCCGATCACATAGGCGTGGTACAGGAAGGCGTGGAGCACGTCCGGCCTGAGCCGCCGTACCAACCTGACGAGGCGTACCGCCGCGAGCAGGTTGCGGGGAAGAGCGGTGATTCCCGTCGACAACGCCGTGAACCCGGCGTTGTGCACGGGGACGCCGGCGCGTTCGAGCGCGTCACCGTACGGACCTCCCAAGTGCAGGGTGACCACGTCGACCTTCACGCCGTCGCGGGCCAGGCCCGTGGCCAGGAGGAAGATCTGCTTCTCGGTGCCACCGACTCTCAACTGCCCGGCCAGCAGCAGGACGCGGCGGAGCCCGCCGGATGCCGCCTCCCGGTTCGGGATCACCCTGCGGCTACTCTTCACATTCGCGATCTTACGTTCGGTTATCGCCGGCGTGAGGGAGATCGCCGTGGCCGTTGAGCGTGTCGCGGCCCGGCGGGCGGGGCCGCTCCCCGTCCGCCTCCTCTTCGCCGACGACGAGAACGTCGTATCCACGCCGCCGACAGGCGCGCCGTCGGCCCGGCCCACTCGGTCCGGCTACGCGACCCGTCGGCCCTGACCGTTCGGATCAGGTACGCGGTCCCGGGGCCCGACGGAAGGCGAAGGGCTGGCTCTCGCGGCCGGGGACGACGAACCAGCACTCACCGGTGCCGTCGCTGTCGAGCAGCCGGAGGAAGGTGTCGACGACGGACGAGACGTCGAGGATCGGGAAGCCGAGTCCCTCCAGCACCGCCTTGCTCTCGCCGAGGATCGCGGTGTCGGCGAAGGACGGGCAGAGCGCCTGCACCCTGATGCCGTGCGGCCTGAGGTCCTCGCCGAGCGAGCGGACGAGTCCGACGACGGCGTGCTTGTTGGCGGCGTAGACGGGGTCGGACGGGATGCCGACGATGCCCGCCATGCTCGCGGTCGCCACGATCGTGCCGCCACCCGACGCCCGCAGGGCGGGGATCGCGGCGTGCGCCCCGAAGACGACGCCGTCGAGGTTCACACCCATCGCCAGGCGGTAGCGCCGGATGTCGAAGTCCTCCCCCAGGCCGCAGCCCGAGGCGATGCCCGCGTTGAGGAAGGCGAGATCGAGCCTGCCGTACCGCTCGACCGCGGTCGCCACCGCCGTCTCGTTGTCCTGCGGCCGGGACACGTCGCAGTGGACGTACGTCGCTCCCAGCTCGTCCGCGAGCCTGCCGCCCGCGACGTCGTCGATGTCGGCGAGGACGATGCGGGCACCGCCCTCGGCCAGCCGCCGGGCCACTCCCGCGCCGATGCCGTTGCCGCCACCGGTGACGAGGGCGACCCTGCCCTCCAGTTCGTCGGCGCGGACCACGTTGAACGCCTCCGCCGGGGTCCCCTGGCTCCCCGTTCCCAGCCCGCTGAGCAGCCCGCCCCCGGTGAGGCCGGCCTTCGCACCCGCGCCCGCCTTCTCCGGGTCCCCCGTCCTCACGACCTCCACGCTCGTGTTCTCCGTGTTCACAGGGGCGGCCCTCCGGTGGCGGCGTTGGTCGAACCCGTACTCCGGTACGCCGCGATCGTACGCTCGGCGACACGGTCAGGGGAGGTTCACGCGGGTGCGACGGGTCTCAGGCGCCCGCGTGGGCCGCCTGGAACGCGCCTCCCGCCGCGTAGGTGACCAGCGTGGTCAGCACCTCCTTGACCGAGTCGCGCCTGCGCACGTCACAGAGGATGATCGGTGCCACGCCGTCCAGGCCCAGTGCCCGCCGTACCTTGATCGGGTCGTGCCGGCGCGCGCCGTCGAAGCAGTTGACCGCGACGACGAACGGGAGCCCGCGCTGCTCGAAGTAGTCCACGGCGGGGAAGCAGTCCTGCAGGCGCCGGGTGTCGGCGAGGACGACCGCGCCAAGGGCGCCGACGGACAGCTCGTCCCACATGAACCAGAACCTGTCCTGGCCCGGGGTGCCGAACAGGTAGAGCCAGAGCCCGTCGCGGATGGTGATCCGGCCGAAGTCCAGCGCGACGGTCGTGGTGATCTTTGACTCCACGCCCGCGGTGTCGTCCACGTGGATGCCGCGCTCGCTCAGCAGTTCCTCGGTGTGCAGAGGCCTGATCTCGCTGATCGTGCCGACCATGGTCGTCTTGCCGACTCCGAAACCACCGGCGACAAGGATCTTGATGGCCATCGCGGGGGTGTCGCCCGGGGGCATGCCCGGCTCAGAGGCCGCGTATTCCATGCAGCACTTCCCTGTAGATGCGTTCGTCGATCGTCTTCCCCATCGGCCGGGGCTTGTCGATGGTGACCAGGCCCTCGCGTCGCAGCTCGCTGAGGAGTACGCGGGTGATGTTGAGTGGCAGCTTGAGATGCGCGGCGACGTCGGCCACGGTGGTGGGCCGACGGCATGCGTACAGCATGTTGAGATGTTCGGGCATCAGCCCGACCGGCTCGAAGGGCACCTCGACGGTCGTGACGATGGCCACCAGGTCGAAGCTCTCCCCGACCGGGCGCGCCCTGCCTCCGGTCACCCCGAAGAGCCTGACCAGAGGCCCTGGATCCTCCCCCATCACGTCCTCGTACCGTTCCAAGAGGGCGCTGGGGCGGCTCCCCTCGGCTGAGCGGACAGATGCTCGCCGACGCGCTTGACCAGCAGCGCCATCTCGTAGGTCACCATGCCCAGTTCGGCGTCGCCCGCGGCGAGTACGGCCAGCCTGGCTCCCTGTCCCGCCGCGGTGACGAACAGGAAACCCCCCTCCATCTCGATGATGGTCTGCCGTACGCCGCCGAGGCCGAAATGCCGCCCAGCGCCCAGCGCGAGGCTGTGGCTTCCCGCCGAGATGGCGGACAGGTGTTCGGCGTCCTCCCGGGTCAGCCCTCGGGAGCCGCCCATCGCCAGGCCGTCGGCGGACAGCACGATGGCGTGCCGGATACCGGTGACCCGCTGGGTCAGGTCGTCGAGCAACCAGCTCAGTTCAGATCTGGTGTCGGGCATCGGAGTGGCCGTCCTTTCGCTTCCACACGTCCGTTTCCTGCTCCGCATGGCTGCGACCCTGCTGCCAGCCTCGCTGCATGGAGGACATGAGGTGTGAGAGCTCCTCGGGAGTTCGCGCGGTGGTGTCGCACGGCTCGGGGGAGCGTGTCTGGCGGAGCTGAGGGGCCAGGTTAGCCTGCCGTACCCGCATCGGCAGCCCGTCCAGGTCGTCGTCGGTGTCCGGGATGAAGACGGCCCGCCGCACGGGTATCGAGGAGGGGGTTGCGGGAGCCTCGCGCCGCTCCTGGGTGGGGAACCAGCCCGACGTGGTCTCGGGAGTGTGGACCACCTCGTGGTCCTGCGTGCCGGAGAGTGCCCTGGGCCAGTCTTCCGATGTCGCGCTCAGCGCCCGTGCCGGTCCGCCCGGGTGCGCGCCGTCCTGACGCGCCCGGTTCGGCATGGTCTCGGCGGCGAGCGACTCGCAGGTGGCGAGCAGGCTCTGCGGCAGCAACACGATCGCGGTGGTGCCGTCGTACGGCGAGGGGCGCAGTACGACCTTGATCCCGTGCCGGGCGGCGAGCCTCGCCACGACGAACAGGCCGAGCCTGTCGCTGTCCGCCAGGTCGAACTCCGGCGGGTCGGCGAGCTTGGCGTTGAGCTCGTCGAGGTTGGCCTGGCTCAGGCCCAGGCCGCGGTCCTCGACTTCCAGCGCGAAGCCGTTCGCCGCGGTCATGCTCCGCACGTGGACCGCGGTGTTAGGCGGCGAGAAGGTGGTGGCGTTCTCCACCAGCTCGGCGATCAGGTGGATCACGTCGGTGACCGCGGCGCCGACCAGCAGCGGCGCGTGCGGCATGGGGAGCACGGTGACGCGGGTGTAGTCCTCGACCTCCAGGATGGCGCTGCGCACCACGTCGAAGATGGGCACCGGGTCGCGCCACCTGCGGGACGGAGCCGCGTCGGACAGGATGATCAGGTTCTCCGCGTGCCGCCGCATGCGGGTGGTCAGGTGGTCGAGCTTGAAGAGATCCTCCAGGATCTCCGGTTCTTCGACGCGGCGCTCCATCGTGTCGAGGAGCGTGAGCTGGCGGTGGAGCAGCGCCTGGTTGCGCCAGGCGAGGTTCAGGAAGACCAGGCCGACGCCCTTGCGGAGCGTCGCCTGGCCGACCGCGGCCTCCACCGCGGTGCGTCGCACGGCGGAGAACGCGTGCACGACGCGGTCGACCTCGGCGGTCCTCGCGGGAGCGAGCTCGGGGGCCTCGGTCGCCGGGTCCACGTCGTCGCCCCTGCGCAACCGCTCCACCAGCCGGGGCAACCGCTCCTCGGCCAGTTCCACGGCGGACGCCTGGAGCCGCTTGAGCTCGGCGATCAGGGAGCGGCCGAACCGGTAGGAGGCGAGGATGGAGACGACGATCGCGAGCAGGCCCAGTCCCAGGATCAGCCCGATCCGCAGGTAGGTGTCGTTCCTGAGCGCCTCGCCCCTGGTCGCCGAGCGGGCGAACTCCTGCACGCTCTGCTTGTTGACGGCGGTGAGAACAGCCTCGGCGTCACGCTTCCACTCGGCGGCGTCCAGCGGGGGCTTACCGGCGAGGTTCCACGAGAAGATCCTCTCCTCGCCCGCGGTGAACCGCTTGTAGGCGGGGCTCTGCAGGAACGTCTCGTGATCGGCCCGCAGGTCCGGGCTCATGTCCCGCTCCGCGTAGACCAGGTAGTTTCTCCGGCTGGTCATCGCCGAGACGAAGGCCGCGTGTTCCGCGGGCGTCATCGCGCCACGCTTCAGCGCGGCGGTGAGGACGGCGTGCTCCCTGCTCGTGAACTCGGCGGTGGTGCTGTAGGCGCCCATGCCGCGGACGTTACGGAAGGCCTCCAGGTCCGCGATCGCGGTGGCGTCACCGATCTGCTGGTTGGCGACGCCGACGAACTCGTTGTAGCCGTCGGTCACCTGGACGGGGCTGAGCGCACCGCGGTCGGCGAGGGTACGGACCTGGCTGAGCCCTTCCATCGCCGCGATCAACGCCCGGATGTCCGTCGGGGCGTTGTCGGGCTCGTATGCCTCGGCGGACGCGACCGCCTGGCGTACCCGGTCCAGTTGGACGTTCGTGACCCGCCGCTGCTTGGAGAGTGTCTCGTTCTGGGCGGTGGCACCGGCCGACTCGGCGGAGATCTGGCGTTCCCGTTGGATCTCGAAGATCAACCGCCGGATCGGCTCTCCGATCACCTCCCAGCGGCTCTGGGTCTGGGCGATGCCGGCGACCTGCGCGACGGTCGAGTAGGCGACGAATCCCCAGAGGACGATCAGCGAGAGGATGGGAAGGAGCAGGATCGCGAGGATCTTCGAGCGAATCGGAGGGGGGTTGCTCATTCGGACTTTCCAATCCGCGGTTCCTGCGCCTGGCCGGCGCCCGCAGGCCGGACGGGCCCCGCGGTCGCACGCCGCGACTGGTGCGTGTGTGATTCGACACACTATGCCCATGGGACTTATCACGCTTCAAGTCACCAGAGCGAAGATTGAATATCAATGTTCAGGGTGGGTAGGGCGGTTTCTTATCCATAAAAGCGGGATTTCTGACGATCGCCCAGCTCACACCGGGTGTCGCCCGCTAGTGAGCGTTCCCCGCCGTCGCCACGGATTGAGACTGTTTCGTCACCATCCGCCGATCGACCGCCGGTCAGGCGCGAGGCCCCTCTCCGGCGGACCGGGTGCCCTCGCCGGATTCTCACCCCCTGAGGACTCCCGGTCGTCTCGGATCCCGCGGGACGCCGGGCCGCCGCACCCCTCGCGGAGCGCTCAGTCGTCGTCGGGCCTGCGGGCGAGGACCGAGTGAATCTCGAAGGAGGGGGCGCTGAAGCCCGGAGCCGACATGACCTCCCGGACCTCCCTGAGCTGCCCCGAGGTCATCCCCGCCGCCGTCAAATGGTCCTCCAGATGGTGGCTGTTGCTGATCAGGAGGCCGAGCCCGGCGGACCCGCGCTCCCACACCTCGGTCCAACGCACCTGGTCGATGTCGACCAGGCCCGCCGCCGCGATATCCCGCGCGGCCACACTCCCCCAGGTCGGATCGCTACCCGCCGCGCCCAGGACCCGGGCCATGGCCGTGACGTAGATCCCGTACACCTCCCCTTCGCGCCCGCCGGAGGCGGGCGGCGCCACCCAGCGGGTGATGTCGATCTCGTCGAGCTGCAGCCGGCCGCCGGGCCGCAGCGCGGCGCGCAGGCGCCTCAGGACCTGGCGGCGCTGCGGCAGGTGGCTGAGCACGAGCCGGGCGTGGATCAGGTCGAACGCGTCCTGTGGCAGCGGGTCGGTGACGATGTCGTGGCGGGCCACGGTCAGCCCCGGTCTGGACGGGATCAGGCCGGGCTTGATGTCGGTCGCCAGCACGTGTCCACCCGGCGTCACCCGTTCGGCCAGCCAGAGGGCCACGCTGCCACCGCCCGCCCCGACCTCCAGGCACCTCCAGCCGGGCCCGACACCGGTCAGGGCGAGACGCTCGAACGTGAGCGGGTCGAGAAGCCGGGCGAGGTAGTGGTGCTGGTCGGACGAGTGGTCCCCGTCGTTGTCGAAGACGTAGTCGGACGCGGTCGCCGAGTTCTGCCCGGTCATCTGGCCCCTTCCGAGAGTGGTTACCTCGTCCGCATGGTAAGTAGGGTGCCACGGAAAGTGACAGGCATCCGGCCGGACCTGGCCGTCTTCTCTGGAGAACCTATCCCTCCGGTTACACTCTGTACGCATAAAGAACTTTTGTTCGATATATGAACGATGCTGTGTCGCGAGACACAGGTCCCCCGATACACGCGGCCGGCCGCACCCCTGACTCTTCCCGGGCGATCCTGAGTGATCCGGCGAAATACGGTGAGGTACCCCGGTGACGCCAGACATGAGGGGGCACCATGGCGACCGTCGCCGAGCAGTTCATCGAGGTTCTCCGCCAGGCCGGGGTGGAACGGATCTACGGGGTGGTGGGCGACAGCCTGAACCCGGTGGTCGACGCCATCAGGAAGGCCGGCGGCATCGAGTGGATCCACGTGCAGAACGAGGAGGCCGGGGCGTTCGCCGCCTCGGCCGAAGCACAGGTCACCGGGCGCCTCGCGGTCTGCGCGGGCAGTTGCGGGCCCGGTAACACCCACCTGCTCCAGGGCCTCTACGACGCCCACCGCAGCGGTGCCCCGGTGCTCGCGCTCGCCTCGCACATCCCCTCCGCACAGATCGGTACGGGCTTCTTCCAGGAGACCCGCCCCGGACGGCTGTTCGTGGAGTGCAGCCACTTCTGCGACATGATCAGCACACCCGAGCAGATGCCCCGGGTGCTGCGCACCGCCGTCCAGCAGGCGATCGGCCTCGGTGGCGTCTCCGTCGTGGTGCTTCCCGGTGACGTGGCGGAACTGTCCGCCGTCCATCCCGCGGGCGAGCACGACTTCCTGACCACGACCGGCACGGTCGTACCTCCCGCCGACCAGGTGGCCGAGCTGGCGGCGGCGTTGAACCGCGCCGAGAAGGTGATGCTGTTCTGCGGCGCGGGGACGCGTCACGCCCGCGACGAGGTCATGGCGCTGGCCGGGCGCGTCCTGGCGCCGGTCGGGCACGCGCTGCGCGGCAAGGAGTGGATCCAGTACGACAACCCGTACGACGTGGGGATGAGCGGGCTGCTCGGGTACGGCGCCTGCCACGAGGCGATGCACGACGCCGATCTGGTGGTGCTGGCCGGGACCGACTTCCCGTACGACGACTTCCTGCCGGGCGCGCGGACGATCCAGATCGACCACGACGCGGGACGGCTGGGCCGCAGGACCCCGCTGGAGCTGGCCGTGCACGGCGACGTCGGCGCGACGATCCGCGCGGTGCTGCCCCATGTCGCCCAGAAGACGGACCGCCGCCATCTCGACAAGACGCTGCGCAAGCACCTGAAGGTGCTGGAGAACGTCGTGGAGGCGTACACCCACGACATCGAGCACCACCTCCCGATCCACCCCGAGTACGTCGCGAACCTGATCGACGAACTGGCCGCGGACGACGCCGTGTTCACCGTGGACACCGGGATGTGCTGCGTCTGGGCCGCCCGTTACCTCAGCCCCAACGGGCGTCGCCGTGTGATCGGCTCGTTCGTGCACGGAAGCATGGCCAACGCGCTCCCGCAGGCCGTCGGCGCCCAGTTCGCGGACCGGCGCCGCCAGGTCGTCTCGCTCTCCGGGGACGGCGGGCTCGCCATGCTCCTCGGGGAGCTTCTCACCGTCCGGCAGCACGATCTGCCGGTGAAGACGGTGGTGTTCAACAACTCCTCGCTCGGCATGGTGAAGCTGGAGATGATGGTGGAGGGGATGCCCGACTTCGGCACCGACCACGCCCCCGTCGACTACGCGGCGATCGCCGGCGCGGCCGGGATCGGGGCGTTGCGGGTGGAGAATCCCTCGGACGTACGGGAGGCCCTCGCCACGGCCTTCGCGACCCCCGGCCCCTTCCTTCTGGATGTGGTCACCGACCCGGACGTGCTCGCCATGCCTCCGAGCGTCAGCGGGGCACAGGTGAAGGGGTTCGCCCTCGCCGCGAGCAAGATCGTGCTCAATGGCGGGGTGGGGCGCATGATCGACATGGCGAAGGCGAACCTGCGCAACATCCCCCGTCCCTGAAACCGACGGGTCCGGCCGTCCGGTCACGATCGTTCCGAGATCCGGACCGACCCGAAGCCGACCCGAGGCGGGGCCGAAGCCGGGCCGACCCGGGATGATCCCGGTAGATCCGCGCCGGCCCGGGGTGGAATCGTCGGCGCAGAGGTTCAGAATGGGCGCCATGGACAACTGGCGTGAGGTCCGCGAGACGCTGCGCGAGTTCGCGTTGCGCCTGCCGGAGACCTACGAGGATCACCCCTGGGACGACACGGTCGTCAAAGTCAACAAGAAAATCTTTCTCTTCCTCGGCGTCGAAGAGCCGACCGAGAAATGGAGACCGAGAGTCGGGATGAAGTTGCCGGAGTCTAGCGGCCACGCGTTGGCGTTCGACGGCGTCAAACCGTCCGGCTACGGACTGGCCAAAACGGGGTGGGTCTCGATCTCCCTGATGAACGCGAGCGCGCTCCTGGAGACCGAGATACTCCTCGACTGGGTCGAGGAGAGCTACCGCGCCGTCGCTCCCAAGAGGCTCGTCGCCACGCTCGAGGCGCCCTCACAGATCGGTGACGGACCGTCGCCCGTGGACGATCGATCACTGTAGTTCCCTTCCATTCGCCCTTTCCTCGTTCAGTGGTCTTGGTCTCGGCGTGTCATCACATGGCCCTCAAGTGAGGCTGTAAGCATCGTCACTGTCACGATGAAGCGGCTCGGCACACCGGAAAAAAAGCGTATTCCGGTCAGCGGATTGGTCGCGGCCACAGACCATGTCTCGAAGGGAATGGTGTCTCCATGATCACTCCCCATCCTCAAAAAAACGCCGCAACCATACGTAAACGACAGAAAGGGCACCGGCCGAAGAAAGGGCCGGCGATGCCGGCCCTTACCGGATTCCTCTGTCTGGCCCTCATGGTCACCGTGTCCCCCGCCCTCCCCTCACCCGCCACCGCGTCCGCGCTCGGCGACCCGTCACCCGACCCGTCCGCGTCCGGCGATCCGTCACCCGACCCGTCCGCGTCCGGCGATCCGTCACCCGACTCCGACTCGTCCGTCACGTCGACCAGCACCTCCACCTCCCCTTCCGGCAGAGACACCGACAACGGGGTCGGCACCGGAACCGGCACCACCGCGACGGGCACGAAAACCGGAACCGACACCGACACCGACGGCCCCCGCCACACGCTTCTGGATCAGGCGCGCAAGAAATGCAGGCCGAGATCCTTCTTCAGATTCCACTCCTTCAGACCGAGGAATTTCTTCATTCCCCGCACGCGCTTCATCGACGGCCCCGGCGGCACGATGACGGTTTCCGTCACCCGGCAGCATCGCGTCTACGCCGAGATGGAGCTGGAAAGGGAAAAACTCAGCGAGATCGACAGGGGCGAATTGATCCGTCAGTTGCGAAACCTGGTCAATCCGCTGCTCGCCGAGGAGTACATCGTCGAGGCCGGGCACGAATACGTGCAGGAGATCACCGACGGCAAGTACGGAAACATGTGGTATCGCGTTTTCGGCTACCGGGTGGGCTTCTCCGCGTGGCGCCAGGTCTACAGCTGCCGGGTCCGCAAGGTCGCCGCCGGAGTGGCCAACATCCCCGCGCGGGTAGAAGGCTGGAGATACTGGGAGACCGACTACCCGAAGTACAGGGGACGCCGGCTGAGCAGGCGCTGAGCCTCCCGGTCCCCGGCGGCGCGTTCCGGACCCCGGCCCTGCGACCGGTCCCGCTCAGCGCCCGCTCAGCGCCCGCTCAGCGCCCGCTCAGCGCCCGCTCAGTGCCCGCTCAGTGCCCGAGGAACCGGGTGGCGTTGCCGCCGAGCAGCTTGGCGCGGGCGGTGTCGGAGAGAAACCCCGCCCGGCGGATCAGCGAGCCCACCGGTGACTCCCCCAGCGGGTAGGGGAAGTCGGAGCCGAGCATGACCCCGTCCTCTCCCATCGTGTCGACCAGCAGCCGCAGCGCCCGCTCGTCGAACACGACCGAGTCCACACTGAACCGGTCGAGATAGTGCGACGGGGGAAACTCCGAGACCCCGACCAGGTCGTTGCGACGGTGCCAGGCGTTCTCGAAGCGGCCTAGCCAGAAGGCGAACGAGCCGCCGCCGTGCGCGAAGCACAGGCGCAGCGTCTTCGGCACCCGGTCGAGGACACCGCCCAGGATCAGGGCGAGCACCGACAGGTGCGTCTCGGCGGGCATGCCGACCAGCCACTGCGCCATCCAGCGCTCCAGCCGTGGACCGCCCGCCATGTCCCAGGGGTGGACGAAGACGGGCGCCCCCACCGAGGCACAGTGCTGGAGGAACTGGACGACTCCCTCGTCGTCGAGGTCGCGGTCGCCGACGTGATTGCCGATCTCGACGCCCGCGTGCCCGGAGGCGAGGCACCGGTCCAGCTCGGCGCAGGCCAGGTCGGGATCCTGGAGCGGCACCTGGCAGAACGGCACCAGCCGCTCGGACTCGCAGATCTCCAGCGCCAGGTCGTTGAACACCCTCGCGACCCGTACGGCCTCGGCCGCCGGACGCTCGTAGGAGAAGAAGACCGGCGTCGGGGAGACGACCTGGACGTCCACCCCGTCGGCGTCCATCCGTTCCAGGCGGACCGAGGGATTCCAGCAGTCGTCGGCGATCCGGCGGAACTCCCGATCCCCGAGCATGATCACGGCCTCCCGCTCGGAGTCGACCCTGAGCCGGGGCGCCCCCGGCCAGCCGAGATCGGGCCAGCCCTTGGGGACGTGGTGCGTGTGAACGTCGATGATCAACGACTATCCCCTGCCGGGGTGGACGGTGCCGCAGTTCCCGCAGGTACGCGCCTTCTCGTCGTCGTAGAACGCCTGGAAGATCGGCGGCAGGTCGGTCACGATGTCACGGACCTGGAGTTCCACCTCGTGGACCACGCCGCTGCACCGCGGGCAGTACCAGAGGAATTTCTCCAGCACGCCCTCCGGCCTGATCCGCTCCACCACCAGGCCGATCGACCCCTCCTCCGGGCGCTGCGGCGAGTGCGGCGTGTTCCCCGGGAGCAGCCACATCTGCCCCTCGCGCACGTGCACGGTCTCCGGCCCCTCGGGGGTCATGATGTTGACGTGCATGTTGCCGCGGATCTGGTAGAAGAGCTCCTCGTACGGGTCGATATGGAAATCGGTCCGCGCGTTCGGGCCTCCGACGACCATGACGATGAAGTCGCCGGTGTTCTCGAAGACCATCTTGTTGCCCACCGGCGGCTTGAGCAGGTGGGCGTGCTCGTCGATCCACTTGGTGAGGTCGATGGGGGCGATCATGGGCGAACCTCCGGTCGATGGGCCACGGCCTGAATCTCGATGAGCAGGTGCGGGTGGGGCAGTTGGTGGACGGCCACGGTGGTGCGTGCCGGGCCGGTCTCGTCGAAGTACTTCGCGTAGACCGCGTTGTATCCGCCGAAGTCATTGATGTTCACCAGGTAGGTGGTGATCTGTACGAGATCGCTCAGGTCGGCTCCCGCCGCCTTGAGGATGTCTCCGATGTTCTCTATCACCGCCCTGGTCTGCTCGGCGATGTCGAGCTTCACCGTGCCGAACTCGTCGACCTCGGCTCCCACGATCGTGTTGTCGGGCCTGCGCGAGCTGGTCCCGGACACGTACAGGAGGTCTCCCGCACGCTTGACGTGCGGAAACCTTCCTCGCGGCGTCGCCTTTCCCTCGACGACGAGCCCCTCGCTCATGATTCCTCCCCCGAAGTTCCCGGTCTGTCCGAAGCCCCCTGTACCCCGGAAACCCCCGACGCCCCCGGCGTCGTCGGCGCGGGTTCGGAAGCGGGTTCCGGCGCGGAGGCGGTGAACGAGACCGAGCCCAGGTGCTGGATCTCGGCCCGCACCCGCGCACCGGGCACCAGCGGCTCGGCGGGCGTGGCGGCACCGGCGAGCAGGATCCAGCCCGGTTCCAAAACCATCTCCGCCTGGAGGGCGAGGCGCACGGCCTCGGCGAGTGCCCTGCGCGGGTCGCCCAGGATCGCGCCGGTCGATCCGGTCTGGACCACGCGCCCGTCGATCTCCAGGACGACGCCCAGGTTCCAGCGCGACGGGTCGTACGGCTGCCAGGGGCCGACGACGTACCCGGCGGCCGAGGTGTTGTCGGCGATCACGTCGGGCAGCGAGAATCTGAAGTCCTCGTAGCGCGAGTCGATCACCTCGATACCGGCCGCGACGGCCGCGACGGCGCCCGGCGCGAGCGCGTCGCCCGGCGACGCGATGCGTCGGCCGATGAGGTAGACGACCTCCGGCTCCACCCTCGGATGGATGAATCCAGAAATATCCATGTACGAGCCGTCGAGGATGGCCGACGACTCCGGCACCCGGCCGAAGATGACGTCGTGCACCCCCATCTGGCGGCGCTTGCCCTCGCTGGTGAAGCCCAGCTTCACCCCGGCGAGCCGGTCCCCGCGCTCCAGGCGGAGCCGGATCAGCTCCTCCTGGACCCGGTAGGCGTCGGCCACGCCGTAGTCCTGCTCGGGCCTCGGCACCGCGCGACCGGTGCGGGCGGCCTCGTCCAGGACGGCGGCGAGCTTGTGCAGGTCGGTCACTGGGACACCATCTTTCTCGCGGGCACCACTGCGGTGCTCGGTGAAGGGACTCGGCGGGAGCCGGGGGACGGTGACATCGCTACGGCGCTCGACGAAAGAGCTCGGCGGAAGCCCGAGGACGGTGACACCACTACGGCGCTCGACGAAAGAGCTCGGCGGAGGCCGGGGAGAGCCGGAGGACCGCCGGTGTCACGACGTCTCCCCGGTCCGCGCCAGGTCCAGCGCGATGTCCACGATCATGTCCTCCTGGCCGCCCACCATCCGGCGGCGACCCACCTCGGTGAGGATGGTCCGGGTGTCGACCCCGTAGCGCGCCGAGGCCGCCTCCGCGTGCCGCAGGAAGCTGGAGTAGACCCCCGCGTAGCCGAGCGTCAGCGTCTCCCTGTCCACCCGGACCGGCCGGTCCTGCAGCGGCCTGACCAGGTCGTCGGCCGCGTCCATCAGGGCGTGCAGGTCACAGCCGTGCTCCCAGCCCATCAGGTCGGCCACCGCGACGAACACCTCGATCGGGCAGTTGCCCGCCCCCGCGCCCATCCCCGCCAGGGAGGCGTCCACCCGGTAGGTGCCGTTCTCCACCGCGACGACCGAGTTGGCCACGCCAAGACCCAGGTTGTGGTGGGCGTGGATGCCGATCTCCGTACCCTCGTCGAGCACCGAGCGGTAGGCCCTGACCCGCTCCCGCACCCCGTCCATGGTCAACCGGCCGCCGGAGTCGGTCACGTAAACGCAGTGAGCGCCGTACGACTCCATGAGCGCCGCCTGCCGCGCCAGCTCGTCGGCGGAGGTCATGTGGGACATCATCAGGAACCCGGCCACGTCCATCCCGAGCTCGCGCGCGGTGGAGATGTGCTGGGCGGAGATGTCGGCCTCGGTGCAGTGGGTGGCGACCCTGACCGAGGTGACACCGAGGGCGTGGGCGCGCCTGAGGTCGTCGATGGTGCCGATGCCGGGCAGCAGCAGGGTGGTCAGCTTCGCCCGCCGTACGGCACCGGCGACCGCCTCGATCCACTCGTCGTCGGTGTGCGCGCCCGCGCCGTAGTTGAAGCTGCCCCCGGAGAGGCCGTCGCCGTGTGCGATCTCGATCGCCGCCACCCCGGCGGCGTCGAGGGCCGCGGCGATCTCGGCGGCCTGGGCGACGGTGTAGCGGTGCCGGATGGCGTGCATGCCGTCCCGCAGTGTCACGTCCTGCACGTAGAGCTTCACGCGCCCACCTCCGCGTCCGTACGAGCGGCCAGGTCCGTGCGGTCCCGGTCTTCCTTGCGACCCGCGTCCGCGGCCCGCTCCGTCACCTCGGCGAGCCGCTCGGCGGTGCGCAGCGCGGCGGAGGTCATGATGTCGAGATTGCCGGCGTAGGCGGGCAGGTAGTGGGCGGCGCCCTCCACCTCCAGGAAGACGGTCACCTTCACGCCGCCGTCGCGGGTGCCGTCGGGGAGCGGCTCCCCGGCCGGGATCGTCTCGAGCTGGATGTCCTGTTTGAGGCGGTAGCCGGGCACGTAGTCGTTGACCCGCGCCACCATTTCCAGCACCGCGTCCTTCACCTCCGCCACGGTCGCCTCGTCGCACTCGTCCACCAGGCAGTAGACCGTGTCCCGCATGATCAGCGGCGGCTCCGCCGGGTTGAGGACGATGATCGCCTTGCCCCTCGCCGCCCCGCCGACCCGCTCGATCGCCCGGGAGGTCGTCTCGGTGAACTCGTCGATGTTGGCCCGCGTGCCGGGCCCCGCCGACCGGGAGGAGATCGAGGCGACGATCTCCGCGTACCGGACGGGCACCCGCGAGGCGACCGCCGCGACGATCGGGATCGTGGCCTGCCCGCCGCAGGTGACCATGTTGAGGTTCGGTTCCGTGAGGTGGTCCTCCAGGTTGACCGGGGGCACCACGTAGGGGCCGACCGCGGCAGGGGTGAGGTCGATGACGCGCTTGCCGTGCGCCCTGAGCACCCGGTCGTTGTGCCGGTGCGCCCCGGCCGAGGTCGCGTCGAGGACGACGTCCACCTCGGCGAACCCGGGCAGCGCGACCAGTCCCTCGACGCCCTCATGGGTGGTGGCGACTCCGCGGCGGCGAGCGCGGGCCAGTCCGTCGGAGTCGGGGTCGATGCCCGCCATCGCGACGACCTCGACCTTCTTCGACAGCAATGCCTTGAACATCAGGTCGGTGCCGATGTTCCCAGAACCGATGATGGCGATTTTCACAACAGGCCCGCTTTCACACGTCGTACGAGTTCCCCTGGTCCTCCGAGCTCTCCGGACTCCCCGAGCTCTCTGGACCTGCCGAGTTCCCCGGCCTCGCCGGACTCCCCGGGCTTCACGGATTTCACGAGCCGGTCGGGGCCGTGGGCTCTCACGAGAAGACCGTCCTGACCGAGCCAAGGCCCTCGATGTGGGCCTCGAACACGTCGCCCGGCTCGACGCCGACCATCGGGCCGAGCGCGCCGGTGAGCACGACGTCCCCGGCGCGCAGCGGGAAGTCCGTACCGCCCAGCGCGTCGGCGAGCCAGACCGCGGCGTTGAGCGGATGCCCCAGGCAGGCCGCGCCCACCCCCGTGGAGACCTCCTCGCCGTGCCGGTTCATGGTCATCCCGGCGAGGCGCAGGTCCAGGCCGCGCAGGCTCACCGGGGTGTTGCCGAGGACGAACGCGCCGCTGGAGGCGTTGTCGGCGATCGTGTCGACGAGGGTGATGTCCCATCCCGCGACGCGGCTGTCGACGATCTCGATCGCGGGCAGCGCGAAGTCGACCGCCCGGATGACGTCGGCGACCGTGAACGGGCCGCCCTCCAGGTCGCTCCCGAGGACGAGCGCGACCTCCGCCTCGACCTTGGGCTGCAGGAAACGGCCGGTCGGCACGGGCAGGCCGTCGAGATAGGCCATGTCGGCGAAGAGCATCCCGAAGTCCGGCTGGTCCACGCCGAGCTGGCGCTGGACCGCGGCGGAGGTGAGCCCGATCTTCCTGCCGACCAGCCTCCTGCCCTCGTCCAGCGCCCGCCTGGTGTTGATCTCCTGTACGGCGTAGCCGGTCTCGGCGCTCCCGCTCGGCAGCGTCTCGCGCACCGGGGCGCACGGCTTGCCGCTCCTGGCCGCCTCGAGCAACCGGTCGGCCGCCTCCACGCGCACGTCGGTGGCCTCGCTCCACTCAGTCATGTCCAGGCTCCAGCTTGATGGTGATCGTGGTGGGCTCGGAGTAGAAGTCCAGCGAGCGCGTGCCGCCCTCGCGGCCGATGCCGGACAGCTTCACCCCGCCGAAAGGAGTGCGCAGGTCGCGCAGGTACCAGGTGTTGACCCAGACCAGGCCGGCCTCCAGCGACCTGGCGACCCGGTGTGCCCGGCTCAGGTTGGAGGTCCAGACGGTCGCCGCCAGGCCGTACTCGCTGTCGTTGGCGAGCCCGACCGCCTCGGCCTCGGTGTCGAACGGGGCGATGTGGCAGACGGGACCGAAGATCTCCTCCCGGTTCACCCGGGAGTCCGGCGGCAGGCCGGTCAGCACGGTCGGCTCGACGTAGTAGCCGCCGTCGCGGTCGTCGCCGAAGCGCGGCACCCCGCCGCCGGCGCGGATCTCGGCACCCTCGTGCTTGGCCAGCTCGTAGTAGGAGAGCACCTTGTCCCGGTGCTCGGCGGAGATCATCGGCATCATCGTGGTGTCCTCGTCGGAGGGGCGGCCGAACCGCAGGTCACCGGCGCGCCTGGCCAGCCGCGCGGTGAACTCCTCGAAGACGGGCCGCTCCACGTAGAGCCGCTCGGTGCACAGGCAGACCTGGCCGCCGTTGGTGAAGACCGACCGCACGCTTCCCTCGACGGCCGCGTCCAGGTCTGCGTCGGCGAAGACCAGCCCGGCGTTCTTGCCGCCCAGCTCGAACGAGACGGGCTTGACCCGGTCCGCGACCGCCTTCATGATCGTCGATCCGGTACGGCTCTCGCCGGTGAAGGTGACCGCGTCCACGCCGGGGTGCTCCACCAGGAACTGGCCGGTGGAGCCACCACCGAAGCCGTTCACGACGTTGAGGACACCGGGGGGCAGACCGATCGAGGCGGCGATCTCCGCGAGCACCGCGACCGAGCTCGGCGTGTGCTCCGAGGGCTTGACCACGACGGTGTTGCCCGCGACGAGCGCGGGACCGAGCTTCCAGGTCGCCAGCAGGAACGGCAGGTTCCACGGCACGATCACCGCGACCACGCCGAGTGGCTTGCGCACGGTGTAGCTCAGCACGTCCGTGAGGTGGAACGCGTCCTCCGGGTGCTGGGCCGCGATCTCGGCGAACGACCGGAAGTTCGCGGCTCCGCGCGGGATGTCCAGGGTGCGGGTCTGGGTGATCGACTTCCCCGTGTCGGCGATCTCCGCCGCCACCAGGTCCTCGAACCGCTCCTCGATCGCGTCGGCGAGGCGGCGCATCCAGGTGGCGCGCTCCGCCATCGGCAGCGCGGCCCATCCGGGCAGGGCCGCGTGGGCCGCGGCGACCGCCCTGTCGACGACGTCCCGGTCCGCCTCGCGGACCTCGCGCACCGGCCGGCCGGTCACCGGGTCATGGGTGGCGAACGTCGCGCCCTCGGCGACCGGCACCCCACCGATGAAGTGGTTCACCTGGTCAGACAAGTCTGCTCCTCGGGAAGGTACTCCTTCAGGTCACTACGTACGGGTATAGAGCCGCAAACGGCCATAGGCAAGAATGGGTTCCGTGAAACGGAACCCCGACCGTCTGTCCCTGCTGGAGAAATCCTGGCTCGTACTCGACGCGTTCCGCCCCACGGGAGGACCGCTGCGCCTGGCCGACGTCGCCGAGCGCTGCCACCTGCCCAAGACCACCGCCTTCCGGCTACTCACCGAACTGACCGCGATCGGCGCGATCACCCGCCGCCCCGACGGCTACTATCTCGGCCGCCGCCTCTTCGAACTCGGGAGCATCGTGCCCCTGGAGCGCGACCTGAGACACGCGGCGCTCCCCTTCATGCACGACCTTTACGAGGCGACCCACGAGACCGTCCACCTCGGCGTGCGCGACGGCCTCGACGTCGTCTACGTCGAGAAGATCCGCGGCCAGGAGACCTTCGCCCTGCCCTCGCGCGTCGGCGGGCGCCTCCCGCTGACGTGCACCGGGATCGGCAAGGCCCTGCTCGCCTACTCGGGGCCCGACCTGATCGACGAGGTCCTCGGCCGCCCGCTGCGCCGGTTGACCCCGCACTCGATCGTCGACCCCCGGCGTCTGGAGGAGGCGATCGGTCAGATCCAGGCGGCGGGGCTCGCCTACGAGCGGGAGGAGGCCCAGCTGGGCGGCGCCTGCATCGCGGCCCCGGTGTTCGGCGACGGCGTGGCCGTGGCCGCGCTCTCGGTCTCGGTGCCGCTGGCCCGCTTCCAGCCCACCCGGCTCGCCCCTGCCGTCAAGGCCGCCGCCCTGGGCATCTCCCGCGCTCTGGCCAGGACCATCTGACGGGCGGTCGGCCGCGCCGAGGAAGCCCTCGAACGGCCTCACGACCGGAATGGCCTGCCCTCCTGCTCGGCATCCCGGCTCATGTAGCCGAAGAACGCCTCCGCGGCCTCGTCGAACGCCTCGCCGCTGTAGATGTTCACCTGCGGAATGATGATCGACCGCTTCGCCTCGGCGAGACGGACGTCGATGAACTCGCTCGCGCCTTCGGAGGCGTCGGTGAGGTCGCCGGAGTACTCGGCGAAGCTGTTGCGGTAGTCCACGAGATGTGCTCGGCGTCGAGTTGGTGTGCGGCCACCTCTCCCCAGCCCGGGGTGGAGGCGGCGGGAGCGTCGACGGGGACTCGAAGCCGCCTGGTGATGACGAGGCTTTCCAGGGTGTCCACAAGCGCACCTTATCCGCGAGACGCGCCCATGCTCGGCGGGTTTTCCTGGCCTGCGCCCGCACATCTGTCCGCGTTCGGCGGGTATGCGATTCGCCGACCGTTCGTCCGTCATACGCCGGCACGCCGGCGGTCGACACGCCAGCAGGAGGATCCCGTGGAAGTTCGCACCGAGACGGTCACCGTCGCCGACGGCTCGTTCGACCTGCACCTGTGGCTTCCCCCGAGCGGCCGGGGCCCGGTCATCCTGCTGATCCAGGAGATCTACGGGGTGGGACCGTACATCAGGAAGGTCGCCGAGGACCTGGCCGCCCTCGGGTACGTCGTCGGCGCGCCCGACCTGTTCTGGCGGATCCGGCCCAACTGGGTGTCCGGCCACGACGACGCGGGAACGGCCCTGTCGGTCGAGATGGTCTCCACGTTCGACGTCCCCCAGGGGGTGGCCGACTCCGCCGTCGCCCTGACGCACCTGCGGGAACTGCCCGAGGCCGAGGGCGGGGCCGGGGTGGTCGGGTTCTGCCTCGGGGGTTCCATCGGCTACCTGCTCGCGGCCACGGTCGAGGTGGACGCGGTCCTGTCGTTCTACGGGTCCGCAGTCCCCGACGCCTCGGGCATGCTGGAGAAGACCACCTGCCCGCTGTTGCTCGTCTTCGGCGGTTCCGACCCCTACATCCCTCGGGAGCGGGTCTCCGTGGTGGAGGAGGCCGCGGCCGGTCGGCCGAACGTCAGGGTGTACGTCGCCGAGGAGGCCGGGCACGCCTTCCACAACCACGAGGCCCCCCAGTTCTACGACCAGGAGGCCGCGCGGGCCGCCTGGGACCAGGCCGTGCACTTCCTCGGACGCAACCTCCCCCTGCCCTCTCTCCCCTGAGGCGCGTACCGCGCGAGGAGCCCGCCCTTCCCTGAGGCGCATCGCCCTGGCACATACCGCGCGAGGAGCCCGCCCTTCCTCGAGGCGCGTCACCCTGGCACATACCGCGCCGGCCTCCCTTCCCCGGGGCGCGTCCCCGGCTCGGGGCCTCCGTACGCGCGAGCGCGCCGACGGCCTCTCCTCGCGCCCGGGCACCCTTTCGCCGCTCGGGGAGCCGCTCACGGGGATGAGAACGACCCTTGCCTGGAGGTCACCTTCTCGTAACCTCGAAGGCCGCCCGAGGGGACTCCGCGCACCCCATCATTTGTCTTGTGCACCAGGCGTGGCAGCAGTGGGGGAATGTCGTTATAGCGGCCTTGCTCGCGGTCCCCGCGGTCGTCGTCGCCGTCCGCCTGCTCACCCTCCGCCGCGCCCGCTCCGGCCACCCCTTCCCGGCGCGCACCGCCCTGGCCGACGTGGTCGCGGTGGCGGGGACCGCGCCCTGGATCTGGATGATCCTCACCCCCGGAGCGGGGATCTCCGGCGTCAGTCCCGTCCCTTTCTCGGACCTGTGGGCGACACTTCACGGACCGGGACAGACGGCGTTCGTGCAGGTCGGAGGGAACCTCCTGGTCTTCGCCGCGCTCGGGGCGATGCTTCCCGTCCGTTCGGCGCGTTTCGCCTCGCTCACCCGGATCGCGGCCGTGGCGGCAGGGGCGTCGCTCACCGTGGAGGTCCTCCAGTACGCCCTGCGCCTGGGGCGGGTGAGCTCCGTCGACGACGTGATCCTCAACGCGGCGGGGGCCGTGCTGGCCGCGGCCGTCACGCGCCGATGGTGGGCCGTTCGAATACCGGTCAGGACCGTTCCACGGTTACGGACCGGGAAAACTCTTTAAGATCGCCACACGGGCACGATCCTCCCAAAAGAAGCACGATACCAACCTCCGTATCTGTGCGATCGTGGACAAGGCGGGGCAAGTTCTCTGGAGACGCCAAACCCGGTTGGTGACAGAGGGTGATCGAACGTGCAGCATTCCCCGGTACCTCCCGAGCCCCCGATCTATCGGCGCATCGCCGACGGGCTTCGCGAAGCGATCCTGTCCGGCGATCTCCGAGACGGGGATCGGCTTCCGGGCGAGAACGCCCTGATGGCCAGTCACGGCATAGCCCGTGCCACCGCCAGGCAGGCCCTGTCCGTACTAATCAACGAAGGCCTCGCCGTCCCCAAGCGCGGCTCAGGGGTGTACGTCAGGCAGTTCCGCCCCATCAGGCGACACGGCTCCCGACGGCTCTCCCGTGACCAGTGGGAGCGCGGCGAGGCCATCTGGGACTCCGACACCAGGGGGCGCCCCTACACCGTGGACCAGGTGGACATCGACCGGGAGACCGCCGAGGACGCCGTGGCCAGGGTGCTGGGCAGCCCCGAGGTGTGGGTCCGCAGGCGGCGCTACTCGGTGGACGAGCGGCCGGTGCAACTGTCGGTCTCCCACTTCCCCGCCCTCCTGGTGGACGGAACCGCGATCACCAGAGAGGACACGGGCCCCGGAGGCGTCTACGCGCGCCTCGGCGAGCTCGGCCACGCCCCGGCGCACTTCACCGAGGAGATCAGGGCCCGCATGCCCCATCCCCACGAGACCGTCCAGCTCGACCTGCCCGCGGGCACCCCGGTCATCGTGATCGCCCGGGTCGCCCGCACCGTGGACGGCGTCGCCGTCGAGGTGAACGAGATGACTCTCGACGCCGCCTCTTACGTACTTCAATACGACTTCGACTCATAGATCAAGACCATCCGTCAACCGATAGGTTGACCTGTCCCCCGCGATCATTGATTTCTCTAGAGAAGTGCCTCACCGTCAGAGGTGGAGCGTCGCAAAGACGGGCCTGGGCGCGGGGAAGGTGCACAGATGTCTCTCGACCGACATCTCGCTGAGATCGCCCGGGAGTTTCCCGACTGGACGATCTGGCGGAGTGACGCGGGTCGGTGGTGGGCAACCCGCCACCACCCGCTGACCTCCGCCCAGCGTGATGTCGGCTGCGCGATGACCATCGACGCGGACGATCCGGAAGGGCTGCGTGAGCAGCTAATCGACCAGCGGGAACGTTCCGGCGACACGGAGCCGGGGACGGACACCTGAAGACCGCCCGGTGCCGGGATGAGCGGATCCGATGCGGTCCCGGCGCCGGGCCCCCAATCGCGGAAGTCCCCGACCCGATCGGGGGCGGGGGCTTCCGCCTGATCCTCACCACCGTCGGGGCGGAGGCCTCCGCGTGCCTCCGCCTCCGCCGGGGGCCACCGCCTGACCTCCGGCCGACTCCCGCCGCCGTGACGTCCGCGAGGCCGTACGAGCCCCGCGGCGGGTCCGTGAGGAGATCACGTCCCGCCCGCCGTCCCTGCCGCGCGGACCCTCTTCACGGCCTCCTGGACCGACCACGGCCGTACGAGCCCCTCACAGCCTCCTGGATCGGCCACGGCCGTATGAGCCCCTCACAGCCTCCGGAGCCGACCACGGCTGCGAGCCCTCCTCACCGTCTCCACGGCCGTGCGAGCCCCTCATGGTCTTCGGGGCCGACGTCTCCACGGCCGTGCGGGGCCCCCTCGTGTCTCCGGGGGCGAGGACTCTTACTTTCTTCTGGGCGTGGCGTACTTGTCCTCGTCCTTACCGGCCTTCTCCGCGGCCGGACCGAGGTCGGTGTCGCCGACGAGGTCGGTGTCGTCGTACACCTCGACGCGCGTCTCCTCCGAACGGTCCTCGCCCTTGCCACGCCGCTCGCCCGCGCCCCCGACGGTGTCGTCGTCCACGATCACACGTACGGATTCCAGGTCGGGTGAGTCGAACCCGGCGTTCCGCCCGCTCTTGGACGCGTTCCCGGATCCGGGGGGCCCGGCCTGTCCCGACGGCGCCTTCGCGTCGTCAGGGGTGACGGCGTCCGCCGCGCCGGGTGTGCCATGGACGTCGTCGGGCGTCTCCTCGGCGACGGCCCCCGAGACGGCGTCAGGTCCCGTGGCGGGGGCGGTCAGCGCCGGCTGGACGGGGGCCGGGGGCAGCACGGAGCTCTCGTCGATCAGGGCCCCCGCCGAGCTCTCGCGGTGGAGCAGGTCGCCCAGGACGGTGCCCATCTCGTGCAGACGGCGCATGACCTCGTGGTGGGTGTCTGTGAGGTAGACGACCCGGCGACCGGTGGTCTCGTCCAGGGCGGCGGCGCGCTGCTGTGCCGCCGACAGGGTGGAGTGCGCGTCGTTGTTGGCGGCGAGCACGGTCGCCTCCGCCTCGGCACGGGCGGCGCTCAGCGTGGAGTCGGCCTCGGCGCGGGCCTCCTGAACCGTCCGCTCGGCCTCGTTCCTCGCCGAGGTGATCATCCGGTCGGCCTCGGTGCGGGCGCTGCGCAGGGTGTCCTCGGACTCGGCGCGGGCCGCGTTGAGCGTCTCCTCGGCGTCGTTGCCCGCCTGGGACAGCATCTGCTCGGCGGCCGCGGTGGCCTCGGCCACCCGGCGCTCGGCCTCCTGCTGCGCGGCGTTCAGTATGCCCTCGGCCCGATCCTGCGCGGAGGTGATCAGCCGCTCGGCCTCCATCGCCGCGTCGTCGCGGAGCTTGATCGCCTCGGCCTCGGCGACCTGCTTCTTGGAGGTGGCCTCCTCCTCCCCGAGTTTCAGTATCTGGCTGAGCCTCTGGCCGAGCTCGTCGTAGTCCTGCGGGGCGTCGGAAAGCCTCTTGCGGGCCTCGGCCAGCTCGATCCGGCCCTGCTCGGCCTGGTCGATCGCGCGCCCGAGCCGCTCCTCCAGGTCGCGGATCTGGTGGCGGTGGCGGTCCATATAGTCGTGAACCTGACGACGGCTGTAGCCGCGCATGACGACCTCGAACGAGTCCTCATGCATCAGGTCGGGAAAGCTCTCGTGCTGGTTTGTCATAGCACTACCCGTGGAGGTTGTGTGGCGGAAAAGGAGACGTCAGGAGACGACTTTCCTGCTTACTGCCCAAGTCTGCAACCGGAACGCCCCACCTGCTTACCGAAAAACCGGACAGATCGACCCCTCGTAACATCGTTGACATGAACGTCACGCCCTACATCGCGGCCCTCGACGGCGGCGCCGTCCCACAGATCCATCCGGACGCCTACATCGCCCCCGGAGCGGTGGTCGTCGGGAGGGTACGGCTGGGCCGTGCCGCGAACGTCTGGTACGGCTCGGTCCTGCGCGGCGACGACGAGGACGTCGAAGTCGGGGAGGAGTGCAACATCCAGGACCTGTGCTGCCTGCACGCCGATCCCGGTCAGCCCGCCGTACTGGAACCCCGGGTGAGCCTCGGGCACAAGGCCATGGTGCACGGGGCCCACGTGGAGACCGGCGCGCTCGTGGGCATCGGCGCGATCGTGCTGGGCGGCGCCAGGGTCGGCGCGGGATCGCTGATCGCGGCGGGTGCCCTGGTGGCGCCGGGGAAGCGGATCCCCGCCGGGGTGCTCGTCGCGGGCGTCCCCGGAAAGATCGTCCGTGAGCTCACCGACGACGACCGCGCCCTGTTCGCCGGTACTCCGGCCGGCTACATCGCCAAGGCGGCCCGCCACCGGGCCGCGACCCCCGTGCCACCGGCCTGAACGGCCAGAACGCCCCGAGCACACCCTCGGGCGGATTTCCCGACCCCGGGCACCGACGCCCCGAGGGATTTCCCGGCCCTGGCCGTACCGGCTTCCGGCGGACTGCCCGGTCCTGGCCGTACCGTCCCGGGTGGATCTCCCGCTCCCGGCCTTATACGCCCTCGGGAAACTTTCCGGTCCTGGCCTTGTGCCCCCGGATGGACTTCCCCGTCCGGGTCGTGGCGCACGCTCCCCGACACGGTGGCGGGGAGAGCCTTACGATCGTGCGAGGCCCGATCGGGGATCGCGGGGCCTGGCAACGACCTTGACCGCTTGACCGAAGGGAGGCAGGGGCGTCCCGCCCGTGGCACCAGGCTGCGGGTACTCGCCCCGGAATGCCGATGACCGGCATGTGGCAGTGGGATGGGTTCGACGCCATCGAGAACGACGTGCGGACCATGGTCACCGACCCACGGTGGACGGCGCTGCCGCCGCTCGCACGCGCTCAGGCCATCGCCCAGCGCACGCTGTCCACCCCGGACGGCGGGCGCTGGCTGTTCGGCGCCCACGCCCGCTGGTACCGCCAGGATCCCGCCGACGGCCGGTGGCACCTCACCGCTCCCCCCGCCGACCGGAGCTTCCGCGCCGCGGCGCACGTGATCAACGTCACCTCGATGATCATGCAGCACCTGATACCGACCGGCGCCGACTTCGCCGTCGACCGGGGGTCGGTCCAGGGGTTCGTCGGCCCCGACGTGCCGTACGAGATCACCGAGAGGGTCCGCGAGCTGGTCATCGCCCAGCGCGGCAGGCGCAGGGAGGACTTCCCCATCACCGGGCCGTTCGCCGGGCTCTTCGCCGGGGAGGTGGCCAGTCCCGTCGCCGCGATCTGGGGCACGCTCATGTGGTGCGCCTACGCCCCGGCCTTCGACGGCAACGAGGTGTTGCTGTCGATGTTCGGAGAGTTCCTGGCCCGCCCGCTGCCCGGCGACGAGTGGGTCCGCTGGCTGCCGCCCACCTCGCTGGGCGACCTGGTCGCGCTCTACGGCGAGCGGGTCAGGGCCGGGCACCCCGAGGCGGGCCTGCGGCTGGTCGCGCTGATGGCCGACACCGCCGCCGTGGTGCGTGCGGATCCGAGGTTCAGGCCGAGGGCCGACGCCCTGCTGTCCATGGTCGAGCCGTTGCTCCGCCGGGCCTGCCAGGATCCCGCCATCGCGCACCAGGGCGACGACGCCGTGAGGAACGCGTGGCTTTCCCGCTGCCCGCCCCACATGACGCTGCCCGACGACTCGCCGGGCGAGCACTTCCAGCACGCGCTCTACGACCTGGTCCAGTCGCTGGGGTTCCTCGCCCCGATGGGCGCCGACCCACGGGCGGTGGCCGCCTCGCTGCTCGCCGCCGACCTGTCGGGTGTCGCGCCCAGGGCGGCCGACCGTCTCTACCCGTGGCTGGATCCCGAGCTGCGGCACATCCTCCACGTGGTGCTCACCGACGCCTCGCATCCGCTGAGGGGATGCTGGCCGCGCTCGGGCGAGCTGCCTTCCGCGCTGCATCCGCCGGACCGTAACGCCGCCGCCGCTCTGCTCGGTGCCGCCTACGCCACAGGGCTCGCGTGGTGCCGCCTCACGGGGACCGAGATACCGGAGCGCGGATTCGCGACGGCCTCGGCGGTCGTGCACCGGCTGACGCACGAGCGCGACGACCCGGTCCCCCCTGTATCGGGAACTTACCCCCGCCACTTCTGACACAGATCAGTATAGTTAAACCACAAATTCAGTTATTTCATCCTTACTCCCCCTATATCCTTCTAGCCCCCTACGCATCAGACAATTAGCTGAATTGTGATCTCCTAAACGGGAAATGATCCTCCTTGAGGACGTGTCGGGCGGGGCGAGGAATGGTCCCGATGGGCCATGGGCACCGATGACCGCCCGCCGTAACCTCGAAGTGGGTGTGGGCTGCGGAAGGAAGGACGACGCGGTGGGGCACGACGACCTGGACTCTAGGGTCCACGACCGTGTCGCGTTGGACGAGATCGCGCTCTATGCCGAGGTGCTGTCCGCCGTCGCGATGAGCGAACGGCCCCTCACCTCGGTGGAGCTCGACAACGCGCTCGGATTGAGCGCTTCGGCTGTTTGCTGAGGCCTCTGGAAGAACCGTTTCCAAGACCTTGTCCCGGACCCTCCGACGGGGTCCGGGACGTGGTCGGAAAAGATAGTCATGTGACTAGTCACGAACGGACGAGACGGGCGATCGCGGCCGACGCCTCCTTGACCTTCTCCTCCGCCTCCGGCCCCCCGGCGCTGATGGCGTCGGCGACGCAGTGCCCGATGTGGTCCTCCAGCAGGCCGAGCGCCACCGCCTGGAGCGCCCGCGTGGCGGCCGAGACCTGGGTCAGCACGTCGATGCAGTAGGCATCCTCTTCGACCATCCGCTGCAGGCCCCTGATCTGCCCCTCGACACGCCGCAACCGGGTCAGATAAGCCTGCTTGTCACCGCTGTACCCATGCATGTCCCAACGGTACCGGTGTCAGGCACGGCGGGATGTCGCCGCGATCAGTTTCTCCCAGCGGTCGGCCACCGAGGACGCGCCGTGACCCGCCGCGACCTCCAACGCCCCCGCGGCCAGCTCCCTGCGCCGCCGCTCGTCGTCGATGAGCGCGAGCATCGCGGCCGCGTACGCCTCGATCTCGTCCTCTCCCTCGGCGACCAACACTCCGTTCCTGCCGTCGGCCACGAGCTCGCCCGGCCCACGGGGGCCGCCGAACGCGATCACCGGTACCCCGCTCGCCATCGCCTCGATCACGGCCATGCCGAGCACCTCCGTCCTGGAGGTGCTCGCCACGATCGACGCCTTGGCGAACTCGCCGGTGAGGTCGGAGGTCGTTCCCATGAAGTAGACGTGGTTGTGCAGGTCGAGGTCACCGACGAGGGCGCGCAGGCGCTTCTCCTCCGGGCCCCCGCCGTACAGGCGCAGCCGCCAGTCGGGGCGCTTGCCCGCGACGACGGCGAACGCGCGGATCAGCCGGTCGTGTGCCTTCGCCGGCACCAGGCGCCCTCCGGCGGCGACGATGCGGTTGTCCATCCGCGAGCGCGGCCACGGCCCCGCGGGCAGCGCGTCGGGGATCACGTTGACCGGCACGTTCCCGCCCAGGAGGTGATCCCACTCCTGCCGGCTCGTCTCGGTGGCGGTGGCGACCGCGTCCAGGCGCGGGTAGAACTTCCTGATCGGCCCCGGTACGGGCGGCCGGCCCCACTCGCGGGCGATCCGCGTGATGTCGCGCGGCGCGTGCCTGGCCACCTGGACGCTCAACCCCGGCCTGGTGCTGACGAGCACGTCGGCCCGCAGCCCGCGTAGCCGCCGCCAGAGGGCGACCTCGGTGCGCATCTGGCCCCGGGGGAGCAGGTATCTGCCTCCCGGCTGGGCGTCGACCACCCAGGAGAGCTTCACTCCGGACGCCACGGGGAAGAACGGTTTCTCCCGCTGACGGCGGACGCTGATGATCTCGACCTCGTGACGTTCTGCCAGCTCTCCCGCGAGGTTGACGATCGAACGTACGTCACCGCGCATGCCGTATACAGAGGGGGTGAGCAGGCAGATCCTCACCCGCCGACCTCGATCCTGAGCTCGTCGTCCGCCGTGTAGCAGGGACGGATCGGCACCCCGTCGATCTGCGCGGCGGGATAGTGCAGGCGTCGGCGCTTGCCGTCGACGTCGTCCAGTCGGGAGCCCAGCCGCAGCGGCGTGGCCACACCGCGTACCTCCAGGGAGGGCTCCCAGGAGCCGGTCTGGTCGGGGGCGGCGGCGAGCACGTCGCACAGCGAGAGCGCCGCGTGGAAGCGCACGCCCTGGACCGTTGCAATGGAGGTCAGCTCGGCGTCGGGCCGGCTGCGGCGCAGGGCGAGCTTCGCCTCGTGCCTCGCCTCGTCGTCGTCGAGGCCGGTGAAGGCGAGCAGCCCGGTGACCTCGAAGCGCCCCTCCCTGAACCAGACGGAACGGACCTCCGCCGTCGGCCGGGCGTCGTCGATCTTCAGGGCGAGGAAGCCGTTGCGGGTCCGGTAGGCGCGGTAGGCCAGTGTGCGGCGGCTCAGCGCGTACGTCTCGAGATGGTCGAGGGAGAATCCGGGGTCGACGCTGCGCAGCCGCGTGCGCGCCTTGCCCTGTTGCAGGTAGGTGTCCCAACGGCCGGGACCGAGTGCGAGCGGGGCGAGTGAGACCGCCAGCTCAGCTTTGCGCATCCGTGCGTCCGGAGTGCCCAACGGCACCCGGCTCTCGACCGAGGTGGCCCGGTTACGCAGGACCAGTTCGGTGCCGTCGGCCAAGGGTTCGTCGACGGCCAGCCGAAGTGAGAGAACATCGGCCAGGGTAACCTCGGCATCGCTGACGACGGCTGGCATCGTCAAGCCCCCTCCCCGTTGAATGAGCTACGCGACGTTGAGGTTACCGTGATTTTCCCGTTATGTGGAGAAAGGTTTTCGGACCTTACGTCCTTTTCACGTTGACTTGACCCTATGTCAGAGGGGACATCGGGAAAATGTCCCCTCTGACGGATGACACACCCGCTGTCAGGGCGCCTCTACGGGCCGGCCTTTGATCGACTTGATCAGCAGCTGGGAGACGTCGACGACCTCCAGCGTCTCCTTGGCCTCGCCCGCGTTCTTCTTCTCGTTGATCGAGTCACCGAGCATGACCAGACAGAACGGGCACGCCGTGGAGATGGTGTCCGGCTCGGTGGTGAGCGCCTCGTCCACCCGCTCGGTGTTGATGCGCTTGCCGAGCCGCTCCTCCATCCACATCCGCGCGCCACCGGCGCCGCAGCAGAAGCCGCGATCCTTGTGGCGGTGCATCTCCTGGGTCTGCACGCCGGGCACCTTGGCCATGATGTCGCGGGGCTGGGAGTAGACCTTGTTGTGGCGGCCGAGGAAGCACGGGTCGTGGTAGGTGATCTTCTCCTCGATCGGCGTGATCGGGACCAGCTTGCCCTCGTCCACCAGCTTGGCCAGCAGCTGGGTGTGGTGCACGACCTCGTAGGTGCCGCCGAGCTGGGGATACTCGTTGGCGAGGGTGTTGAAGCAGTGCGGGCAGGTCGCGACGATCTTCTTGACCCCGGCCTCGTTCAGCGTCTCGATGTTCTGCTTGGCCAGCATGTCGAAGAGGTACTCCATGCCCAGGCGGCGCGCCGGGTCGCCGGTGCACGCCTCCATCGGGCCGAGCACCGCGAACTTCACCCCGGCGACGTGCAGCAGCTCCGCGACCGCCTTGGTGGTCTTCTTCGCCCGGTCCTCCAGCGCTCCGGCGCAGCCGACCCAGAACAGGTACTCGGTGTCGTCGGGCATCTTCTCGTCGACGAGCGTGACCTCGATGGGGTCGACCTCGCGGCTCGCCAGCTCCTCGACCCAGTCGGCCCGCTTCATCTCGGACATCCCCCACGGGTTGCCCTTGTTCTCCAGGTTCTTGACCATGACGCCGGCCTCGGAGGGGAAGTTGGACTCCACCATCGCCTGGTAGCGGCGCATGTCGAGGATGTGGTCGATGTGCTCGATGTCGACCGGGCACTGCTCGACGCAGGCGCCGCAGTTGGTGCACGACCACAGCACGTCGGGGTGGATCACGCCTTCCTCGCCCACCAGCGGCTTGTCCAGCAGGGCCAGCACGTCCTCGTGCAGGCCCGCGCGCTGCTCCCCGGTGGCCATCAGGTACGGAGCGACCTTGAAGGCGTGGTCGCGCTGCTCAAGGATGAGCATCTTCGGCGAGAGCGGCTTGTCGGTGTTCCAGGCCGGGCACTGGTCCTGGCAGCGTCCGCACTCGGTGCAGGTGTAGAAGTCGAGGAAGCCCTTCCAGGTGGTGTCCTCGATCTTGCCGCGGCCGAGCCGGTCGCCGTCGAGCTCCTCGTCCTCGAAGTCGACGAGCTTGCCGTCGATCCGCATCGGCTGGGCGGGGCCGTTGCCGTCGGGACGCCGGGAGAACGCCACGTTCAGCGGCGCGGTGAAGATGTGCAGGTGCTTGGAGTTCACCACGATCACGAGGAAGACCAGCATCACGCCGATGTGCAGGAGCAGCCCGACGTGTTCGAGCGTCTCGTTGGCCGAGATGCCCAGCGGGCGCAGCAGGGCGGCGGTCGCCTCGGAGGCGAACGCTCCCGAGGCGTAGGGCAGGTTGCCGGTGTTCGCCGCCGCGCCACGGAAGAGGAGCATCGTCCAGATCACGTTGAAGATCATGAAGAGGACGAGCCAGGCACCGCCGAGGTGCGAGCCGAAGAACCGGGACCTACGGCCCAGCTTCTTCGGCGAGTTCTTGATCCTGATGACCGCGAAGGCGATGAGTCCGAGCAGGGCCGCGACCGCGATGAAGTCCTGCAGGAAGCCCAGGATCGGCCACGTCCCGACGAGCGGGATGTGGAAGTCGGGGGTGCCGGTGACGGCCCCCTGGATCAACGCGCCGTACGCCTCCAGATAGACGGTCGCCAGGATGAGGAACGCCCACATGACGAAGAAGTGCGCGACGCCGGAGGCCGTCCACTTCAGCAGCTTCCGCTGCCCGAACACCTCGACCAGCTGGGCCTTGATCTCCTCACCCAGGTTGGCCTTGGCATACTCGACGCGCTCAGGCGCGGGGGGCCCTGCGGTGGCGAGCTTGTACAGGAACAACACGCGGCGCGCGGCGAGCGCGAGCGCGACGGCTGTCATGACCAGCCCGATGATCGCTACCCAGAGCACTGGTCCTCCCACAGACGGCGTTGGCTGCCAGCGTACGACCGCCGGTCATCCACGATGACAGAGGGTCCCCATAGATACTACCGACGAGTAACTTCTCTTTGTCGGGAGACCCCCGGTGACCGTCGTCACCCTACGGTCAACACCGTTCCCAGAACAATGCTCTGCATGCCTCCGAACGGTGTCGAAGTGACCTTCGAGATTCATGGAGCTCGGCGGGCGTGGCCTGGACGTCGGCAGGACGGGGACTCGACGGAGCGTGCCGGTACGCCGGCCCGAATGGTGGGAATGCGCGGGATACAGCGGTATATGGCGGAAAGACCGCTATGGGGGAATCCGGAGGGCGGCGGGGAGACTAACGCGGCGGGTCGAGATAACCCTGGATCGTGGGTGTGAGCAATTTCACCAACTCCTCAAGATCCACCGAGGCGAGCGGCTCCAGTTCGAGGACATAGCGCATCAGGACCACGCCGAACATCTGCGCGAAGGCCGCCTCCATCCGGATCAGCGGGATGTCCAGGCTCTCCGCGACCCGGTTGAGCAGCGCGCGGGTCACGAACTCGCGGATCATGACGACCATCCGCTCGTTCGTCATCGCGGTGCGGGCCAACGCCAGCACCGGCTGACGCGCCCCGGCCTCCGAGGTGATCGTCAGGATGAGCCTGACCAGCCGCTCGCCGACCTCCTCGCGAGGCCCCGCCGTGATCGCCGCGAGGACGTTCTCGGGGTTGACCGGCAACTCCATCGCCTCGACGAACATCTTCTCCTTGCCGGAGAAGTAATGGTGGACCAGCGCCGGGTCCACCCCCGCCTGCCGGGCGATGCCCCGGATGGTCGCCTTGTCGAACCCCTTCTCCGCGAAGGTCTCGCGCGCCGCCGCGAGGATCTGCCCCCGCGTGTCGGCCGAGCCCGGCCTGCGCCCCGGACGCCTTCTCCCCTCCGCCGGCCCGTCCGCGGGCCTCTCCGCAGGTCCGTCCGCGGGCCTCTCCGCGGGTCCGTCCGCGAACCCGTCCGCGGACCCGTTCGCGGGGACGTCCGTGGTCCCGCTCGCGGGCGTGGCCGTTGACGTCCCAGAGGGCCCGTTCGCGGGGACGTCCGTTGACCTCTCCGAGGAGCCGTTCGAAAGCCCGCCCGTGGTGCTCATGACGGGCTCACTCATGCTGGGGTGGAGGCCGCGAGGTGCAGCCGGGCGAAGGCGAGCGCCTCCGCGAGGTCGTCGATCCGCTCGGAACGGCTGGCCGCCCTGCGCGTATTGATCTCCAGCACGACCAGCCCTGAATATCCGTTGCCCGCCATCCGCTCCAGGATCGGCGCGCACGGCTGGTTGCCCCGCCCGGGAACCAGGTGCTCGTCCTTGTTCGGCACTCCGACGCCGTCGGCCAGGTGCAGGTGGGCGAGCCGATCGCCGAGCTTGGTGAACATCTCCAGGGCGTCGGACCCGGACACCGCCGTGTGCGACAGATCCAGCGTGACCTGCGGGAAGTCGTAGTCGACCGGGTTCCAGTCAGGAGAGTAGGGGACGACCTCGTTGCCCCTCGCCCTCAGCGGGAACATGTTCTCCACCGCGAAGACCACGTCGGTCTCCTCACGCATCCTGGCCAGGCCGATCTCGAAGTCGCGCGCGTAGTCGCGCTGCCAGCGGAACGGGGGATGCACCACGACCGTCCTGGCACCGACCCGCTCGGCGGCGCGCTGCGCGCGCTGGAGCTTGGCCCACGGGTCCTTGCCCCACACCCGCTGCGTCACCAGCAGGCACGGTGCGTGAATGGCCAGGATCGGCAGGTGGTAGTGGTCCGACAGCCGCTCCAGGACATCGACGTCCTGGCTCACGGGGTCGGCACCCACCATGATCTCCACACCGTCGTACCCCAGGCGCGCGGCCAGTTCGAAAGCATCGGGAGTACGTTCGGGATACACCGACGCGGTGGACAGCGCGATCTTCGCGCTGGATACACGGACGCTCATACCGCTTCCTCGTCTCCGGCTCGGAGCGCACACTCGCGAACACCGCCGGGCCGACCGGCCCGATCGCTCACGTCGCTCACATTTGCCAGCCTAAGCGGGTCCGGAGAGCAGTGCTGTCCGCCACCACCGACACGGCCTAGATCACACCATTACGGTGAGGGCATGCCGAGGTTCTTGAGGGGCTCCATCCCCAGCCCCAACATCTGGAACACCCCCCAGATCTACGAGTTGGAAAACCGGGCGGTGGATCCCGAGGGGCACGCCGAGGCGGCGATGTCGGCGATCCGGTCGTGGACCGGGGCGACGGTCCTCGACATCGGCTGCGGTACCGGCTACCACCTGCCCGCCCTCGCCTCGACCGCCACCCGGGTGATCGGCGTGGAGCCGCACGAGGACCTCGTCCTGCTGGCCAGGCGCCGCTGCCGCGCCCTGCGGAACGTCGAGATCCATGCCGCCACCGCCCAGGCGATCCCGCTGCCCGGCGCCTCCGTGGACGTGGCCATCGCCCGCTGGGCGTACTTCTTCGGCCCCGGGTGCGAGCCGGGCCTGGCCGAACTCTCCCGGGTGATGCGGCGCGGCGGCGCGGCCTTCGTGATCGACATCGACACCACCCGCGGCGCCTTCGGCCGCTGGTTCGGCCAGTCCATCCCCGCCTACTCCGCCAGGTCCGTCGAGAACTTCTGGAGCCGCCAGGGCTGGCAGACGGACAAGCTCGACCTGCGCATGTCCTTCGAGCGCCGCGCCGACCTGGAGGCCGTGCTCCGCATCGAGTTCACCCCCGCGGTCGCCGACCTGGCCATCGCCGAGACCCCCGGTCTGGAGATCGCCTACCCCAACCTGCTGCGCTGGAAGCGGTTCTGAACGGCGACGACCTCCGCGGGGCCGACCGGGAACAACGGGACGGGGCCTTGACCTTGACGTTGATGTCAAGGTCTATCGTCGTGCCGTGGGGAGGGCCGGATGCGGATCGGTGAGCTGGCGCGGCGGGCGGGTGTCAGCACCCGGGCACTGCGCTACTACGAGCAGCAGGGACTGATCACGGCCCGGCGCTCGGCCAACGGCTACCGGGAGTACGGGGAGGAGGATCTCAGGCTCGTCTCCGAGATCCGCTCGCTGCTCGCCGTCGGCTTCACCCTGGACGACGCCCGCCCGTTCGTCGCCTGCCTGCGGGCCGGTCACGAGTCAGGGGGGTCGTGCCCGGAGTCCGTCGCCGTCTACCAGCGCAAACTGGCGGAGATCGACGACGAGATCCGCATGCTTCTCACCCGGAGGGCGGAGGTGGCGGCGCAGCTGACCACGGCCTGCCCGGGATGCGTACTGAGGAAAGTGGGAGAATCATGATCACATTGACCGCGGAGAACTTCGACGAGCAGGTGCTGCGGAGCGACAAGCCCGTCCTGGTCGACTTCTGGGCCGAGTGGTGCGGGCCGTGCAAGATGATCGCGCCGATTCTGACGGAGATCGAGGCCGAGCTCGGCGACCGCGTCACGATCGCGAAGCTCAACGCCGACGACTACCCCGAGATCACCGCGCGGTACGGCGTCCTCGGCCTGCCGACGCTCAACCTCTACAAGGACGGCGAGGTCGTGCAGCAGATCAAGGGCGCCAAGCCCAAGCGCCTGCTCCTCGCCGAGCTCGAAGGCCACATCTGAAGAAGCGCGCTCCGTCCCTCCCCGCGACTTTCACCCGGTACGGCATGCCGTACCGGGTGAAAGTTGTCGGGCTCTGCCGGTAACGTGCGGCCATGGCGAAGAAGGCTGGTGGCTACCGCTGTGCCGAGTGCGGGTGGCAGACGGCCAAGTGGGTGGGGCGCTGCGGTGAGTGCCAGGCCTGGGGCACGGTCGAGGAGGAGACGGCTCCTGCGGGGGCGCGTGTGGCCTCCGCCGGGGCGGTGTCGGCACCGGCGGTGCCGATCGGCCAGGTCAAGGCCGAGGTGGCGCACGCGCGCGGCACCGGTGTTCCCGAGCTCGACCGGGTCCTCGGCGGCGGTCTGGTTCCCGGAGCCGTCGTGCTGCTGGCCGGCGAGCCCGGCATCGGCAAGTCGACCCTCCTGCTGGAGGCGGCGGCCAAGATCGCCCGACAGCAGACGGTCCTCTACATCACGGGTGAGGAGTCGGCCGCCCAGGTGCGGATCAGGGCCGACCGGATCGGCGCGATCCAGGACCGCCTCTACCTGGCCGCCGAGACCGACCTGGGCGCGTTGGTCTCGCATGTCGAGAAGGTCCAGCCCGACCTGCTCATCGTCGACTCGGTGCAGACGATCGGCTCCACCCAGGCGACGGGCGTGCCCGGCGGGGTGACCCAGGTCAGGGAGGTCGCGGGAAACCTGGTGCGGCTCGCCAAGGAGCGCGGCATGGCCACCGTGCTGGTCGGCCACGTCACCAAGGAGGGCTCGATCGCCGGCCCCCGCACCCTGGAGCACCTGGTCGACGTCGTGCTCCACTTCGAGGGCGACCGGCACTCCCGGCTCCGCCTCGTCCGTGCGATCAAGAACCGGTACGGCCCGGTCGACGAGGTCGGCTGCTTCGACCTGCACGAGAGCGGCATCGAGGGCATCACCGACGCCAGCGGCCTGTTCGTCTCCCATCGCACCGACCCGGTGCCCGGCACGTGCGTCACGGTCACCCTGGAGGGCACCCGGCCACTGCCCGCCGAGGTCCAGGCCCTGGTCGCGAGGACCGAGGCCCAGCAGCCGCGCCGATCCTCCTCCGGGCTCGACACCTACCGGGTCACGATGGTCCTCGCCGTGCTGGAGCGGCGGCTCAACGCCAAGCTGGGCGGATGCGACGTCTTCACCGCCACCGTCGGAGGGATCAAGCTCAGCGATCCCGCCGTGGACCTGTCGGTGATGCTCGCGGTCGCCAGTGCGGCGGGTGACAAGGCGCTCCCCTCCGGCCTGGTGGTGCTCGGTGAGGTGGGCCTGGCGGGAGAGTTGCGCCCGGTGCGCGACGTGCGGCGCCGCCTGTCGGAGGCCGCCCGGCTGGGCTTCACCCGCGCGCTCGTCCCCACCGGCTCCCTCGACACGGGCAAGAAGCGCAACGGCGACCACTCCCTGGTCCGCATGGCCGGACGCGGAGCGCCGTTCGCGCCCGGCTTCGACGTCGTCGAGGCGGAGAATGTCTGGGACGCCCTCACCCATGTCACCTGAGACGCGTCACGGGCTCCGTACGGGGGGGTGGCATCCACCGATTCCGGACCGCGCGGATCCTCCGCCGGTAAGCTTGAGCGTTATACGCAGACCACGGGGGTCATGTGCCAGCAAACTACAAAGGGCTCGACGAACGTCGCAGAGCCGTCCTGGCCGCGGTCGCACCCGGCACCGCGCTGCGCGACGGACTGGAGCGCATTCTCCGCGGGCACACGGGTGGCCTGATCGTGCTGGGATACGACGGCACGGTCGAGGAGATATGCAGCGGCGGCTTCGAGCTGGACGTCGAGTTCTCCGCGACGCGGCTGCGCGAGCTGGCCAAGATGGACGGCGCGATCGTCCTCAACTCCGGCGATCTCAGGATCGTACGCGCGGCCGTGCACCTGATGCCCGATCCGTCCATTCCCACCGACGAGTCCGGCACCCGGCACCGCACCGCCCAGCGCGTGGCCCTGCAGACGTCACTGCCGGTCATCTCGCTCAGCAAGTCCATGCGGATCATCGCCCTCTACCTCGACGGCATCCGCTACGTGGTGGAGGAGTCGGCGGTCATCCTGTCCAAGTCCAACCAGGCCCTCGCCACGCTGGAGCGCTACAAGCTCCGCCTGGACGAGGTCTCCGGCACGCTCTCCGCGCTGGAGATCGAGGACCTGGTGACGGTCCGTGACATCGCGGTGGTCGCCCAGCGGCTGGAGATGGTCAGGCGCATCTCCGAGGAGATCGCGGGGTACGTGGTCGAGCTCGGCACCGACGGCCGGCTGCTCTCCCTGCAGTTGGACGAGCTCGTCGCCGGCACGGAGAGCGACCGTGAGCTGATCGTGCGCGACTACCTGCCCGCGGCGGGCCGCCGCCCGCGCAAGTTCGCCGAGGCGCTGCACGAGCTCGACCAGCTCTCCTCCGCCGAGCTTCTCGACCTCTCGGTCGTCGCCCAGATCCTCGGCCACTCGGGCAACGACGCACTGGAGGCCCCGGTGAGCCCACGGGGCTACCGGCTGCTGGCCAAGGTCCCGCGTCTGCCGAACACGGTGGTCGACCGCCTCGTCGACCACTTCGCCAGCCTGCAGAAGCTCCTCGCGGCCAGCATCGGCGAGCTCCAGGAGGTGGGCGGGGTGGGCGAGGCGAGGGCCCGCCACATCCGCGAGGGCCTCTCCCGGCTCGCGGAGTCGTCCATCCTGGAACGCTACGTCTGAGATTCCGGCGGGGCCCCGGTGAGCCCACGGCGTACCCGGCGTCCCGCGCGCCCTCCGGATTCGACAGCCCCGACGACCGCGAAAAGCGAACCCGGGACACCCCCGATGATCCCCGAGGGCGGCCTCAAGGTCCCGCCGGACGGGAACCCCGACGGCTGAGGTCTCGCCAGACGGCAACCCCGACTGCTACCGAAGGTGGAAGACCGCCTTGCGGCTCCTCAGGCCTGGAGCATGGACCACCGCGACGTAGGTACCCGGCAGGGCGGCGGCGCGGTCGGCGGTGCAGTTGTCGCCGGACCGGCGGCGGTCCCACACCAGCTCCTTGACGTACGGGATGCCCCGGTCGAGTTCGCGGATCTTGACGGCGTCGCCGCCGACGCAGTCGGAGGACGACCACACGCGGTCGTTGCCGGAGGTGATGCGCATCTCCATCGCGCGCGGCCCGACGTCGGCGGTGCACATCACCTTGCCGACGTTGACGAGGGTGAGGACGAAGCGGGGCTGGACTCCCGCCGGGTAGATCGTCCCCTCGCCCTCCATGCTCAGCACGAGCTGCGGGGAGACGCAGGCCTCGCCCGGCCGTCTGGGCCGCACGACCGCCTTCGGCATGGGCGTCGGGCTCGCGGACGTCGAGGGGACGACCGTCATGGTCGGCAGGACGGCCGTCAGCGGGTCAGGTGTCTCCTGTCCGGCGGCCGAGGTGCTCCTCTCCCTGAGGTCATCCGGCCTGCTCGTCGACGAGCAGGCCCACGCCACGACGGCGACCACCACGAGCACACCGACAAGCGCGGCTATCCGGCGCCGCCAGTAGACGTCGGCTCCAACGTCACTACGGAACGTGTCGGGATCCATACGCTCAGTATGGTTAGTCCTGGCGGACCACAGGAGACGACCCGCCGCTTCCGGCCTGTTTCGGCCGCAGGTCAGTCGTCGGGGCGGGCATGGAGCAGGCACAGCCAGGCGCGGACAGACACAGTCAAGTGCAGCCAAGTGCAGACAGGCGAAGCCAGGCCAAGGCGTCCGCGCCTGTCCGCGTCCGCCCGTGCCTGTCCGTGCCTGTCCGTGCCCGCACTATCGTCGAAAGGTGCCCGAGTCGAACCGCTTACTCGAACCCGTCCTCGACTGGTACGCCGGCAACGCCCGCGACCTTCCCTGGCGTACGCCCGGCGCCTCCCCCTGGTCGATCCTGGTCAGCGAGATCATGCTGCAGCAGACCCCGGTGGTCAGGGTGCTTCCCGTCTGGACCGACTGGATGGAGCGCTGGCCCACACCCGCCTCCCTCGCCCGCGAGTCCCCCGGAGAGGCCGTACGCCACTGGGGCCGCCTCGGCTACCCCCGCCGGGCACTGAACCTGCACGCGTGCGCCCGCGCGATCACCGAACGGCACGGCGGAGAGGTCCCCACCGGCCACGACGCCCTGCTCGCGCTTCCCGGTGTCGGCGAGTACACCGCCGCCGCGGTCGCCAGCTTCGCCTTCAAGGGCCGCCACGCGGTTCTCGACACCAACGTGCGGCGGGTCCTGGCGCGGGCCGTCAGCGGGCAGGAGTATCCGCCCAAGGCCACCACGCCCCCGGAACGCAGGCTCGCCGCCTCCCTGCTCCCCGACGCCGACCGCGCACCCGTCTGGGCGGTCGCCGTGATGGAACTGGGCGCCCTGGTCTGCACCGCTCGCGCCGCCCGCTGCGCCGACTGCCCGATCAGTGACCTGTGCGCCTGGCGCCTCGCGGGCAAACCGGCCCACGACGGTCCGGCGCGCAAGGGCCAGACGTACGCGGGAACGGACCGCCAGTGCCGTGGCCGCCTCCTCGCGGTGCTGCGCCAGGCCCACGGCGCCGTACCCAAGGACGCCCTCGACGTGGTCTGGGACGACGCCCCGCAGCGCGAGCGCGCCCTCGACGGCCTGGTCGCGGACGGCCTGGCCGAAGTCCTCGACGACGGCACCTACCGCCTCCCCGGCTGAGTCACCAGCCGGTGCGGTACGTCGTCCATGCGATGGCGGCGGCAGCCGCTCGGCGTTGGTAGGCGCGAAGGTTCGGGACGCCCGGCGGTGCGGGCTGCCGGCTCATCCGGGTCCAGTACCCGGCGAACGATGCGGCGTAGCCGGTGATCACATCCGATGGGGCGAAATCCCATGCCTGGACGCCGATCAGCGTCTTCTCCGCCGACGCCGGAGAATGGCCCGCCATGATCATGTGAGGGACGAGGTCGGCGACGTCCTGCCAGGCGGCTCCCCTGCTGGGTTGTGCCCAGTCCACGACGAACACGCCCCCGCCCATAGCGATGATCATGTTGTCGGGGCGGATGTCGCCGTGAACCAGGGTGGCCCCATCGGCGTAATGCGCCCAGTGGGTCTCCAGCTCCGAGAGATCGCGCAGGTGGCGTCGTTCCCAGCCGCCGAGGTCGCTCAGCGGGCGGGCGACCATTTCGCGCCAGCCGTGCAGGAGGGAGACGCGAGTGGTGGAGGCCGAGGGGAGGTCGGACAGTGGGGAAGGCGCCAGCAGTTCGCCCATGCCGGATACGGCCGTGACGACAGCGGGCACATCGGCCGACCCTGGCGACAGGTCGGGGTGGCGGCCGTCGAGGTCATCGAAGATCAGAACGATCCACCCCGCCGATACGCCATACCACCGTAGACGTGGAGCCGGCGCGGTGGCGGGAAGGCCCGCGGAGGTCGCTGCCTTCGAGGAAGCAGGCTCCCCAACAGAAGATCGTGCCCGCCTGGTCAGTCCATACGGTCAGCTCAGAGCTGATCACAAGACGAGGCCTGCTCTCGTCGTAGGCGATCTCTGGGTAGATGCGGTGGGTGTGTAGTTCGGTGCGCAGGTGTTTGAGGGCGCTGATGGCATCGGGGCGCCAGGTGGTCGCGCTCAAATGATCGCCAGCCAGGGGGTCGAGGTGCGGGATCACGGGCGCCTCCTTTTCCACGACGAGAAGCGTGGCTTTGGGACTTGCTCGGCGCGCGCCGAAGGGGCCGTCATCACGTCCCGGCGGCGCGACGACGGGGCGAGTGTCTGGACGAGGGAAGGACCGAGGTGTGCGCTTGGGCAGCGGCGTCGGCGCGGCCGAGGCGGGCTGTTCAGGACGGCGCTGCGCGGGCACGAGGGGAATGGCCTCAGCGTCGACGAACGCTTCGGAAGCGGGCAGCAAAATGCCGAAGCGCCAGGCCTCCAAGCGGACGGCCATCAGCTCCCTGGACGGCTGGACGTAGTCGTGGTCGACGGCGCCCTGGCCGGGACAGCCATGCGCGTAGGGGGCGTGCCAGCAGAGGGCACAGCCCATCGGCATCGGCGAAACTTCGGCAAAGCAGCCACAGCCGATTGCCGCAGCCTGGTCGAGACTCGGGGCATTAGGGTTGTTCACGGGTCAGGAGTGCCTTCCTGGTCAAGGGCCTGTTCGGTGTTCTCAGCACCCAGCAGGCCCGATCTTTTCTCTGACAGCTCAAGGCGATACTGCAGAAGACAAACGTTTAACATCTCCGGCTTGGTGCGATCGAGACCCACGTCAAGAGATGACAAACGTTTAACCTCTATGCTTGGTGGCTGCGAGAGAGGAGAGCTGGATCATGAAGTTCACATATAGGGACATAGCCGAAGACCTGCGTAAATCAATCCGGAGCGGAACCTACGCTCCCGGTAAGACCCTGCCGTCCGAGACAGCCCTCGCTGCGGACTACGGCGTCTCTCGTAGTCTGGTGAACAAGGCGTTGCAACTCCTGGCCACTGAAGGCCTGGTACGTCCCCGACAGGGAGACGGAACCCGAGTGACTTGGCTTCCGCCCCTGTCACGGTCCGGCGCTCGCTATCGGCGCGACACACGTGAGCACGAAGGAGCGAAAAGGGCGTTCGACGCTGAGATTCGTGCCATCGGCCTGGAACCTCAGCATGAGATCTCGGTTACACGAATGACCGCTCCGGACGACATCTCCGTCCTTTTTGGCCTTTCGGAGATCACCGTGATACGCCGGTCACGTCGCCTGCTTGCCTCCGGCATACCCGTCAGTCTCGTCGTTTCCTACATGCCTGCTGACATCGCGGTCGGCACCGCGCTCGAAGAACCTGAGCCGATGATCGTCGGGGGCATCAAGTCCCTGTACGCCAGTCTCGGCCATCCTCAGGTGGAGGCAGACGAGCGGATCTTGGTTCGCCTCCCAACCGACGAAGAGGCGGAGAAGCTGGAGATCAGTACCGAAAGGCCGGTCTTCGACATTCTTCACACGGGGCGCATGGCTGACGGCCGGACCGTGGAGGTGACCACGACCGTCACGCCTACCAGCTACCTGATCATCGAATCCACGTTCCCTCTCACCTGATCCTCGGCATCCCACATCCATCGGAGATTTTTGTGGACGCTCTCACCGTAAGAGCCCGTGAGCTGGCGGCGGCCGGAAGGTTACCCGCCTACGTGTACGACCTGGCCGCCCTGGACGCGCACGCGGCGGCGGTGCGGGCCGCGCTTCCGGGAATCGAGCTGTACTACGCGGCCAAGGCAAACCCGGACCCGGAGTTGCTGCGGGTGCTGGCCCGGCACGTGGACGGGGTCGAGGTCGCCTCCGGTGGCGAGCTGGAGCACGTGCGGGGTGTGCTCCCGTCGGCCAGGATCGCGTTCGGCGGCCCCGGCAAGACCGACGACGAGCTCCGGCTCGCCCTCGATCACGGCGTCGAACGGCTGCACGTGGAAAGCCCGAACGAGTTGCGCCGCCTGATCGCCACCGGGCGGGAGGCCGACGTGCTGCTCCGCGCCAACCTGGCCCTTTCGCTGGGGGACGTGGCCCTGGCGATGGGCGGCGGCGCGACCCCCTTCGGCATGGACCCGGCCGGCGTCGAGGAGTGTCTCGCGCTTCTGGAGCGCCAGGACGCGGTGCGCCTGCGTGGCGTTCACGCCCACCTGGCCAGCGGCCTGGACGCCCCGCGCATGCTGGAGGTCGCCGACGGCGTGCTCGGCTACGCCCGCGGCCTTGGCCTGACCGAGATCAACCTTGGTGGCGGCATGGCCGTCGACTACGCCGACCCCGGCGCCGTCTTCGACTGGGAGATCTACGGCAAGGGCCTGGCGGGACTGCGCCGCCCCGGCGAGACGCTGCGCGTCGAGCCCGGCCGGTCCGTGTCGGTCTACTGCGGGCGGTACGTGACCCGTGTGCTGGACGTCAAGCGAGTCCACGGCGAGTTGTTCGCCATCGTGGCGGGCGGGACCCACCACATCCGCACACCCGCGACCAAGGGCCACGACCAGCCGATGGTCATCGCCGGGGAGGGCGAGCCGGTCACGGTCGTCGGCCAGCTCTGCACTCCCAAGGACACCCTCGCGCGCCGGGTCCCGGCCGCTCTGGCGACCGGCGATCTGGTGCAGTTCCTGATGGCCGGCGCCTACGCCTGGAACATCTCCCACCACGATTTCCTGATGCACCCGCATCCGGAGTTCTCGTACGTCTGAGGTGTGCCGCCCCGATGCCGCGAAAGCCCTCGGCTCTTCTTGCAGCCGAGGGCTTCGACGATTTCCCGGTGATGAGCCGTTGTGACACGAAGAGATCAGGACACCTCTCCCGGAGCCGTCCGGCGCCGAGTTCGGTGAGTCCGCCCTCGGCATCGACACAACAGGGCGTCGAGCCAGGAAGGTCAGGCGGCGAGGCGCAGGCCGAGGGCGGTGAGGCTGGTGCGGGCCCAGTCGAGCTCCTCGGCGATCACGTTGACCAGGGCGCCGGGGCCCTTGCCCCTGAGGGGCACGGCGAGATCGTGGGTCTCCACCTCGATGTGGGCGGTGCCGTTCACCGCGCCGGAGAGCATCGCGGTGAGGGTGTCCTCCAGGACCGGGCGGGTGCTGGGCAGCTCCTGGCACGCGGCGGCCATGTGGTTGTGTACGTGGCCGAGCTTCACCACGGGGGCTCCGGTGTCCGCCAGGCCGCGCAGGGCGGCTCCCGGCTCCTCAGAGCCGCCCGCGAGATAGCAGGCGTCCAGGCAGATGCCCAGGTGCTCGGAGTCGATGCCGCCGACCCGGTCGAGGGCCTGCTTGGTGGTCTCCAGCACGCATCCGGGCCACGGCTCGAAACCGACCCTGATCGTCTTGCCGGTGACGCTGTACAGTCCGCGCAGCTCGCGGGCGAGGCGCTCCATCCGCCGCGAGGCGATCGAGTGCAGGTCGGCGGGCCAGTCGCGGCGCCAGCCGATGGGGATGGTGGAGATGCTTCCGAAACGGACGTCCTGCGGGAGCAGGAAGGCGAGGATCCTGGCCAGCGCCATCGTGTAGCGGTAACGCTCGGGCTTGGCCCAGTCGGGGCCGGGGACCTCCTGGTTTCTGCCACCGGTGCCGTTGAGGCTGACGACCTCCAGACCGCGCTCCTCAAGGGATCGGCGCAGCCGCACCAGCTCGATCCTGTCGGAGGTGAGATGGTCGGCGACGCTCGGGGAGAGCCAGAGGCCGACCCCCATGCGCTCCACCCCGAGGCGCTTGCGCACCGGCACCGCGTACCGCGTGAGGTGCGCGATGAGGTTCTCCAGATCCTCGGCGGGGTGCACACCCGCGTTGTAGGCCAGGTGAACGAGCGTCCCGTCCTCGTGCCGTAAACGCATGCGTGCCTCCAAAGCGTGCTTTCGTGTAAGCGTCCCGATGGCCCCCGCGCCGCTCGTCGACGGCGGCGCGAGCCGGAGCCCTCCGGCCGGGAGTCCGGCCCGGTCGTCTGAAGCATCCCGCGCGGGCACCGATCTCCGCGTCACTCTCGGAGTTGATTCCTCGGTACGTCGCCGGGCTGACCTCGATACCGCTCTCACCGCAGCCGGTACTACTTTCAGATCATCCGGGTGAGAGTCACCGAACTCACTCTACAGAGTGTAGTACTACCTGTCGTGGCGAAATACCGTCTTAGATAACAAATGAGCAGACCCCGCCGTGAGTCTCCTCACGGCGGGGTCTGCTCATTCGGCCTGAATCAGGCCATGTCTGACCGGCTCCGGTCCTGGATCGGCTACACGATGGCCGCGGCCGAGTCGGGGACCTGGGGAGACGGCGCGTTCTCACCGATGAAGGTGAACTTCGCGTTCTCCCCCTCGCCCTCGATCCCGATCTTCACGATCTGGCCGGGACGGAGCTCCCCGTACAGGATCTTCTCGGACAGGATGTCCTCCAGCTCGCGCTGGATCGTACGGCGGAGCGGACGGGCGCCCATCACGGGGTCGTAGCCACGGTCGGCCAGCAGCTGCTTGGCCTCCTGCGTGAGCTCCATCCCCATGTCGCGGTCCTTCAGACGCAGGTCCACCTGGGCCAGCATCAGGTCGACGATGCGGATGATCTCCTTCGGCGTGAGCTGGTGGAAGACCACGATGTCGTCGACACGGTTGAGGAACTCCGGCCGGAAGTGCTGCTTGAGCTCCTCCTGGACCTTCGACTTCATCCGGTCGTAGTTGGACTCGGCGTCGTTGTTCTTCGCGAAGCCGACGCCCTGCCCCTTGGAGATGTCTCGGGTGCCGAGGTTCGTCGTCATGATGATGACGGTGTTCTTGAAGTCGACCACCCGGCCCTGGGCGTCGGTCAGGCGACCGTCCTCCAGGATCTGCAGCAGCGAGTTGAAGATGTCGGGGTGGGCCTTCTCGATCTCGTCGAACAGGACGACCGAGAACGGCTTGCGCCGCACCTTCTCCGTCAGCTGACCGCCCTCCTCGTATCCGACATAGCCGGGAGGCGAGCCGAACAGGCGGGAGACGGTGTGCTTCTCCATGAACTCCGACATGTCCAGCATGATCAGCGCGTCCTCGTCCCCGAACAGGAACTCGGCCAGCGCCTTGGACAGCTCGGTCTTACCGACACCTGACGGACCGGCGAAGATGAACGAGCCACCCGGACGGCGCGGGTCCTTCAGACCGGCGCGCGTACGGCGGATCGAGCGGGACAGACCCTTGATGGCGTCGTCCTGACCGATGATCCGCTTGTGGAGCTCGTCCTCCATGCGGAGCAGTCGCTGGGACTCCTCCTCGGTGAGCTTGAAGACCGGGATGCCGGTGGCGGTCGCCAGGACCTCCGCGATGAGCTCCTCGGTGACCTCGGCGACGACGTCCATGTCGCCGGCCTTCCACTCCTTCTCGCGGCGCTCGCGCTTGAGCTGGAGCTGCTTCTCCTGGTCGCGCAGCGCGGCGGCCTTCTCGAAGTCCTGCGCGTCGATCGCGGACTCCTTGTCGCGCCGCACGTTGGCGATCTTCTCGTCGTACTCGCGGAGGTCCGGCGGCGCGGTCATGCGGCGGATGCGCATGCGCGAGCCGGCCTCGTCGATGAGGTCGATCGCCTTGTCCGGCAGGAACCGGTCGCTGATGTAGCGATCGGCCAGCTGCGCGGCGGCCACCAGGGCGCCGTCCGTGATGGAGACGCGGTGGTGTGCCTCGTAACGGTCGCGCAGGCCCTTGAGGATCTCGATCGTGTGGCTGAGGCTGGGCTCGGCCACCTGGATCGGCTGGAAGCGTCGTTCGAGCGCCGCGTCCTTCTCCAGGTGCTTGCGGTATTCGTCGAGGGTGGTGGCCCCGATGGTCTGCAGCTCGCCTCGGGCCAGCATCGGCTTCAGGATGCTGGCGGCGTCGATCGCGCCCTCGGCGGCACCCGCGCCGACGAGCGTGTGGAGCTCGTCGATGAACAGGATGATGTCGCCTCGGGTGCGGATCTCCTTGAGGACCTTCTTCAGCCGCTCCTCGAAGTCACCGCGGTAACGGGAACCCGCCACGAGGGCGCCCAGGTCGAGGGTGTAGAGCTGCTTGTCCTTGAGCGTCTCCGGCACCTCGCCCTTGACGATCTTCTGGGACAGGCCTTCCACGACGGCGGTCTTGCCGACGCCGGGCTCTCCCACCAGGACCGGGTTGTTCTTGGTCCTGCGGGACAGGACCTGCATGACCCGCTCGATCTCCTTCTCCCGGCCGATGACCGGGTCGAGCTTGCCCTCACGGGCGGCCTGGGTCAGGTTGCGGCCGAACTGGTCCAGCACAAGGGAGGTCGACGGTGCGGCCTCGGTCGGACCGCCCGCGGCGGCCGGCTCCTTGCCCTGGTAACCGTGGAGCAGCTGGATGACCTGCTGCCGGACCCGGTTGAGATCGGCTCCCAGCTTCACCAGCACCTGGGCGGCGACGCCCTCGCCCTCACGGATGAGGCCGAGCAGGATGTGCTCGGTGCCGATGTAGTTGTGTCCCAGCTGCAGGGCTTCGCGGAGCGACAGCTCAAGGACCTTCTTGGCACGCGGGGTGAACGGAATGTGCCCCGACGGCGCAGACTGACCCTGGCCGATGATCTCCTCGACCTGCTGACGCACACCTTCAAGACTGATGCCGAGGCTCTCCAGAGCCTTGGCGGCAACGCCTTCACCTTCATGGATCAAGCCAAGAAGAATGTGCTCCGTACCGATGTAGTTGTGGTTGAGCATCCGGGCCTCTTCTTGGGCCAGGACGACAACCCGCCGTGCGCGGTCGGTGAACCTCTCGAACATCTCGTCGCTCCTCACAGAGCGGTCAGGCAGGTCCGGGATATCCGAGCCCTGTCATCCCGCATGGTAGCCCCGACCCGGCGACCGCTCTATGCAGAAGACGTTCCCCGAGCGCAGGGCGTTCACCCTCCATCCAACTACTTATGGGGGGTGCGATGTTCCCGCTACGCCGCAAGCGAACGACGTTTGTCTTCCAGTAAAACGCATCATGCGGTCATGGCCGCCACCGGACCCCACCGTGACCGCCATAACCGCATGATTCACTCGATCTACTGAGCCGATCTAGTGAGCCTGCTCGTACTGCTCGACGATCTTCGAGGCGATCCGACCGCGCTCGCTGACATTGAGTCCGTGAGACTTCGCCCACGCCCGGATGTCGGCGCTCTTCTCTCGCGTGAGTGCCCGCGCTCCGCCTGCGCGACGGCGGCGGGGAGCCAGGGCGCCGGAACGGCGGGCGCTCTGCACGAAAGGCGACAGGGAGTCGCGGAGCTTCTTCGCGTTAACGTCACTCAGGTCAATCTCATAGCTGGTGCCGTCAATCGCGAAGGCGACAGTCTCATTGGCCTCGCCCCCATCGAGGTCGTCGATGAGAATCTCCTGGATCTGCTTGGCCATCTACACAATCCTTTCGCGGAGTATTGTTTCATTCGCAAGCTAAACATATACCCGCGATCGAAGAGCGGCAATTCCAGGAGCTCGGCGATTCTCACAGGCAACCGAGACTCACCGGTCGAGCCTCCCGTGGATCAGCTCTTCTGCGACTCGGGGTCGGGCCGTTTTGCCGGACGTCGGCCGGCGGCTTCACTCCGAAGTAGCTTGACGACTCCGAAGATGAAGGCCCCGCCGACGACCGCCGGGGGTATCAACGCGGACAATACGTCGTACATTCGTCCTCGCTCCGCACCGTGGGTGGCTTTCTGGGGACCATGAAAATATGGCGGCGGCTCTCCGGGCCTCGCGGGCGCGCCCGATCGGTGGAACCGCCCATGGATGACCATAGCGCCACCGACCGGCGACACGCGTCACAGGGGCGACCATGCCGTCTTCCTCCAGCCTAATGCTTCTCTCCAGCTCTCTTACCGGTTGTGGTCGTAAAGGCACGAGGAAAAACCAGGGGGGCCATCAGGTGATCATCATCGTCGCCGTAATACCAATGCCGCACGGCTTCCGCGCCGCCGCACCATCGACCTCCCGGCGACGAAGTCCCTGCTGAAGGGGCTGTCCGCCGGGATGAACAACACCTTGCCATGGAGCCTGAGATCGCCGCCGGTGACTTCATCGCGAGAATGCCCTCCGTCGGCAGAACGCCCGGACGGGGAGCCGCTCGCTTCATCACCCCGGTGTGAACCGATGTGACACAAGTGTATGGAACAAGACGGATCTTCAACACTTTCTTGCCAAGAGTACGACCCACTCCGGCACGGAGTACATAGTCGTAGACCGTATAACCACCAAACGCGATGCACTCCTCAGACAACCTCGCCAACACCGGGCGCCCCGATCCGGATCCGTAAGAAGGACTTCACCGGCTGCCCCGAACACACGGCGGAAGGCGAAGAAGAGAATCCGGCGCGGGGTCACCGAGGATGCCGGAGGCGCGCGGCGCCGGCCATTCGGCGAGTAGTGCGCGAACCCCCGACGGGGACGGATCCGGCATTGACCCCTCATAGGACACCTGGGGCGGACGTGAGCCCGTTGTGGGCAACGTACGCGAATATTCCGGCGAGCGGGTCGAGAGTCGGTCATAACTTCCCCCGCGTTGCTCAGGGCGCGGCAAATGGTTTTGAGGCTTCCGCACCCCTCGGCCCCGAGCCTCTTACGGGCCCCTAAGGACCCCCGTTTTCTCACCCGCGCACGAAAACGGGGCCGGCGGTTGAACCGCCGGCCCCGTTATTCAGGGGACTACTTGATCTTGACGACGACCGTCCCCGCCACCTTGTCGTGCAGGGCCTGCTGCAGTGGCTTGTCCCACAGCAGCCACAGGACGTTCACGAGACTGAAGATGTTGAAGACGAAGCCCACGAAGGGGATCCAGCTCAGGAACTGCGGGCCGAAGAACACCCCGGCGCGCTTGACCGCCATGTCGGAGCCGAGCCCACCGGGCGGCAGGGCGCCGCCGACCGGCACGACCTTGATGCCCATGACCATCTTGCCGACCGTCTGGCCGCCCCTGCTGAGCATGAGGAACTCGTAGGCCATGTAGATCGACGCGCTGATCAGTGCGACGAGGAGCGTGGCGAGGAAGGTCCCGCTCCCCTCCGTGACCGTCGTGCCGTTGAAGGTGGGGGCGGTCACGAGCATCGCGGTCAACACCGTGGTGACGATGACCCCCGGGATCGCCAGGATGATCCCGTCAATGAGCCTCGCCAGGAGACGCTGCCACCACTCCGCGAGCGGGGCGGGCGCCCCGGGAGGACCGCCGTACGGCTGACCGTAGCCCTGCTGCCCGTACGCGGGCTGCTGGCCGTAGCCCTGCTGGCCGTAGTCGGGCTGCTGCCCGTACGACCCCGTCCCACCCTGCTGGCCGTAACCCTGCTGCTGCCCGTAGTCGGGCTGCTGGCCGTAGCCCTGCTGCCCGTAACCGGGCTGCTGGCCGTAACCCTGCTGGCCGTAACCGGGCTGGGACTGCTGCCCGTAGCCGGACTGCTCGTGGGACGCCTGCTGGCCGTAGCCCGGCTGCTGCCCGTACGACCCCGTCCCACCCTGCTGGCCGTAACCCTGCTGCTGCCCGTAGTCGGGCTGCTGACCGTAACCTTGCTGCTGGGACGCCTGCTGGCCATAGCCCGGCTGCTGCCCGTACGACCCCGTCCCACCCTGCTGGCCGTAACCCTGCTGCTGCCCGTAGTCGGGCTGCTGACCGTACCCCTGCTGCCCGTAACCGGGCTGCTGGCCGTAGCCCTGCTGCCCGTAACCCTGGCCGTAGCCGGGCTGGCTCTGTCCTGGGCCGGTGTTCGGCTGTGAGGCCTCCGACCGATATCCCATGACCGTTACGTCGGGATCGAGTTCGCCAGCGGCTCGACCCGCGTTGTGCTGTCCGTAATCCGGGTGCCCCGACGGTGTGCGATCGCGGTCGGGATCATCCTGTGGATACGGCGGCTGTCCGGTGCTCACCGCGTCACCTCACTTAGACTGCGCATGTGGCAAATGTCAGACGCACATGCTTGCTGCTGCACAAGGTATCGACATAGGTATCGACAGTCACCTTTCCGATCAGTCAGCTCTAAAGTCATCACAGTCGGGCTCACGTGTCAGGTGGAGCAGCATCCGGGTGTTTCCCAAGGTGTTGGGCTTGACGTGCTCCAGATCGAGAAACTCCGCCACACCCTCGTCGTAGGAGGCGAGAAGCTCCGCGTAGACCGCGGGGGCGACGGGCGTGCCCTGGATCTCGCGGAAACCGTGCCTGGCGAAGAAGTCGACCTCGAAGGTGAGACAGAAGACCCGGCGCAGGCCCAGCTCCGCGGCCGTGCGAATGAGGGCGGAGACGATCCGGTGGCCGATTCCCATCCCGCGACGGGTCGGATCGACGGCCACGGTGCGGATCTCGGCCAGATCCTCCCAGAGGACGTGGAGAGCCCCGCAGCCGATGACCGCCCCCTCCTTGTCGGTGGCGACCCAGAACTCCTGAACGTCCTCGTACAGGGTGACGGTGGCCTTCTCCAGCAGGCGTGGGCCGACGCCGCCATAGGTGTCGACGAGCCGCCTGATCGCGCGGACGTCCGGAGTCCGGGCACGACGGACCGAGACCTCGGCGACCTCTACGATCTCGGCGACCTTGATCGCCTCGGGCAGGGGCGGGTCAGGCTCCGCCCCCTCGGGTCCCGCGCGTCGCTCCCCGCCGCCCGGGGTGCGCACGACCGGCACGGGAGAATGCTCAGCAAGCTGCTCCATGACCGTTCAGCGTACGTCCTCACCGGTCTTCAATTACGGCTCCTCCTTAACTCGCGGCACACCCCCCTCACATGACCGCCGGTAATCGCTTTACCACACTGGGCGCGCGGCATCTCACGTGTGCCACAGCTCACCTTTGGTACGGTCCCGGACCTGGGAAGACCTTCGCCACGCCCCCACCAGGGAGGTAAAGGCAGCGTAATGGCCATGTTGATCATATTGGCGTGTGATCTTTCCGTGACACTTCGGTTGCGAAACCTCCACTGAATTCGCAGTTCTGGTTGAGCAGGAACCACGGGTGCACTAATCTCCGTGCTCGATGTCAGAGACGTAAAAGCCTGACCCGCCGAATCCCCCACCACGGGGAACCGGGGACCCACCACGTCCTTCGGGGTGAATCCGAGTGCCACCGGCGCACTCGGTAGGGCTGCCTCCGGCCCGAACCCGTCAGCTAACCCGGTAGGCGGCCGAGGAGAGGAGCCCGTTGGTGAAGCGCGAGCGCGACCGCGGAGGAAAGAACGCGGGCGACGACGCCCGCCGTCGAGAACGCGCGCCGCGCGGGCTGCGCCGCCGTATGGCGGTCATCGGCCTGGCATTCGCCACCCTCACTCTCGGCACGCCGCTGGTCGCGGCCACCGCCGACCCCGAACCCAGCCTCCAGCAGCTGGCCAAGCAGGCCGAGAAACTGCACGAGGAGATCGGCGTCCTCGCCGAGCGATACAACGGCGAGCGGGTCAAGCTCAGGCAGGCCCAGCGGGCCGCGGAGAGCGCCGAGAAGATCCTCGCGTCGAGCGAGTCGGAGCTGGCCTCCCGCCGCACCAAGGCCACCCTCCTGGCGCAGAGCACCTACATGTCGGGCGGCCTGAACTCCGGGCTCGCCTTCACGCAGGCGACGGACCCCGACACCTTCCTCGATCAGGCCACCACCAACTACGCACTCCAGCAGCAGCAGAGCGAGGAGGTCGCCCAGGTCGCCCGGGCGATCGAGGCCGCCGAGCGGGCGAAGGCCGGCGCCAAGGCGAGGACGGCGGAGGTCAAGGAGCTCCTGGCGGAGATCGACGGCAACCGGACCAAGATCGAGCGTCTGGTCGCGCGGGTCGAGAGCGACCTGTTCAGCGAGGTGCGTGCCAGGGCCGTCGGCAACAGGGGCGCCCGGGTGAAGACCAACGTGCCCATCGTGGGCAGCGGCAAGGCCGCGGAGGCGACCCGCTGGGCGCTCACCCAACAGCTCAAGCCGTACGTCTGGGGCGCCGAGGGTCCCAACTCCTTCGACTGCTCCGGGCTGGTCATGTGGGCCTACCAGAAGGTCGGCATCAGCCTGCCGCACTACACCGGTGACCAGTGGACCGCCGGCACCCACGTTTCCAGGAAAGAGTTGCGCCCGGGAGACCTGGTCTTCTTCTACAGCGACCTGCACCATGTCGGGATCTACATCGGCGCGGGTCTGATGGTCCACGCGCCCCGGACGGGTGACGTCGTCCACATCACCACGATCGACAACCGGCCCTTCGTCGGAGGCGTCCGCATCGCCGCCTGAGCGTGCCCCGCCCCGCCCTCCTGCCCGCACGCGTGCCCGGCCCGACCTGCCGGGCACGCGTGCGGTGCCGTGTCAGATCAGGCGACGGCGGGCGGCCCAGGCGACGGCCTCGATCGCCGTGGCGACACCGATGCGGTCGCAGATGCCTCTCAGCCTGCGCCTGACGGTCCGCCCGCTGATGTCGAGGCGACGCCCCACTCGATCAACCGTGACACCCTTGGCGAGCTCAGCCAGCAGCACGAGGTCGTCATCGCTGAGACCGATATCGCTCATGCCCAGAGGGCCGTCGCCATGGCGTGAATCCACTTCTGGATATGCCACCAAGAGTCACTCCCCCCACTCTGGAAACCGGGTGCGAGACGCCGGAAATGAATACCGTCCGCCAGGAACGGTAAACGCCTCGTTCAAAGGTCGTCAAGTTCTGCTCTTCATAGCGCGCGTCCAGTATTGACATAGTAGGCGCTACATGAAGTACTCATGATATGTCAGTGCCTTTGCGGCTATGTCATGACCCGTCCTGGGCGCGAGCCGGTAGGCACCCCTGGCTGCGGCGATCGAAGTCCCGGCAGAACAAGATTTTGCGGGGTCCCCGCCTCGCCGGGCACGTCGGAGCCGGTCCTCCGGAGATCCGGACCGCCCACATTTTTCGGTAAAAACCGATCTCTTCCCGATACTCTTCGGCCAGCACGACCATCCGCTACCTTGACGACACACCACGAAAAATACGGAAATATGAGGGTCAAGGAAGCAGCTTCACGACATTCGCGAAGTATCACGCGATGACGGTGGGACGCGAAAGCGATATTGGACGTGCTGGAAATGGATTTCCGCCCCACACGGAAAGGCTGCCGACATTACGTGGGCCCATGGGAGCGACGGCCGTTCCCGGCCCCCCGATCTCGTCCCGGCCGCCGATCTCGTCCCGTCCGTCCCGGCGTCGGCCCTGTGGCACTCACGGCGACACCGCATGAAAACGGCGTCGGCCCCGGGCGGTGCCCGGGGCCGACGCCACCGTAAGATCCCTGCGTGTCGCCCTTCGCCGGGCTCAGGCGGTCGGCTTGACCAGCGGGAACAGGATGGTCTCGCGAATGTTCTTGCCGGTGAAGGCCATGATGAGACGGTCGATCCCGAGCCCCATGCCACCGGTGGGTGGCATCGCATATTCCAGGGCCGTGAGGAAATCCTCGTCAAGCTGCATGGCCTCCGCGTCGCCGCCCGCGGCGAGCAGGGACTGCTCGGTGAGGCGGCGGCGCTGCTCGACCGGGTCGTTCAGCTCCGAGTAACCGGTGCCCAGCTCGGTGCCGAAGCCGATCAGGTCCCACTTCTCGGTGAGGAGGGGGTTGTCCCGATGGTTGCGTGCCAGCGGGGAGGTCTCCAGCGGATAGTCCATGACGAACGTGGGCTGAATGAGCGTGTGCTCGACGAGGGCCTCGAAGATCTCCTGGACCAGCTTGCCCTGACCCCACTTGGCGTCCCAGTGGATCTCCCGCGCGTCCGCGAGCTTACGGACGTGCTCCAGGGGCGTCTCGGTGGTGACCTCCTCGCCCAGCGCCTCGGAGACCGACCCGTACAGGGTGATCCGCGGCCACTTCGCCAGCCCGAGATCGACCTCCTGGCCCTGGTGGACGACGACGGAGTGGCCGAGGGCGGCCAGCACGGCCTTCTGGATCATCCGCTGGGTCAGGTCGGCGATGTCGTTGTAGTCGAGATACGTGCCGTACGCCTCCAGCATCGTGAACTCGGGGTTGTGGGTGGAGTCGGCGCCCTCGTTGCGGAAGTTGCGGTTGATCTCGAAGACCTTCTCCAGGCCGCCGACCACCAGCCGCTTGAGGTAGAGCTCGATCGCGATCCGGAGGTAGAGCTCCATGTCGTACGCGTTGATGTGGGTCCTGAAGGGCCTGGCCGTGGCTCCGCCGTGGATCGGCTGGAGCATCGGCGTCTCGACCTCCAGGTAACCCTCCTCGTGCCAGAAGTCGCGGACGGCCCGGACCACGGCACTGCGGGTGTAGGCCATCTTCCTGGCCTCGTCGTTGACGATGAGGTCGACGTAGCGCTGACGGACCCGCGCCTCGGGGTCGGTGAGCCCGGCGTGCTTCTCCGGCATCGGGCGCAGGCACTTCGACGTGATCGCCCAGCGGTCGGCGAGGATGGACAGCTCGCCCCTGCGGGAGGTGATGACCTCGCCCTCGATGCCAACGTGGTCACCGAGGTCGACGTCGCGCTTCCACGCGGCGAGGGACTCCTCGCCCACCCTGTCCAGGGAGACCATGATCTGGAGATCGCCGGAGCCGTCGCGGATGGTGGCGAAGCAGAGCTTGCCTCCGGTCCTGGACAGCATCACGCGGCCGGTGACACCCACTTTGTCGCCCGTCGCGGTGTCAGCGGAGAGATCGGCGTATTTCTGGCGGATCTCGGCGTTGGTCGCGGTGCGCGGGAAGTTCACCGGATAGGGGTCGACGTCCTCGGAACGGAGGCGGTCGAGCTTCTCCCGGCGTACGCGCATCTGCTCGGGCAGATCCTCGGCGGGGGTGGTCACGTCATCGGTCACAGTTCCAAAGGGTACCGATGCGGCGAACCTCGTGAGTTCGCCCCGTCCGGCACCGGGAGGGGACCCTCCCGGTGCCCCGGCGTCCTCAGACGGTGTCGCCGGTGGCGGATCGTCCTCGAAAGGACGTCGCGGTGGCGGATCAGGCTCGGAGGGTGCCGCGGTGGCAGATCGTCCCCGGCCGCGGTCGTGGGTCGTCCCCGAAGGACGTCGCGGTGATGACAGATCGTCCTCACGGCGTATTGCGGTGGTGACAGGTCGTCCTCACGGCGTGTTGCGGTGGTAGATCAGACGGAGGCCGATCAGCGTGAGCCAGGGCTCGTGCATGTCGATCGAGCGAGCCTCGCTCACCACGAGCGGCGCCGCGCCGCCGGTGGCGACCACGGTGACGTCGTCGGGGTCGTCGGCGAGTTCCGCCGCCATCCGCTCGACGATCCCGTCGACCTGACCGGCGAAGCCGTAGATGATGCCGGCCTGAAGCGCCTCGACGGTGTTCTTGGCGATCACGGAGCGAGGACGGATCAGCTCCACCTTGTGGAGTTGCGCCCCCGCCGTGGCGAGCGCGTCCACCGAGATCTCGATGCCGGGGGCGGTCACCGCGCCGACGTACTCCCCCTTGGCGGAGACGGCGTCGAAGGAGGTCGCGGTGCCGAAGTCGACGATGACGCACGGCCCGCCGTACAGCTGGATCGCCGCCAGCGCGTTGACGATGCGGTCGCTGCCGACCTCCTTCGGGTTGTCCATCCGCACCGGCACCCCGGTGCGGACGCCCGGCTCGACGATCACCGCGTTCACGTCGCCGTAGTAACGGCGGCACATCTCACGCATCTCGTTGAGCACCGAGGGGACGGTGGAGCAGATCACGATGCCGTTGACGTCGGCGCCCTTGAGCAGCGGCGACTGCCCGAGCAGCCCCTGGAGCACGACGGCGATCTCATCCGCCGTGCGCCGGGCGTCCGTGGCGATCCGCCAGTGCTCGATGACGTCCTCACCCTCGAAGAGTCCGAGAACGGTGTGAGTGTTGCCGACGTCGATGGCAAGCAGCATCAATTCCCCCGAAGGTCCAAGGCGATGTCCAGCGCCGGCGCCGAATGCGTGAGCGCGCCCACGGCAAGGTAGTCAACACCTGTTTCCGCCACGGCACGAGCCACCTGGAGGGTCAGTCCTCCGCTGGACTCCAACCGCGCCCTGCCGTCCACCAGCCGTACGGCCCGCGCCAGCTCCTCGACGGTGAAATTGTCCAACAGGATCTCCTCCGCTCCCTCGGCCAGCACCGGCTCGATCTGGTCGATCCGATCGACCTCGACCTCGATCGGCAGGCCGGGAAAGGCGTCACGGACCGCCCGGAACGCCTCGGCGACCCCACCCGAGGCCACCACGTGATTGTCCTTGATCAGCGCGGCGTCCGAAAGTGACATGCGGTGATTGGTTCCGCCGCCGCACCGGACGGCGTACTTCTCCAGGGCCCGCAGTCCCGGCAGCGTCTTGCGGCTGTCCCTGATCCTGGCCCCGGTCCCCTCGACGGCCCGGACCCAGTGGCCGGTCAGGGTCGCGATGCCGGACAGGTGGGTGAGCAGGTTGAGCGCGGTGCGCTCGGCGGTCAGCAGGTCCCTGGTGGGACCGGTGACGGTCATCAGCACGTCACCGGTGGCGACGCGCTCGCCGTCCTTGACCCTGCGCTCGGCCACCAGGCGGCCCTGGCTGAGGTGGGAGAACGCGCCCTCGGCGACGGCCAGCCCCGCGACCACGCCGTCGGCGCGGGCCACCACGTCGGCGGTGGCGGTCTGGTCGGCGGGGATGGTGGCGACACTGGTGACGTCGCCCCCCTCCTGCAGGTCCTCGGCCGCGGCGGCCTCCAGGACCGCGGTCACCGCTCTCGGGTCCAGGCCCGCCTCGACCAGGTCGTTCTCCACCTGGGGCGGCAACGCGCTCGCGCGCTGCCCGTGCGGTGCGTATGTCATGGCCAGTCCCTCCGCTGTCAGGGTGATGTCGAGGTGGCCCAGCCACCGGTCGTCGTTCCGCTCGGGAAAGTCCTCACGCCAGTGTGACCCCCGGGTCTCCTCGCGTTCGCGGGCGGCCGCCACGAGCGCGGAGGCGACCGTCAGCAGGTTGGTGGTCTCCCAGGACTCGGTACACGGCTCGACCACCACCGGGGTCCACCTGAGGTTCAGCAGGGCCCTGGCGACCTCTCCCAGGGACTCCTGGCCGCGCAGCACGCTCGCTCCCCGGCTCATGTGCCCCTGGATCCTGCTCCGGGCCCTGGGGTCGATCAGGCCGGTGGGCCGGTCATCGGCGACCGGCCCACCCGTCGCCGGCCCGCCCACGATCGACCCACTCGCGGCCGACTCGTCTTCGACCGGCCGCGTCGCGCTCCCGGCGCTCCCGGCGAGGACGGTACGCGCCTCGTTGATGTCGGCGGCGATGCGCCCGGCGAAGACCAGGCCTTCCAGCAGGGAGTTGGAGGCGAGCCGGTTGGCGCCGTGCACGCCGGTACACGCGACCTCGCCGCACGCGTACAGGCCGGGCACGCTGGTACGGCCGCGCAGGTCGGCGCGAACACCACCGCTGGCGTAGTGGGCGGCGGGCGCGACGGGGATCAGCTGGGTGACCGGGTCGATGCCGTGTTCCAGGCAGACCGCGTGGATCGTCGGGAAACGGGTGCGCCACTTCTCCTCGCCGAAATGGCGGGCGTCGAGATAGACGTGGTCGGCGCCGGTGGCGCGCATCCGCCGCATGATCGCCTTCGCCACGACGTCGCGGGGGGCGAGGTCCGCGAGCTCGTGAACGTCGCGCATGAACCGGGTGCCGTCCGCGTCGACCAGTACGGCCCCCTCGCCCCTCACCGCCTCGGAGATCAGCGGCTGCTGGCCGGTGGAGTGCTCGCCGAGCCAGAGGACGGTCGGGTGGAACTGGACGAACTCCAGGTCCCTGACGACGGCGCCCGCGCGCAGCGCGAGCGCCACCCCGTCGCCGGTGGAGACGAGGGGATTGGTGGTGGCGGAGTAGACCTGTCCCATGCCTCCCGTGGCCAGTACCACGGCCCCCGCCGTGACCGCGCCCACCCCGTCGCGCTCGCCCTCGCCCATGACGTGCAGGGTCACCCCCGCGGTGCGGCCCTCGGCGTCCTTCAGGAGGTCGAGGACGAGGGCGTGCTCGATCACCTCGATCTCCGACTCCATCACGGCCTGGACGAGCGCCCTCTGCACCTCGGCCCCGGTGGCGTCGCCTCCCGCGTGCACGATGCGGTCACGCCGGTGGCCGCCCTCCCTGGTGAGCTGGAGTGCCCCCGAGGCGTCGGTGTCGAACCGGGCGCCCATCGCGATCAGACCGTGCAGCGCATCGGGTCCCTCGGTCACCAGGGTGCGGACGGCCTCCTCGTCGCAGAGGCCCACTCCGGCGACGAGCGTGTCGGAGAGGTGTTCCTCGGGGGTGTCCCGCGGGTCGAGCACGGCGGCGATGCCGCCCTGTGCCCAGCGGGTCGATCCCGAGGACAGGACGTCCTTGGTGACGACGAGGACCTTCGCCCCGGGGTCGAGGGCGGCGGACCGCAGGGCCAGGGTGAGGCCGGCGATGCCGGAGCCCACCACGACCACGTCCGCCCGTACCGTCCAGCCCGGAGCGGGAGCGGTCAACCTCTGGGGAATGGCCGGGATGCTCATAGCCGCCTCCTCGCGGGGCTCGTTAGAGGCCGTTCATTTCGTCAGTGTGACGATAACGCCCCTCGCGAATCGGCTGTTCCTCGGGGTGGGACATTTCGCCCGAACGCCGAAATCATGGCAGCTCAGGGCTGTACGCCGCCGACGGAGGTCGAAACGGGAGCCTCGGCGAAGGGAGCTCCGGCGCGAGGAACAAGCGCGTCCCCGCGCCCCAGCCCTCCGCCCCCCGGCCCTCCGTACCCCAAGCCCTCAGCGTCCCCAAGCCCTCCGTGCCCTCACACACGCCACACGCCCGCGCAGGCCGCATGCCCGCGCAGGCCGCATGCCCGCGCAGGCCGCACAACCGCGCAGGCCCATGCCCACGCAGACCACACGGTCGCGCAGACCACACGGCCGTGACAGCGCGACGAGGCGGGAACGCCGATCCCCCGCAGCTCACAGGCCCAACCGCCGAACGGCCGCGGATCAGCGAATGTCGAGCGTGACGTTGTCGATCAACCTGGTGGACCCCACCCTCGCGGCCACCGCGAGGATCGCCTCACCCGTGTGGTCGTCGCCGACCTCCGCGAAGGTCGCCGGGTCGACCAGGACGAGGTAGTCGACCGCGAGCGACGGCTCGGCCTCCAGGACGGCGAGCGCGGCCCGGCGGATCTCCGCGGGCGCGCGCCGCCCGGCTCCCGCCTCAAGGGCGCGGGTCTCGTCCGCGCCGTCACCGCGGTCGAGAGCCTGCCCGGCCCCGGCCTCAAGGGCACGGGACAGGGAGAGGGCCGCCACCCGGTCGTCCCGCGACAGGTAGCGGTTGCGGCTGGACAGCGCCAGACCGTCCGGCTCGCGGACCGTGGGCCCCCCGACGATCGAGACCGGCAGGTTCAGGTCGGCGACCATCCTGCGGATCATCGCGAGCTGCTGGGCGTCCTTCTGCCCGAACACCGCCACGTCCGGCTGGACCAGGTTGAACAGCTTCAGCACCACGGTCAGCACGCCGTCGAGGTGGCCTGGCCTGAACTCCCCCTCGACGACCGAGCCCATCTCGCCCGCGGACACGCCGACCTGCCTGTCCGGCAGGTACATGTCCTCGGCCGAGGGGGCGAACACCACGGCCACCCCCTCGGCCGAGCAGGCTTCGAGGTCGGCGTCGAACGTACGGGGATAGCGGGAGTAGTCCTCGCCGGGCCCGAATTGGAGCGGGTTCACGAAGATGCTCACCGCCACGTGCGCGGCCCTCTCGCGGGCCAGCCGGATGAGGGAACGATGCCCCTCGTGCAGCGCGCCCATCGTCGGTACGAGCGCCAGCGCGCTTCCCCCGGAAAAGGCACCCGCGCCGATTCCCAGGGTCTCGCGGGCCTTGAGCAGCCCCGCACGGTCGTCCGCCACGATCATTGGAACCTCCGGGGGTTCAGGTCCATTTGTTGCCGCCCAGGGCGTCCAGGAGGCGCTCGGCGGCCTCGGGCTTGAGCAACCCGGCCGCCAGCGCCCGGTCGGCGGTGAGCCTGGCCAGCGCCACGTAGGCGTCCGCCGCCTCGGGAGCGGCGAGGATGAGCGCGTCCACGTGTCTGCGGACGGTCCCCGCGTCACCGCGCACCACCGGACCGGTCAGCCCCGCGATGCCGAGCCTCAGCACGTTCTCCAGGGCCGCGCCGAGCAGCGGGCCGAGCATCCTGCCCGGCTGCTCCACGCCGATCCTCTCCAGCAGCTCCGAGGACTCCGCGACGAGCGTCACCATGTGGTTGGCCGCCCCCGCCAGGGCCGCGTGGTAGAGCGGCCGGTCCTCGTCGGCGATCCAGACCGGCTCGCCCTCCATCTCGATGACGAGGGCCTCGGCCACCGGACGAAGCGCGTCGGGAGCGGTCACCCCGTACGAGATCCCGGTGAGACGGCGCAGGTCGTCGTCGCGGCCGGTGAAGGTCATCACGGGGTGCAGTGCGAGCGGTAGCGCCCCGGCCTTGATCGCCGGGTTCAGCACGGCGAGGCCGTACGCGCCGCTGGTGTGCGCCACCAGCTTGCCGCGCAGGTCGGCGCCGGTCTCCACCAGGCCGGAGACCAGGCCTGGCAGCACGTCGTCGGGGACCGTGAGCAGGACGAGATCCGCACCCGCCACCACGTCCTCGGGCCTCGCGGGGGCGAGCCCGAGCCGCTCGACCGCCCGCTCCCTGGAGGCGTCGGAGACGCCGCTCGTCGCGACCACCCGGTGCCCCGCCCTGACGAGCGCGGCGCCGAGCGCCGAACCGACCTTGCCCGCTCCAACCACTCCGACGGCCAGCCGTGCCGGGCGATCGACTGCGTCCATGACGTCCCGTCCTTCGACCATGTGGGTTCCGTGCCCGATTGACCAGAGTAACGGGCCGTGCTGTCGCGACCGCTTCAGGACGCGTGTTCGGCAACGGAGGCGAGGTCTCCTCCCGGTATGCCCGGATCGGGCACACCGGGAGCGTACGTGACCCACGAAAGAGCCCGGATACCCGGCCCGTACGGTGATTCGGACGGCGGCGCGCCGACGTGGCGTCAACAACGATCGTGCAAACCGATGACAGAATGCGGTCATGCACTCACTCGAAGCGTCGGCGCGCGTCGATCTCGTTCCCTCGCCCCGGCGGGTAGCGTCTGAGAGCGTGTGGCTCACCTGGCGTGCCGCGATGGAGCACGCGCTCTACGGCGAGAGCGGCTTCTATCTCCGGGAGCGTCCCTCCAGCCATTTCCGGACCTCGGTCGGCGCCTCCCCCGTCTTCGCCGAGGCCGTGCTGCGCGAGCTGGCCGCGATCGACGAGGCTCTGGGCGGCCCCGAGGTGCTCGACCTGGTCGACATCGGCGCCGGTGAGGGCAGGCTGGCGGCCGGTGTGCTCGCCACGGCGCCGCCCGCGCTCCGGTCGAGGCTGCGGGTCACCGCGGTCGATCTGGCGCCCCGGCCTTCGGCGCTGCCCGAGGAGATCGTCTGGGCGAAGGCCGCGCCGGACGGGATCCACGGGCTGGTGGTCGCCAACGAGTGGCTCGACAACGTTCCCGTCGACATCGTGGAGCAGACGGCCGACGGACCCCGGCTGGTCCTGGTCAACATCACGAACGGTGAGGAGCGGCTCGGTGACAGCCCTTCCGAGGCGGATCTCGCGTGGCTGGCCCGCTGGTGGCGGATGCGGGCCCCCGGCGAGCGGGCCGAGATCGGCAGGCCGCGCGACAGGGCGTGGGCCTCGGTGATCGTACGGCTGGCGCGCGGCCGGGCGATCGCGATCGACTACTCCCACACGCTGGACGACCGGCCACCGTACGGCACGCTCGCCGGATACCGCGACGGGGCGACGGTCGCGCCCGTGCCCGACGGCTCGTGCGACATCACCGCCCACGTGGCGCTCGACGCCTGCGCGGCCTCCGGTGAGAGCGCCGGAGCCGTCACGACGGCGCTGACCACGCAGCGTGAGGCGTTGCGCGCCCTCGGCGTCACCGGGAGCCGCCCACCGGTCGAGCAGGCGGGAAGCGACCCGCGCGGCTACCTGCGAGCTCTCACGAGGGCCTCTGAGGAGGCGGAGCTCATCGCCCCCGGCGGCCTCGGCGGCTTCGGCTGGCTCTCCCAGAGCCGCCGCTGAGAGCGGCGAGCCCTCGGCGGAACGACCGATCGCTTCGCCGATGCCGATGGGATGCTCTCCCCGGGCCGGGCCGTCGTGTCGCGGGATACGGTGCGGTCCGGGTCGCCGCGATCCGGGTTGTCATCGGCCGCCGTGTGCTCGGACCGGTTCAGACCCGCACATCGAGAGCGGTGAGGCCCCGGATGACGTAGCCGGGACCCCAGGTGGGTTCGGTGACGAGTTCCATCTTCGGCGCCTTGCGCAGGAGGGCGCCGAAGGATTCGATCAGCTCCACCCTGGCCAGCGGTGCCCCGAGGCAGAAGTGGATGCCGGCGCCGAAGGAGATGTGCGGGTTGTCGGCCCGGCCCACGTCCAGGCGGGCAGGGTCGGCGAAGACCTCGGGGTCGCGGTTGGCCGAGCCGAACAGCAGCGCCACCTCGGAGCCGCGCGGGATGTCGACCCCGCCCACCGAGATGTCCTCGAGCACCCAGCGTTCGAACATCTGCAGCGGGGTGTCCCAGCGCATCAGCTCCTCGATCGCCGTGGGCAGCAGGGTGTGGTCGGCGCGGAGCCGGTCGAGTTCCGCCTGGTTACGGAAGAGCGACCACCAGCCGTTGCCGGTGACGTTCACGGTGGCCTCGTGTCCGGCGTTGAGCAGCAGCACGCAGGTGCCGACCAGCTCCTCCTCGGTGAGTCTGTCGCCCCCGTCTGCCACCAGGGCGAGCGCGCTGATCAGGTCGTCACCGGGGTCGGCCCTGCGGGCACGGGCCAGCTCGACGAGATAGGCGGAGAACTCCTCGGCCGCCCGTACGGCGGTGTGCTGGGCCTCGACCGACGGCTGGAGCTCGTACATGCCGCAGATGTCGGCCGACCAGGGGCGCAGCAGGTGCCGGTCGGCCTCGGGGATGCCGAGCATCTCGGCGATCACGGTGACCGGGAGCGGCTCGGCGACCTCGGCGATCAGGTCGCCTCCGCCGCGCTCGACGAAGACGTCCACGAGTTCCTCGGCCATGCGGGCGATCTTGGGACGGAGCGCCTGGACCATGCGAGGGGTGAACGCCTTCGAGACCAGCCGCCGGAGCCTGGTGTGCACCGGTGGCTCGACGTCGAGCATCCCTGCCCTGATCACCCGCCAGAACGGGTCCTGGAACTCGGGGTCGTCCGGCCTGCCGAACTCCTGGTGCGAGGCCACGTGCAGGTAGGACCGGCCGAGCCTGCGGTCTCGCAGCAGCGCGTTGACGTCGGCGTGCCTCGCCACCAGCCACTGGCCGGTCGGCTCGAAGAAGCCGACCGGCCGCTCCCGCCTCAGCTCGTCGTAGACGTCATAGGGATGGGCGACGAATTCCGGATTCCAGGGATCAAAGCGCACGTAATCATCGTAATCCTGGTCAGGAGTCGGCTCGCTTGTCCAAATTTCCCTTTTCGGTTGATTCGTCCACTCCGCCCGTAGGAGCGGTCTGGCTCGCCGGAACCCCCTGAGCCACCGGAGCCTCCGAACCGGCCCGGTGTGTAGGGTCCGCCGAATCCCTCGGGTCCTTCCGGTCCGTGCTGTCCGTGCTGTCCGTGCCGTCCACCGAGTCCGTACGACCCGCCTGGCCCTCGGCACCGTAGCGAGAACGCAGCTCGACCGGCTTACGCCTGCCCGCCTTGCCGCGCACCCGGATGTTCAACAGCTCCACCAGCAGCGAGAACGCCATCGCGAAGTAGATGTAGCCCTTGGGGATGTGCTGCTCGAACCCCTCGGCGATGAGCACGACGCCGATCAGCACCAGGAAGGACAGGGCGAGCATCTTGATGCTCGGGTGCCGGTCCACGAAGCGGCTGATCGGCCCGGAGGCGATCAGCATCACGATGACCGAGACGATGACGGCCGCGATCATGACGCCCAGCTCGTCGACCATGCCGACCGCGGTGATCACCGAGTCGAGCGAGAAGACGACGTCGAGGATCATGATCTGGATGATCACCGAGGTGAAGGACGCGGACACCTTGCCCTCGGAGTGGTGGGAGTCCCCCTCCAGGCTGCCGTGCATCTCGTGGACGCTCTTGCCCAGCAGGAACAGTCCTCCGAGTATCAGGATCAGGTCGCGCCCCGATATCCCCTGCCCGAAGACCTCGAACATCGGCGTCGTGAGCCTCACCACCCACGACAGCGCGAACAACAGGAGGAGACGGCTGAGCAGGGCGACGGAAATACCGATCTTGCGTGCCCTGTCACGCTGCGCGGGCGGGAGCTTGCCCACCAGGATCGAGATGAAGATGATGTTGTCGATCCCCAGGACGATCTCCAGGGCGACAAGGGTGAAAAAACCTATCCATATCTCGGGGTTGGTCACCCAATCCATGGCCTTCTCCTTCTTCGGCCGATTTCTTCGGCCAACGCTCGAACGCGCGATCATTCAGCCGGCTGAACCTTCTTCGGCTGACTCCAGGACGACCGGGAAAGGCCCCGAGTTCCTTCCTTTCGTCACAACTTCGCCGTCAATTCGCCGGACGCTCCCAGGCGCCCGCTCCTGCCCCGGATACCGGGTTGATCACCTTTCGGACTTGCGAGCCACCGCGGGGCGTCGGTTATAGTGCCTCCGTAGGTCATGAGTGCCAGTGACAAGCCCCGGCTCGCTGGCCGGCAACCCTCGCGTCCGCGGCGGGGTGCCCCGGGTGAGGACCTGGTCCGGCACGAGGTGTGCCGGGCAAGCGCGGGCTCCAGGCACCTATGCCATGGGTTGGGGTCCGATGACCTCGAAGGAGCCATGGCGTGTCCACCCTCACGATCCACACCCCCGTCACCTCGGCCACCACCGCCGTCCCCGAGACCCGCGCGTCCGGTGACCGGCCGATCCCGGCCGTGCTCGGCTCGGACCTGGAGGTCCCGGTCAGGGGCGGCAGGCTCGTCCGCTACGCCAACCTCGACTACGCCGCGAGCGCCCCCTGTCTGGAGCCGGTGAGCGCCGCCGTCGCCGCCGCGCTCCCGGCCTACTCCAGCGTCCACCGCGGCGCCGGGTACGCGTCCCAGCTGACCACGGCCCGCTACGAGCAGGCCAGGCACACGGTGCGGGCCTTCGTCGGCGCCCGCCCCGACGACTCGGTGATCTTCACCCGCAACACCACGGACGCGACCAACCTGCTGGCCCGCAGCCTGCCCGAGGGCACCACCGCCGTGGTCTTCGACACCGAGCACCACGCCTCGCTGCTGCCCTGGGAGCGGGTCGTGCGGCTCGCGGCCCCCGCCTTCCCCGGCGAGGCCGTCCGCGCCGTCGACGACACCCTCGCCTCGATCGACGGCCCCAAGCTGCTTGTCGTGACCGCCGCCTCCAACGTCACCGGGGAGCTGTGGCCGATCGCCGCGCTCGCCCACATCGCCCACCGCCACGGTGCCCGCGTCCTCGTCGACGCCGCGCAGCTCGTCCCGCACCGCCGCCTCAACCTGACGGCCCTCGACCTGGACTACGTGGTCTTCTCCGGCCACAAGCTCTACGCGCCGTTCGGCACGGGCGCGCTGATCGGCCGTTCCGACTGGCTCGCCGACGCCGAGCCGTACCTGCGGGGCGGCGGCGCGGTGAAGGCCGTGAACGACGACGACACCGAGTGGCACGACGACCCGGAGGCGCGGCACGAGGCCGGAACCCCGAACGTGCTGGGCGCCATCGCGCTCGCCGCGGCCTGCGACGCGCTGTCCGCCACCGGCTGGACCCCGCTGGTCCGCGAGGAGGAGCACCTCCTTCGGCGCCTGAGGGCGGGCCTCGCAGGTGTCCCCGGCGTCCACGAGCTCTCCCTGTGGGGCCCGGACCACCCGCGCGTCGGCATCGTCTCCTTCGTGGTGGACGGCTTCACCGCCCGCGAGATCGCCGAGGCCCTGTCCGGCGACTACGGCATCGGGGTCCGCGACGGCAAGTTCTGCGCCCATCCCTTCGTACGGCACCTGCTGGGCGCCAAGGACGGCGGCTGTGACGACGTCACCGCCTCCGCCGTCCGCGCCTCCATCGGCATCGGTACCACCTCCGAGCACGTCGACCGACTGATCGGCGCCCTGCGGGATCTTGCCTCGCGCGGCTGACGTGACAGCATGGCCCTATGACTGAAGGCGCGCGCCGTGAGCTGAGCGTGGGGATGGGGGCTGGAGCCGAAGCCGTACGGGGGGCGGACGGCAAGGAGCTCGCCACCGAGGACATGATCCTCAACATCGGGCCGCAGCACCCGTCCACGCACGGTGTGCTGCGGCTGCGGCTCACGCTGGACGGGGAACGGATCGGCTCCGCCGAGCCGATCGTGGGCTACATGCACCGGGGCGCCGAGAAGCTCTTCGAGGTGCGCGACTACCGGCAGATCATCGTGCTGGCGAACCGGCACGACTGGCTGTCGGCATTCGCCAACGAGCTGGGCGTCGTGCTCGCGGTGGAGCGGATGCTCGGCATGGAGGTGCCGACGAGGGCGGTCTGGACGCGCACGCTGATGGCCGAGCTCAACCGGGTGCTCAGCCACCTGATGTTCCTCGGCTCCTACCCGCTGGAGCTCGGCGCGATCACCCCGGTCTTCTACGCGTTCCGGGAGCGCGAGACCCTCCAGGCCGTGATGGAGGAGATCTCCGGCGGGCGCATGCACTACATGTTCAACCGGGTCGGCGGCCTCAAGGAGGAGATCCCCGCGGGGTGGACGGGCCGGGTCGCCCAGGCCGTGGCCGATGTGCGGCGTCGACTGCCCGACATCGAGAACCTGATCGCCGACAACGAGATCTTCCTCGCCCGCACGCGCGGGGTGGGCGTCCTCGACCGCGAGACGATCATGCAGTACGGCGTGAGCGGCCCGATCGCCCGCGCCTCCGGCGTCGACGTCGACCTGCGCAGGGACGAGCCGTACCTCGCCTACGGCGAGTTGCCGGTGAAGGTCGTCACCCGGTCGGCGGGAGACTGCCACGCCCGGTTCGAGGTGCTGCTCGAACAGGTGAAGGTCTCCCTCGACCTGGCCGACGTCTGCGTGGAGCGGCTCCTCGACCTGCCCCCGGGGCCGGTCAACCAGCGCCTGCCCAAGGTGTTGAAGGTGCCCGAGGGCCACACCTACGCCTGGACGGAGAACCCGCTGGGCCTCAACGGCTACTACCTGGTCTCGCGCGGGGAGAAGACGCCGTGGCGGATGAAGCTCCGCTCGGCCTCCTTCAACAACGTCCAGGTGCTGCGCGAGATGCTCCCCGGCCACCTGGTCTCGGACATGGTCGCCATTTTGGGCTCGATGTTCTTCGTCGTCGGCGACATCGACAAGTAAGGCACGGTCGTAACCGCATGATCGAATCCGGCGGAGAGCAGGAGATGGCGACCGAGGTGCCTCCCGCCACGGACGGGTCACGGCGGGACCGGTACGTCGACTGGCTGCGCGCGCTCAGCCTGATCGTCGTGGTCGTCTGGCATTGGGCGTTCACGATCCTGCAGTGGGGGCCCGACGGCCCCTCGCCGACGAGCCCGCTGGGCTTCACCTCGGGGCTGTGGATCCTCACGTGGCTGCTGCAGGTGCTGCCGCTCTTCTTCTACGTGGGCGGATACGTCCACCTCCTGTCGTGGAACCGGGCCTGCGAGCGCGGGGTCGGCATCGGCACCTTCGTGTGGCGGCGCATCCGGAGCCTCGCGATCCCCGCGCTCGCGCTCGCCGGGACCTGGATCGTGTTCGGCGTGATCGTGACGTGGGCGTTCGGGATCGAGTGGATGGGCCGCGTGGTCCTGCTCGTCATCAGCCCGCTCTGGTTCATCGGCGTCTACCTCGTGCTGATCGCCCTGCTGCCGATCTCGCTCTGGCTGCACCGGCGCTACGACGTGCTCGCCCTGATCTGGCTGGCGGGGGCGGCGCTCGTCGTCGACGTGCTGCGGCTGCGCTACGGGTACGAGGCCGTGGGCTGGCTCAACATGATCATTGTCTGGGGGCTCGCCCACCAGGCCGGATTCTTCTACGACCGGGTGGTGGCGCTTCCCCGCCGCTTCGACGTCGCCATCCTGTGGACCGGACTGTTCGCCCTCTTCGGCCTGGTCTACTCGGGCATCTACCCCGGATCGATGGTGGGCGTTCCCGGCGACAAGCTGTCCAACATGGCGCCGCCCACCTTCGTCATCGTGGCCCTGCTGATCTTCCAGATCGGCCTGGTGGAGGTGCTGAGGCCGTCCATGGAACGCCTGCTCGTACGGCCCAGGTGGCAGCGCGTGAACGAGACGGTGAACCGGTTCGCGCTTCCGCTGTTCCTGTTCCACACGACCGGCATGGCGATCTGGGTGGCGCTCACCTGGTGGCTGGTGGGCAGCGGACCCGGCGAGAGAGTACGGCTGGACCTGTTCTGGTGGCTGGAGCGCCCTCTCGCCATCGCCGGAGCGCTGATCTGCACGCTTCCGGTCATCATGCTCTTCGGACGCCAGTGGACGGCGAGGCGACGCTAGCGCGGCGTCTCAGCGCTGCTCGTCACCCGTGGAGTCCTTGGGAACCCTGCAGCAGTGCTCCAGGTACAGGGCCGCGCAGACCAGCAGCACGCACGCCAGCAGCGACCCGCCGGTGATGAAGAAGTCCCTGCGGGGGACCTCCTGCTCCAGCATCTCCACCGTGTACACGGTGAACCCGGCGAAGATCCCGCCGAAGACCGCGCCACCGAACGCGGAGGCCTTGGCGAGGGCGGCCAGACGGGCCACGGCGAGGGGCTCGACCGGCTCGGTGTCGGGCTTGCGCTCGATCCTGGCCTTCGTCATCCACCCGGTGTAGAACTCGCCGATCGCGAGCAGCAGCACCGTCGGGATCGCCGTCCACGGCACGGTCGGCAGGGACGAGTAGAGCGGTCTGAGCATCGCCCAGGTGAGGATCGCGAACACGATGAGGAGCCCGACGAGAACGCCGGGGCGGGTCGGCCTCACGCGGGCCCCCGCAGGATCAGGTCGGGACGCGGCCGTACGTAACCCTGGTCGAGACCGGCGAGCAGGTCGGCCACCCGGCGCCCGGACAGGACCGCTTCGGGATCGGCCCGCACCCAGGGGACCAGCACGAACGCGCGCTCGTGCGCTCTGGGGTGCGGCAGGGTGAGGTCGGGATCGTCCATCACGACGTCCCCCACGGTGATCAGGTCGATGTCCAGCGTGCGCGCTCCCCAGCGCTCCACGCGGACCCTGCCGAAGGTGTTCTCCACACTGTGAGCACGATCGAGGAGCGCCCGAGGTTCCAGCGCGCTCTCGGCGATCACCACCGCGTTGAGATAGGCGCCCTGCTCGGGACCGCCGACCGGGTCGGTCTCGTAGACCGGCGACACCGCGACGAACGTGAGCTCCGGCTTCTCGAAGAGGGCGTCGAGCGCGCCCCTCAGCGTCTCGAACCGGTCGCCCAGGTTGCTGCCGAGCGCCAGAACCACCCTCATGCCCGGCCCCGGGTGATCGTCACGATCACGTCGTCGAACGGCAGCGGGATCGGCGCGGCGGGTTTGTGCACGCTCACCTCCGCCACCTGGACGAGCTCGCGGGCGAGACAGACGTCGGCGAGGCGCTGGGCGAGGGTCTCGATCAGGTCGACCGGCTCGCCCCGCACGACCTCCGCCAGGTCCTCGGCGAGCTCGCCGTAGTGGACGGTCCTGGTCAGATCGTCCTCGGCCGCCGCCGGCGCCGTGTCGAGGAAGAGGGTGACGTCGACGACGAACTCCTGGCCGAGCTCCCGCTCCGCCGCCAGCACACCGTGCCGGCCGCGCACCCGCAGCCCCTTCAGGCTGATCCGGTCGGCGACCGCCCGGCCGGCCGCGTCCGACGGCAGGCCGTGCGCCGCGTTCCCGTACGCGCCGGGGGCCGGACTTTCCAGTGGATCTCGAAGCGAACCCTCGGCCGGGCCGCCCACCGGCTCGTCGGCCGGATCCCCGATCAGGTCGCTGACGCCGTCGTCGATCCGCAGGGGCGTCTCAGGAGACGAGGGGGTCTCGGCGTCGATCACGCGGCCTCCTCCTCCTCGTCCTCGTCGTCCCCCTGCAGCACGGGCGAGCCGTGGTGCAGCCAGAGCCGCCACCCCGCCGACGTCCGCACGAAGGTGTTGCTCGCGACCACCTTGCCCGCCGCGAAGCTGGCATCACCCTCGTCGCCGGCGGTGAGGATGTTCTCCTCGCAGGTGAGGATGGCGACGTCGCCCAGGACCATGACCCGGACGTCGGTCAGCACGAACTGGATGTAGGGCGTGTTGGCCATGATGAGCGCCCACGAGCGCAGCACCTCCTGCCGGCCGTTCACGATCGGCCAGCCGGGGTGGACGCAGCTCACCTGCTCACCCTCGATGTCCTCGGCCCAGATCTCGGTCATCCTGTCGAGGTCGGCGTCCTCGATGGCGGTGTAGAACGCCTGGTTGACCGTCTCGACGGCGGTGGTGTCGACGCTCATGATCTCGCTCCCTGAACTGCGGCAGCCACACGGACGGCGTCCGCGTTCGGGCGGACGTCGTGCACGCGTACACACCAGGCCCCCGCCTGCGCGGCGAGCGCGGTCACGGCGAGCGTGGCATCGTCACTACGACTGAAAGGGCGCGGCGCGCCGTCCTGGTCGGCCAGGAGGCGACCCAGGAAGCGTTTCCGCGAGGCTCCGATGATCAGCGGGTATCCCAGCTCTCCGAGCCTGTCGATGCCCGCGATCAGGGCCCAGTTGTGTTCGGGGTTCTTGGAGAAGCCCAGCCCCGGATCGAGCACGATCTGCTCCTCGGCCACGCCTTCGGCCAGCACGGAGGCGACCCGCTTGGCGAGCTCCTCGCGCACCTCGGTCACCACGTCGCCGTACACGGCCCTGCGGTCCATGGCGTGACTGTGCCCCCGCCAGTGCATCACCACGTACGGCACACCCGAGGCGGCCACGACCCTCGGCATCGCCGGGTCGGCGAGCCCTCCGCTCACGTCGTTGACCAGTTTCGCCCCGGCCTCCACGGCCATCTGAGCGACCTCGGCCCGCATGGTGTCGACGCTCACGGTGACGCCCTCGCGGCTCAGCCCCCTGATGACCGGCTCGACCCTGGCCAGTTCCTCCTCCAGGGGCACCCGCGCGGCGCCGGGCCTGGTGGACTCGCCGCCCACGTCGACGATGTCGGCGCCCTGCTCGACCAGCTCCAGGCCGTGACGTACGGCCACCACCGGGTCGAACCACCTGCCGCCGTCGGAGAAGGAGTCGGGAGTGACGTTGACCACGCCCATAACGAGGCACCGGCCCGCGTCCGGCAGCCCGGGCACACTCCACGTCGTCATGGCGACCAGCCTAGGCGTTGCGCACCATACGCCCGTCTCGTGGGTCCGGCTTGTGCCATAACGAATCCGCACACCCGTCACAGGGCGGACGGCCCTCGGGGACGTCTGGCCGGCATGCGTTCTCCTCCAGCTCCTGCGGACGCGGGCGGCGTACGCCCGGCGGCGTCCGACGCGAGCAACGTACCAGGCACCGATCGGCCGTGGCGGAGATTCAGGGCTTCCGGCCACAACCCTCCACAACGCGGAAACCCCGCCGGGGCCGCCGATCGGCGGTCCTGACGGGGTGTGTCTCGAATGCACGTGCGAAGGCGATCAGCGGATGATGAGGGCCATCGCCTCGGCGCGGGTCTTGTCACTGTCGCGGAAGCTTCCGCGCACGGCCGAGGTGATCGTCTTGGCACCGGGCTTGCGCACACCCCGCATGGTCATGCAGAGGTGCTCACATTCGATCACCACGATCACCCCCCGCGGCTCCAGCACGCTCATGAGCGCGTCGGCGATCTGGGAGGTCATCCTCTCCTGCACCTGGGGACGCCTGGCGTACACGTCGACGAGGCGGGCGAGCTTGGACAGGCCGGTGACCTGCCCCTTCTCGTTGGGGATGTAGCCGACGTGGGCGACGCCATGGAAAGGCACGAGGTGGTGCTCGCAGGTCGAGTAGACCTCGATGTCGCGGACGAGCACCATTTCGTCGTGGTCGACGTCGAAGACCGTGGTCAGGACGTCTTCCGGGGTCTGCCCCAGCCCGGCGAACTGCTCGGCGTAGGCGCGGGCGACCCTGGCGGGGGTCGCCTGGAGCCCGTCGCGGTCGGGATCCTCACCGATGGCGATGAGGATCTCACGGACAGCGTTTTCCAGCCGGACCGTGTCGACCTGGAGCGGCCTGGCACCCGCCACGCTCAGTTCACGTCCTTGGGTGCGGTGTCGGGGTGGCCCGTCCCGGCAGGAAGGGCGCCGTTGCCGTCGGCCTGCTCGCCCGGGGGAAGCGTGCCGTTGCCCGACTGCTCCTTGCGGGAGAGGATCGGCGGGCGGTTGGAGGGCAGCCGCTTGCCGTAGCCGGAGTAGGAAGGCCTCTTCTCCCTGACGACGACCGGGGCGAAGATCTGCAGGACCTGGTCGCGGGAGAGGGTCTCCTTCTCCATCAGCTCAAGCACCAGGTTGTCGAGCACGTCGCGGTATTCGACGAGGATCTCCCAGGCCTGGTCGTGGCCGGACTCGATGAGGCGGCGGACCTCCTCGTCGATCGTGGAGGCGATCTTCTCGGAGTAGTCGCGCTCGTGGCCCATCTCGCGGCCGAGGAAGACCTCACCGTTGCCGCTGCCGAACTTGCGGGCGCCGAGCTGCTCGCTCATGCCGTACTCGGTGACCATGCGGCGGGCGATGGAGGTGGCCTTCTCGATGTCGTTGGAGGCGCCGGTGGTGGGCTCGTGGAAGACGAGCTCTTCTGCCGTACGGCCACCGAGGAGCATCGCGAGCTGGTCCAGCATCTCCGAGCGGGTCGCGAGGAACTTGTCCTCCATCGGCAGCGTCATCGTGTAGCCGAGGGCGCGTCCGCGGGACAGGATCGTGATCTTGTGGACCGGGTCGGAGTTGGGCAGCGCGTGCGCGACCAGGGCGTGTCCGCCCTCGTGGTACGCGATGATCTTCTTTTCCTGGTCCGACATGAGGCGCGACTTGCGCTCGGGACCGGCCATCACCCGGTCGATGGACTCCTCGAGCAGCTCCATCGTGATCAGCTTCTGGTCGGCCCGCGCGGTGAGCAGCGCGGCCTCGTTGATCACGTTGGCCAGGTCGGCACCGGTGAAACCGGGCGTCCTGCGGGCGATGATGTCGAGGTCGACGCCCTCGGCGAAGGGCTTGCCGCGGCCGTGCACCTTGAGGATGCCCTTGCGGCCCTCCAGGTCGGGGCGGTCGACGGTGACCTGGCGGTCGAAACGACCGGGGCGCAGCAGCGCCGGGTCGAGGATGTCGGGCCGGTTCGTCGCGGCGATCAGGATCACGCCGCCCTTGACGTCGAAGCCGTCCATCTCGACGAGGAGCTGGTTCAGCGTCTGCTCGCGCTCGTCGTGGCCACCGCCGAGACCGGCACCGCGGTGGCGGCCCACCGCGTCGATCTCGTCGATGAAGATGATCGCCGGAGCGTTCGCCTTCGCCTGCTCGAACAGGTCGCGGACCCGGGAGGCGCCGACGCCGACGAACATCTCGACGAAGTCGGAACCGGAGATGGAGTAGAACGGCACCCCGGCCTCACCGGCGACGGCCCTGGCGAGCAGGGTCTTACCGGTCCCGGGCGGGCCGTAGAGCAGGACGCCCTTGGGGATCTTGGCGCCGATCGCCTGGAACTTCGCCGGGGCCTGCAGGAACTCCTTGATCTCCTGGAGCTCCTCGATCGCCTCGTCGGCACCCGCGACGTCGGCGAAGGTGGTCTTGGGGGTGTCCTTGGTGATGAGTTTCGCCTTCGACTTGCCGAAGTTCATCACCCGGGAGCCGCCGCCCTGCATCTGGTTCATGATGAACAGGAAGATCAGCACGATGATGACGATCGGCAGGAAGCTCACCAGGAGCCCGAGAAGGAAGTTCTCCCTGGGCACCTCGACGTTGTATCCGCCGGGCAGCTTGTTGGCCGCCTCCGCCGTCTGCAGCTTGTCGGCGAGCTGGATGCCCTGGCCGGTCACCCACATGGAGTAGTAGCGCTTCTTGTCGGTCAGAGTGACCTCGATGCGCTGGTCCTTGTCGATGATCTTGGCGTTGGAGACCTTGCCCTCGTCGATCCAGCTGACGATCTGTGAGGTGTCTCGCCTCTCGAAGTCGCCCTCACCGCCCCACATCGTGGTGACGAGAAGGAGCAGAACGACGATGCCCAGGATCCACAGCAGTGGCCCACGTGTAAATCGCTTGAGATCCATCCGATGCGGAACCCCGGCGGGCCCGTCCCTTCCTGACCAGAGCCTGGCAACCCCGGGCGAACCCGGGGCTCGCGGTATCCCTAACCGCTCCAACTGACTACCCAGAGACAGCGGGAGGCCACCTCTTCGGTTGTCCGAAGGTACACCGGCATGGCGCGCGGGGTCACCGCGCGGACAGACCGGCTTTGCCCTACCAACGTACGTCAGGTAGGTCCGTGTTCCCCGCCGCTATGGGCAATGTCCCCGTTTGTGAATGACACACTTCGCGCAGGGCGTACTTTTCAGCCCGCTCCGTATACGTGAGGGGCGAGAGTTCCGATGAAGGGAAGGTTGCGATAACGCTCGGCGTAGTCGAGGCCGTAACCGATCACGAACTCGTTGGGAATGTCGAAACCGATGTACTTCACGTCGATCGGCACCTTGATCGCGTCGGGCTTGCGCAGCGCGGCGCAGATCTCCACCGAGGCGGGGTTGCGCGACTTCAGGTTGTGGACCAGCCACGACAGGGTGAGACCGGAGTCGATGATGTCCTCGACGACCAGCACGTGGCGTCCCGCGATGTCGGTGTCGAGGTCCTTGAGCACCCGCACGACACCCGACGACCTGGTGCCCGCCCCGTAGGACGAGACGGCCATCCAGTCCATCTGCACGGGCAGGCGCAGGGCCCTGGCCAGGTCCGCCATCACCATGACCGCGCCCTTGAGCACGCCCACGATCAGCAGGTCCTGTCCCGCGTAGTCCTCGTCTATCCGGCTCGCGAGCTCCTTGATCTTGGCTTGGAGCTCTTCCTCGGGAATGAGGACCTTCGAGAGGTCCCGGCCCATGTCAGCTGCGTCCACCTGGGATTTTCCTTACGAAACGGGGCTGGCTGGCTGTCTGGCGAGTATCAGGGTGTCATACCGGCGAACCACCCTCACCCCCCCGGGCATCTCTACGCACCGCTGTCCTCGCCACGCGGTGACCAGACGGTCGACCTGGAGGACGTGCGAGGCCGCGAGTGTGCCCGGTGGCGCTCCCGCGTCGATCGCCGACCTGCGCAACACCCTCCGCCTCACCGCGACGGGAAGATCCTCCAGGTCCCGTACGGCCACCGTCACCGTCGCGATATCGCTAAGAGCGCAATCCCTCACGGCGACGCGGGCGTAGACCTCCCCGGCCCACGCGTCGAGCGCGTCGGCGTCGTCGCGGCACAGGGACGCGGTCCTGGCGAGCGCCTCGGCGACACCGGGGCCGAGCTCGTCCTCCAGGGCGGGCAGCAACCGCTCGCGGACCCGGACCCGGGTGTAGCGCGGGTCGAGGTTGTGCGGGTCGCCCCACGGGGACAGGCCGAGCGCCGCGCAGGCCGCGACGGTGGTCGCGCGGCCGAGTTCCAGCAGCGGCCGCCGATAGATCCCGGTCCGCGCGGGCATCCCGGCCAGCGACCTGGTGCCGCTCCCCCTGGCCAGCCCGAGCAGCACGGTCTCCGCCTGGTCGTCCCTGGTGTGCCCGAGCAGCACGGCCGCCGCTCCGAGGCGTTCCGCCGCCTCGGACAGAGCCGCGTACCTCGCCTGCCTCGCCGCGGCCTCCGGACCTCCGGAGGTGCCGACGGAGACGGGCAGCGCCTCGGCGAGATCGATTCCCAGCCCTGGCGCGAGCCGCACGACGTCGCCCGCACGCTCGCCCGAGCCCTCCTGCAGGCCGTGGTCGACGCTGAGCAGACCGGCGCGAAGCCCGGCGCGGGGCGCGGTGAAGCCCAGCGCGGCGGCCAGGGCGAGGGAGTCGGCGCCGCCGCTGCACGCGGCCAGCACGAGAGCACCGGGCTCCAGGTCGCCCAGTGCGAGCCGTACGGCGCGTCGGACGTCGGCGACGGCGGGATGCGGACCCATGCCCGCCATTGTCCGCCCTGCCGGTCAGCCGACGGCACCCCCGGCGGGGATGGCCGGAGTGCCGTTCACCCTGGCGATCCAGCGCGTGGGATTGGAGATCTCATCCTGGGTGGGGAGCGTCTCCGGCGAGGACCAGACCTTGTTGAAGCCGTCGATGCCCACCTGTCCCACGACCGTGCGGACGAAGGCGGAGCCCTCGGCGTACTGCTTCATCTTGAGGTCGAGGCCGAGCAGCCTTCGGACCGTGCGGTCGAGACGGGACCCGCCCTCGCGACGGTGGTGGAACTTGGCGCGGATGTCGGCGACCGAGGGGACCACCGACGGGCCGACCGCGTCCATCACGTAGTCGCCGTGCCCCTCGACCAGGGTCATCACCGCGGTGAGCCGGTCGAGGATCACCTTCTGCTCGGGCGTCTGGATCGCGTCGATCAGGTTGCCCTCACCGCCCCTGACGACGTCCGTGAACGTGCCGGCGGCCGAGCGCAGCCGCTCAAGCAGCGCGGGCAGGTCGATGTCGGAGGCGAGCAGGAAGTCGGTCGTCTGCGACCTGACGTACTCGCGCAGCCAGGGGACACCGGTGAACTGCACCCGGTGGGTCTCCTCGTGCAGGCAGACCCAGAGGCGGAAGTCACGCGGGTTGACGTTGAGTTCCTGCTCGGCGTGGACGATGTTGGGCGCGACCAGCGTGAGGCGCCCCGTGGGCGCCTGGCCTGTCGGGTCGGGCGGCAGGAACAGCTCGTACTGCCCCAGGACGCGGGAGGCGAGGAAGGCCAGCACCGCGCCCACCTCGACCCCGGTGATGCGTGAACCCACGGCGCCCACGATCGCCGGCGCCTGGCTGCCCCTCGCCGCCATCCGTTCGGTGAGCGGCTCGAGCACCACCCGGAACCCGTCGATGTTGGCCTTGATCCAACCCGGTCTGTCGACGACGGTCGCGGTCTGCGGCGCGGTCTCGGTGTCGATTCGGGTGAACTCGCGGACATGCCCCTCGGCCTCGCGCGAGAGCCGCCGTAAGTCGGCGACGGCCTGCCGGGCCTCCTCTCGGCTCACTTGCGGCCCGGGGCGCACCAGGCGCGTTCCGGTCGCTACGGCAAGATCCCAGTCGATCACCTGCATACCGTCCACCGTACGTGCTCTCCCCCCGAGTCGCGCACCCGGAACCTGTGATCAACCGGCGGCGACCGCGGCGGCGAGCCTGTCGAGGGCCGCCTCCGCCTTGCCCCAGCCGGGCGGGACCTTGTCCGCCATGAAGGCGAAGGTCACCATGCGTCCGCCCCGCGTGGTGGTCATGCCCGCCAGCGTGTTGACCCCGTCGAGGGTGCCCGTCTTGGCGCGGATCAGCCCGTAGGCGGAGTGGAGCTTGTCGAACCTGTGCCCGAGGGTGCCGCTGAAGCCGGCGATCGGCATACCGCTGATGATCGGGTGCAGGCCGGGGTTGGCCGGGGAGGCCGCCGCCGCGACCAGGCGGGCGAGCGCCTCGGGGGCGATGCGGTTCTTCGGCGACAGCCCGCTGCCGTCGAACACCAGCACACCCTTCGCCGCGCCGAGCCTGGTCAGCACCTTGCCGACGGCCGCGGCGCCGCCCTCGAAGGAGGCCGGCTCCCCCTCCTTGATCGCCACATGCCTGGCCAGCGCCTCCGACAGGTCGTTGTCGCTGAGCGTGAGTGCCCGCTCGACCAGGGCGTAGACCGGCGCGGAGTCGACCCTCGCGATCTCCTGTGCGCCCGCCGGGGCCTTGGACCGTCTGGCGGACTTGGAGACCGTGATCCCGTACTTCGACAGCAGCGACACGAACGCGCCGTGCGCCGTGCGGGAGGGGTCGGAGACCCGCTGGTCGCTTCCCCGCGAGACCCGGCCCTCGTCGACCATGAGCGCCGTGACGGGGGCGACGCTCCCCTCGGGCACGTAGCCGGGCTTCCACGTGGCGGCGGTGCGCGGCCCGGTGTAGAGGAAGTCGTCGTAGGCGACCGTCACCTTGGACACCCCGGCCTCCTTGAGCGCCCTGGCGGTGCGTGCGGCGAGGACGGCGAGCGAGGCGGGCCGGGGGTAGACCGGGCTCGCCGCCGTTTTGGGACTCGCCAGGGTGGGGTCACCGCCCCCGACGAGGATGATCGAGCCCGGCGAGGATCCCCGCACCACGCGGGTGCTCAGCCTGGCGTCGGGTCCCAGCGAGGCCATCGACGCGACCGCGGTGACGACCTTGGTGGTGGAGGCGGGGGTGATGCCCGTGGCGGCCCCGCTGTCGAAGAGCAGGGCGCCCGTCTCCGCGTCGAGAACCGCGGCCCCGACACTTCGTCCCAGCGCGGGGTCACCCAGCGCCTCGGTCAGCCGCCCCGCCAAAGTACCCTTGGCGGGGAGAGGGCCGCTCCCCCCCGCAGCCAGCACCGGACCCGCGGTGATGACCGGGACGGGAGGCGGCTTGGCCGACACGACGACCGTCTCAGGCTCACCCGCGACCAGCACACCACTGGCGAGCAGGTGCGCCCCGGCCGCGACGACGAAAACCTGCAGCAGGACGAGAGTGACCAAGGCCACCCACCGCTCACGCCGCATTACCGTCGCCGTCCTCTCATCATCCGTATCCAAAAGGCATAAAACGCCTACGAGACATTAACGCCCAACCGGGGGTGCCCGGGGGGTTGAGTGGAGGAAACGCGGTGGAGTTCGACGTTCTCGTTGAGATTCCCAAGGGGCAACGGAACAAGTACGAGGTGGACCACGAGTCAGGCCGCATCAGGCTCGACCGCATGCTCTTCACCTCCACGCAGTATCCCGCCGACTACGGCTTCATCGAAGACACCCTCGGCGAGGACGGTGATCCTCTCGACGCCCTGGTGCTTCTCCAGGAGCCGACCTTTCCCGGCTGCCTGATCAAGTGCCGGGCGGTCGGCATGTTCCGTATGACCGACGAGAAGGGCGGCGACGACAAGGTTCTGTGCGTCCCCGCCACCGACCCCCGGATGGAACACATTCGCGACATCCACCACGTTCCCGAGTTCGACCGCCTGGAGATCCAGCACTTCTTCGAGGTCTACAAGGACCTGGAGCCCGGCAAGTCGGTCGAGGGCGCCAACTGGGTCGGCAGGGTGGAGGCGGAAGAGGAGATCGTCCGCTCCATCAAGCGCGCCAAGGACGACACCCACGGAAAGCACTGATCCTTGACCGGATTATTACCCGGTCCTCAGCCCGCTCTCCAACCGTTCGCCCTCTGACCGATCATCCTCTGACCGACTCACACTCCCCGACGGTTCGCCCCCCTGAACAGTCACTCCCTGACCGGTCACCCTCCGAACGGTCACCTCTCAGCCGATCGTCCTCTGGCCGGTCGTCACGCGGGACGGGTCGCGCCGACAAGATCGCTGCGCCACATCGGCGCGACCCTCACCACGTCACCCGTCTGCGGGGCGTGCACCATCAGCCCTCGGCCGACGTAGATCCCCACATGGTGGATGTCTCCGGGATCGCTCGTGATCTGCCCGTAGAAGAGCAGGTCACCCCGCTGGAGCTCACTGAGCCGCACGTGCGGGCCCGCGGTCCACTGGGTGCCGGTCCAGTGGTCCAGGGCGACCCCCACCCGCTCCCAGGCCCGCATGGTCAGCCCCGAGCAGTCGTAGGCGGACGGCCCGGCGGCCGCCCACACGTACGGCTTGTCGAGCTGGGTGAGCGCCCAGTCGGCGGCGATGTCGCCCCTGGCGGAACCGGCCGTCACATTGAGCGCCCAGCGCGAAGCGGGCTCTCCCGAGGCCACCGCCATCCGCGCCGCCTCTCGGCGCACCGCGGCGGCCTGTTGTCGAGCGCGCTCGGCGCTCTCCCTCGCGATTCTGGCCTGCTCCAGGGCCGCCTCGCGCCTCCTGGCGAGCAGGTCGGCGGCGTCGCGCGCCTCGTCGGCCAGCCTCTCCAGCCGAGCCTGCTCCTCCTTGATCCGCCGGGTCTCCTCGACCTGCTCGGCGACGGCCTCCTCGGCGGCGAGCTTCGCCTCCTCGGCCCTCGCCTGCGCCGCCTGTCGCTCGGTGTAGGCGTCGTCCGCCTGCGCCTTGAGGATCGCGAAGACCTCCTGGGCGTCCCGCAGCTGCTTGAGCGTCTCCGCCTGCCCCCCGCCCATGTGGGCCAGGATGCTGGCCCGACGCAGATAGCCGTCGTCCATGGGGCCGCCGCTGTCGGTCATCATCGCCACCATGGGCTGGGTGATGTCCAGACCGCCGTAGCTCTGAGCGGTGATCGCGGCCACCGCCTCACGGGCCTCCCCGACCTCCAGGCCCGCCGTCCTCGCCCGCTCCGCCGCCTGCTCCGCGAGCTCCTTGGCGCGAGCCGTCTTGACCAGCTCCCCGTTGTACGACTCGACGAGGCGCTCCGCCTCGGCGACCAGCTCCTCCAGCCTGGCCTGCGCCTCGGCGACCTGAACCGTGGTCGCGCCGAGCCTCTCACCTCGCTCGCGGGCGACGGCCCGCGCTTCGGCGACCTCACCCGCCGACGGAGCCGGTACGCCGCCCCGTACGGCGTCGTCGGCCGGTCCCGGCCGGCCGGGAACAGCGCCGGCGGGGAGCCCCGGCCCGGCGATCAGGCAACAGGCGAGGCCCGCCACCGCGGCGGCATGACGGCGCCGTCTGACTGAATGCATGCGTCTCCCCCCGGAGTCCCCCTTGTCACCGCCTCTGCGCGGTCTGGCCACGTGTCGCGGTCTTGTCCGCGCGACGCGGCGCGACGCGACGCGTCACCGCATGCCAGGCGGCCTACCTCAGCATTCCCGTTCGTCACTCTTCACACACATGTCGCTCACTCACCGTAGTCATCGCCCGCCACACTATCCCCACCGTCAGGGGTCCCGGCCCCCGAATCTTCACGCCCGGCGCCTTGTACGACGAATGCGCGACGGTTTTCCCGCCGAACGTCTGTCCGCTCGCGATCCGCGCTGGTCGAGATCCGTTCCGGACCCTCCAAGGACCGCCCAGGACCGGTGGACGCGGGCCGGGAATCGTCAGGGATCCGCCCCTGGCCGGACGTCGGGCGGTCTGGGTTGGCAGGCGAACGTCGCGGATGGGTGAACGGCGGCCGGAGATCCGCTCGCGGAGGTCCGGGTTCGGCTCGCGGAGGTCTCGGGTCGGTCCGCCGAGGTGTCGGGGCCGCGCGCGGAGGCCTGCGCCCTCCCCTCGGGCCTGTCACGTCGCCCGGTGACCTTGGATTCGCCCGCGGAGGTGCCGAGTCCTCCTGGGGAGAGCCTGGGGCCGTCCACGGGGGCGCCGGGTTCGCCGGGTTCGCCGGGTTCGCCGGCCGATGAGGAGTTCGGCAGCGGCGGGGGGAGTGTCCGTGGTGATCACGGGACGGGTGGTGCCTGTCCGGCGTGCCGATCCCGGGGGACCCCGGCGGCACCGGCGACAGGGGTGGAGAGGGCAGGGCCGGGTTCTCCGCAGGAGCGGCCGGACGGTCGACCGCTCCATCATCCGGCGATCCGTCATCGGATGCCCCTTCGCCGGACGACCCGTCATCGACCGGACCGGGTGGCCCTTCGCCCGGAGGTTCGTCACCCGGTTGCCGAGACCCGCTCTCCCCCCGGTGGCCGGTCGGGTCCGGTGCTCCCGGCCGCCGGTCGCTCCGCAGCTCGGGTCCGGTGGCACTGACCGGCTCCGTCACCCCGAGCGATCCGATCCGCTCGACGGCCGCCCCCTCCCCGACGGGTTCCGACGTCACGGGCGCGCCTTCTCGCCGGGATTCTCCTGGTCTCCAGGAGTCCGAAGGCTCCAGCACCGCCGGGAACGCGTCCGAGGCGACACCGGACCCCGTGCCCTGCGGCCCGATCCCCGTCTGGACCAGGACCAGGGCCAGCGCCGTCATCGCGGCGACCGCAGCCGCGCCGGCGAGCACGTAGGGCCTGCGACGGCTCCCGCGAACCCTGTCGACGGGGAACCCGGCACCGTCGAGAGGGCCGGCCCGATCGGCGACGTCGCGCCGGTAGGGGACCCGCTCGGGGTCGGTGAAGTGACTCATCACCCACGCGCGCAGCGTGGGCGGCAACGCGACGAGGGGGAGCAGGTCGTAGACCTTCGCCGCGGAGACCTGCCTGACCCGGTGTGGGGCGCAGGTGTCGCAGCGGTTCACGTGACGGATGACCCGCTCGCGCGCCTCCGGCGTGAGCTCGCCGCCGAAACCGGTCAGCATGCGGGCCCGGCTCGCGCAGTCGTAGGGCCCCTTGCGGACGAGGACCTCCGCGGTGACGACGTCGCGCAGGCGCTCCCTCGCCGACTCGTACAGCGCGCCCGCGACCTTGGGGGTGACACCCAGGACCGCGGCGAGGTCGATGGGGCCGAAGCCGTGGCGGCAGCTCAGGTCGAGGATCTCCCGGTCGTCGGGCGACAGGCTCCGGGTGGCGTTCCAGGCCATCACCCGCAGGTCCGCGTCGTCTCCGGCGGCGACCACCGGGGCGGGGTCCTGCGAGCCGTGCCCCTCGTCGAGATCACGCCGTACGCACTCCCCCCGAGCGAGTGCGTACAGCCACGCCTCCAGCCGACGGGCGTCGGTGAGCGCGTGAATGTGGGCCTCGGCGGCGACGAGGGTGTCGAGGAGTGCCGACTCGGCGGCGCCGGAGGTGGCGAGCATTGAACGGCAGTATCGGTAGACGCTTTCCGCGTATGAGTCGTAGAGATCGGCGAGGGCTCCGGGACTCCTCGCACACAGCGCTGCGACCAGGGCACCGTCAGTCATGTAATCGAAGGTAAGCGCCGAGTAACCGTGGATGCAGCACTTCACGGACGGCAACTTCGATTGTCTTTAAAATGTCATCGAATCAAGTAAGAATTCGACGTGAATGACAATCATAAATACCAAAGAATTGCTATATGACCCGAATTGTTCGTGCATATCGGAGCACTGGGGAAGGTCGCCCGACCGCGGGCGTCCGGCCCCGCGGTCAGGGACGGACGACCACGGGCGGACGGCCGGAACATCCGACGATCACGGACGAACGACCACGGACGAACGACCACAGTCGAACGATGACGAGCCTTCGGCGATCACCGACGAACGGCCACGGGCCGGTCAGAGCGTTCGGCGATCACTCACGGACGGCCGGCACCCGCGAGGGGCGCCTGCCTGCCCCGGTCCTTGGCGAACGGGGGCATCTTCGGCTTGACCGTGTTCAGAGGCAGGGAACCGCCGAGTGCGAGCTGCTCGAAGGGACGGCTGCTCGATCCCCAGGTGCGCGCGCTCACCTCGGCGGAGGCGATGTCGCGGGTGTTCTGGACGCTCTTGATCTGCATGATGAACCGGCGCTTCTGCCCCGCCTGGACGTTGTCCACGAACGTGCTCCCGCCGCCGAGCAGCTTGCCCCGCTTGTCGCGCAGGAGCGCGGTGACGGCCAGGCTGCGGGCCGGTATCACGTACGGGGTGCCGACGTAGCCGGTGACGAGGTAGTCGCCGTCGGCGGTGCGGTCGGTCAGCACCTCGCGGATCGGGAAGGGCTGGAACGCCGAGACGATCCGGCCCGCCTGGTGCCAGTGCGCCGGACGGTACGTGATGCTCACGGTGGCCGGTTTGTCCTGGGCCACCGCCTGGCCGGTGAAGGGGAGCGTCCCCGCGGGGGGTACGGCGTCCAGCGGTTGTTCGAGCCGGACGACCTCCTTGCCCTGGGAGTTCTTGGCCACCACGGTGGCCACGACGTGCTCGCCGAAGTGCCACGGGTTGGTGTTGGCGAGCACTCCTGCCCAATTCACCACATACCCATCGTCACCCTTGACGATGGAGGAAGCCTGCTCCCTGACCGCGAGCGGTTGGAGCGCGGCGGCCTGCTTCGTCTCCTCGTCTTCGGTGCATCCGGCGCATCCGATGAGGAGGAGGGCGAGGGCGCCGACGATTCGGGTGCTGTGCGTCACCTAGCCGTGATAACCGGCCTGCGGCCCCCCGCCCACCTGGACACGCCGGAAACGGCCGGAGTCTTTACCTCTGCCGGACCACTCTGGCCTCGTCCCATACCGGTTCGGATGATTCGTAGACCTTTCCGTCGGCGCCGAAGACCAGGTACCGGTCGAAGTCATCGGCGAACCAGCGGTCGTGGGTGACGGCGACCACGGTCCCGTCAAAGGCGTCCAGCCCCTCCTGGAGAGCCTCGGCGCTGGCCAGGTCGAGGTTGTCGGTCGGCTCGTCCAGCAGCAGCAGAGTGGTGCCCGACAGTTCGAGCAGCAGGATCTGCAACCTCGCCTGCTGGCCGCCGGAGAGCGTCTCGAAGCGCTGCTCGGCGATGGTCCCGGCCAGCTCGTAGCGCGACAGCACCTTCATCGCCTCGTTCTTGAGCCGGGCGTGCTCGGTCATGACGATCTCGCAGGGCGTCCGGCCGATGAGCTCGGGGCGTGCGTGCGTCTGGGCGAAATGGCCGGGGACGACCCGTGCGCCGAGCCTGGCCACACCGGTGTGCCCGACCTCCTCCCCGGCGATCAGACGCAGGAAGTGTGACTTGCCCGAGCCGTTGGAACCCAGCACCGCGACCCGCTCGCCGTACCAGATCTCCAGGTCGAACGGCTTCATCAGGCCGGTGAGCTCCAGCTTCTCGCAGATCACCGCCCGCTTCGCGGTCCGGCCGCCCTTGAGCCGCATGCTGATGAACTGCTCCTTGGGCGCCGCCTCCGGCGGCCCGGCCTCCTCGAACCTGCGCAGCCTGGTCTGGGCCGAGTGGTACGCCGCGGCCATGGTGTCCATGTACTTGGCCTTCTGCTTCAGCATGAGGACCAGGCGCTTGATCTTGGCGTGCTCCTCGTCCCAGCGCTTCTTCAGCTCGTCGAGACGCTCGTTGCGCTCCCTGCGCGCCTGGGCGTACGTACGAAACCCTCCGCCGTGCACCCAGATGTTGCCGGACTCGACGGTGATGATCCGGTCGGCCGCGTTGGCCAGGAGCTCCCTGTCGTGGCTGACCAGCAACACCGTCTTGGCCGTCTCGCGCAGCGCCCGCTCCAGCCAGAGCTTGCCCGGCACGTCCAGGTAGTTGTCCGGCTCGTCGAGCAGCAGCGTCTGGTCGGGCCCTCGCAGTAGCGCCTCCAGCACCAGCCGCTTCTGCTCACCGCCCGACAGCGTGTTGACCTCGCGATACTTGCAGTCGTCGTACGGCATGCCGAGGGCGGCCATCGTGCAGGTGTCCCAGAGCACCTCGATGTCGTAGCCGCCCGCGTCGGTGTAGTCGGTGATGGCCTGCGCGTAGCGCATCTGCGCCTTCTCGTCCTCGCGCTCCATCATCACGAGCTCGGCGGCCTCAAGCTGCTCGGCCGCCTGCCGAACACGCTGCGGGGCGACGCTGACCAGCAGGTCGTGGACGGACCTGCCGTCGCGGATGCTGCCGATGAACTGCCGCATGATGCCCAGGCCACCGGAGCTGGCGACACTCCCGTCGACCGGCTGCAGGTCGCCCGCGATCAGCCGCATCAGCGTCGTCTTACCCGCCCCGTTGGGCCCGACGAGCGCCGCCTTGACCCCCTCGCCGACCCGGAAGGACACATCGTCCAGCAGCGGCCGCCCATCCGGCAGAACGTACGTCAGATGCCCGACCTCAACATGTGCCACTGCGCTTCCCTCTTTCCAAGTCCCCGCGCAGGCTACATGCCGGTTTCAGGTCCGGCATCCCGATTCCAGCCGGTACGGCCTGACGATCCGGTCGTCATGCCCACGGCGAGCAGATCGCCCCAGTTCTCGTGAGCCGGTGAACTCTTCCCGAGACACATCGCCGCCGAGCCGTACGGGATCCCGCGTGGGCCCCCGCCGCGTTCGCGGACGAGCATCCCGTCTCCCTCCGTCGAGAGCCCCTCCGGGTGGCCGCTTCCACGTCGACCGGTCGTATGCCTCCAGCATCCCGGGGAACACCGCCATCTGGCCCGCCAACCGCAGCAACGCCGCCTGCGGAATCTCCAGGGGGCATTGGGGATGTAGCCGAGGAGATCAACAACCTTCCTGAAAAACCCTCGGCAACCCCAGCTCAGAGCCATATCCGTTGGGTTTTCGCTGTTTGCCACGGGACCCCCTATCGGTCCGTCGACTCCGCCATATGGCGCAAAATGCACAAACCATCCTTTTGTGGACACGCATCATTGAATCCACTTAAGGTTCCCTATCGGGATTTTTGTCAGAAAAAGATGTCAAGCGGAACCATTATCGGTATTACACTTTTAGTTACGGCCAATCCGATACCAGAGCAAGACTGTACGTTTATTCATAAGTCTGAAAATGTTTGCAATGAGGTATTTGTTTCGTCAGCGGTGCTGATTACTCTCCCGATCATGGGTTCTCAACGGGAGGAGCACCTTTGTCATTGAAACTGCGTCGCATCATGTCGGCGATCGCCGCGGGGGGACTCGTCGTTCTGGCGATGGCGAGTCCGGTGGCCGCATTCGCGCCGCCGTACATCAACGAACCCACCGGTCCGTACACACTGCCGGTGGACGCCAACGTGCCCAAGCGTGGCTGCACCACGACGCTGTCCGACCCCAAGGACGCGAGCGGGAGCACCCCGGCCATCCAGGTGATCTACGCCTGGCACGACGGCGGAGGGAACAACTACGAGGCCCAGGTCGAGCAGATCGCCAAGCTGGTCGACCGGATGGACCTGGAGCTGGACGAGTCCACCGACTACGACCAGCACCTGAAGCTGAGCTGCCGCACCGGCTACGACACCAGCACCTACTCCGGTTACGCCCGCGCGCTGGTGATACCGGAGAAGATCGAGGCCGGCGTGATCGGCGGCGAGACCACGGTGGACAAGATCACCGATGATCTCGGCACGGCGGGATACGACAACGCCAACCGCAAGTACGTGGTGTTCGAGGACTTCAACGGGACCGCGACCGCCTGGTGCACGACGACGTGCGCGGCGACCGCCGACGAATGGTCCAGCGCCACCCTGCTGCACGAACTGATCCACCTCGGCGCGGACAGTTTCTACGTGGACCATCCCAAGGTCACCGAGACCGTCAACTACCTCAGCTATCCCGACGTCATGTCCAGCCAGACCTCCGACTGGCAGCTGGACCATGACTTCAACAACTACTACGACCCGAGCGAGACCACGGCGACCTTCTACACCGGCAATGAGGCCGGTGACACCCGCAAGGTGAACGTCGCGGCCTGGCCCTACTTCACCACCCCCACCTGCTGCGACATCGGCTACAGCAACGACCTGCTGACCGCGCAGGAACGCACCGTCGAGGCCGACGCGCCGTACGCCGCCCCGACCGGGTTCAGCGTCTCGGGCGGCGGCTGGATCCAGGTGACCCCGCCCGGCCCGACGTCACAGATCTCGGCCAAGCACTACGACGGCCGCCGGTCGCTCACCATGAACGTGCAGTCGCACGCCGACGGCGTCGTATCGGTCACCCGCAAACCCGCGGTGACCGCCGGCCAGACCTACAAGTTCTTCGCCAAGATGACCACCGCCACCTCCGGCAACGTGAAACTGCGCCTGTCGTGGTACAACTCGTCCAATACCCTGATCTCCACCAGTGACGGTCCGACCACCGCGCTGACCAGCACCTGGACGGAATACCGGCACAGGGCGACCGCCCCGACCGGAGCTACCAGCGTCCAGATCTCGGTGGTCAGCCCCGCCGGCCAGACCTTCGTCTACCAGCTCGACGCCCTCCAGCTCAACCACTGCAACAACGGCAAGACCACCGACGGCTGCCGACTGGACAGCTGGCAGTGACCTCCAGGTGACGAACTGATCCAGCGCCTCCCGGCGGTGACCCGGTGCACCGGAGCCCGCCGGGAGGCGCTACGTCGTCCCTTGCCGTGACCGACGAGGTTTCTCCGTCACCCGGTTCTCAGTCGCCCCCTCCAGGTGGGTCGGCGCGGTTTGCGATCATGAGTCGGGACGGACCGTCGCTACCAGGCCGCCAACATCTCCTGCGAGGCCCCGAGGGAGTCCAAGGGCTCCTGACGAACGAGGACAGTCACCTGTCCGTTCTCGTCCAGCCTGCTCAGCGGGTAGAAGTTTCCCGTGAAGAGCAGGTGGCGCCCGGTGGCGTCGTACTGGAACAGTTTCCACCGCGGAATGCTCCTGCCGGCGTGTTCCGCGCCGAACAGCGTGCCGATCTTCCGGCCGTCCACGACGGAGTACTCCTCGATCGTGTAACGGTGCGGTCCCCGGCCGTCGGACGGGTACCTGCGGCCGACCAGCATCCTGTGACCGTCTGGGCTGATCGTCGCGGCATCCGGGGCATCCACCCCCTGAACCACCGTCCGGCCGGCTTTGAGCGTGTCACCGGCGGCGGTCGTGTCAAGGACCCGGGCCTGCGACATGGTCACGAAGCCCAGCGTGCGGCGGTCGGCCGCCCACGACAGGCTCCAAAGGTCTCCGGTGGCGTTCGTCGTCCAGGTACGCGTCTTCCCGGTGGGCAGGTCGACGACCGTGAGCCGGGCACCGGGGCAGAAGCGCAGCGTCTTGTCCTTGCCACACACCTCGCCGTCGACGCTGTAGGCCAGTCGGGTGCCGTCGTCCGTGACGGCGAGGGATGACGCGGCCGTACCTGTCACAGGGGAGATCACGTCGCGCGCCAACTCCGCGACCCTCCCGCGCTCGTCGATCCGTATCCGGTAGAACCACGTGGTGCTCACCGCCGTCTGACGGGACAGCACGCTCTGGGCGACGTAGAACGTTCTGCCTTCTCCGGTTCCGGCGAGCAGATATCCGCCGCGCACACCCCGGGTGCTCCCTTCCGGGGATCGCGGCATCACAACCCGGTCGGTGACCTTACCGCTGTGGGCGTCGCGGACCATCAACCCGTCGTTCCTCGCGACCAGGAGGAAGCCGGGGCCGGGCGGACCTTCCGTCACGGGTTGTACCGCACCCGAACCGCGCAACCCGGTCCCGACGGCGACGCTCACCACCACGACCGCCAGGGCGGCCAGCAGCGGAGCCATACGAAGAGAACCAGGAAGGCGACGAGTGGCCCTCGGTCGTACCGCCTGGTCGGCGGGGCGCAGGGTCTCGGCGCTCACCAGCTCGGCACCGGCGGCAAAGGCGTCGCGGAGCCGGTCTTCGGTCTGCGGGGTCATCGGTCCTCCTCCAGTTTCGTGGCGAGCGTCCTGAGGGCTCGGGACGTGGACGACTTCACCGTTCCGCGGCTGACCCCCATCACATCGGCGATCTCCCCCTCCGACAGGTCGAGGTAGTAGCGCAGCACCACCGCCTCACGCTGACGGCGCGGCAGTGCTCGAACGGCGAGGAACACCTCTCGCCGGGTCTCCCCCAGCAACACCTCGGTCTCCGCGGACCAGAACGGCACTTTCCGATCACCGCCAAAACGCCGAGTGATCATCCGGCGCCGGTGGACCATGCGGCAACCGTTGAGTACCGCCGTCCGCAGATAGGGGAGCATCTGGTCGTGATCGGTCAACCGGCTCCACCGGCGGTGGATCGCCGCGAAGGCGTCCTGCACGACATCCTCGGCCGTCTCCCGGTCCCCCACCAGCAGAAAGGCGAAGCGGACGAGGCCGAGACGGTGGGTCATGAACAAATCGGTGACGACGGTGTCGGCCGGAGCGGCCGCCGCGTGAGGCTCCGGCGGCGGTTTCTCCACCACACTCCTGATCTCAGACTGCATGCCTGCTCCATGCGTATCCCACCGATCAGGTTGCCTCGGGACGGCGGATTGGTCCCCTTCCCAGCGAAGCCCCTTCCCGCGCCGTCGCGCGGTCAGCGGGGTCAGCAGGGTCAGCGCGGTCAGCCTTCCCTGTGGCGTCGGCCCAGCTCCGCGACGAAGGCCGTGAGCAGGCGGGCGAACTCCTTCCTTTCCCGCTCGGACCAGTCACGCATCGCCGCGTCGAAGATCTCGCGGCGGAAGCGATGGACCCGCTCGGCGTGCCCGACGCCCAGTTCGGTGAGTTCCAACGTGCTGCGGCGGCCGTCGGCCGGGTCGGTCACCCGGCGAACCAGCCCCGCCTCGACGGCCCTGGCCACCAGGCGGCTGGCACGGGGCTGGTCGACGCCCATCCGGCCCGCGACGGAGGTCACCGTCGCGGCCTCCGTTTCCTCCTCCACGGCGTCGATCACCCCGAAGAGCGCGGGGTCGAGCTCGACGTCACCCGCGAGGCGCTGGAGGGCTCGGCGGGTCTGGCTGCGCCGGATCGCCACCATCGCCCGTTCGACGGCGGCCACCTGAGGGTCTTCCATCTCTCGATAATACATGCATTAATACATGTTATTGTCAAAGAACATGTATTTACCGAAGATCGAGAAGCAGGGAGAGGCGGCACCGTGAACACCTCCCGGATCACCGGCCAGAGGCGTCCCATCGGCTACTGGATCAAGCACCTCCACGGCCTCGTCGAGAGTTCTCTCGACGACCTCCTCGCCGACCAAGGGCTGACCCGCCGCCACTGGCAGGTGCTGAACGTCGTCGCCGTCGACTCCCCCACCCTCGCCGGCCTCGACACCGCCCTCGCTCCCTTCCTCGACGACCGGTTCCCCTCCCTGCGCCCGTTCGTGGACGGTCTGCGCGAGCGGGGCTGGCTGGAAGGAGCGGAGCGGCTCTCCCTCACCACCGCCGGGATCCGGGCGCACGAAGAGTTGCGACGGCGGGTGGACACCGACCGCGCCCGCCTCACCGAGGGAATCAGCGCCGAGGAGTATCTGGCCACGATCGACGTCCTGACGCGGATGTCGGCCAACCTGACCGGGCCCGGCGAGACCCGCGAGACCCGCGACCGACCTTCAGGCCCCGCCGGACCGGGCCCCATCGGACCGAGGCTCCGGCGAACCGAGACCCACCGGGCCGGCCCCTCCCGCCCGAGCCCTTCGAACCCAGGAGTCCCAGGCTCGAGCCCCAAGACCCAAGAACCTCAGGAGGAGCGCCCCGCGTAGTAGCGCCGCGACTTGTCGCGGCTGCCGCACGTCGCCATGCTGCACCACCGGCGGCGACGATTCTTGCTGACGTCCAGGAACAACCAGCAGCACGAAGGACACTCGCCAAGCCGGTCCAACGGCCCATGGGTGAGCAGCTCGACCGCCGAGGCCGCGACCTCCCAGAGCAGGATTCGCGCCGTACGCGGTGCCCCCCAGGAGAACCGGAACTTCTCGTCGGCCTCCTCCAGCCGGCCACGGGCGATGCCGTCACCGTGCAGCGCGACGACGGTGTCCAGATCCGGTCGCGGCGCCCGCTCCCCCCGCGTGAGGGGCCGGAACACCCGGAACACCGCCTCACGCAGCTCGCGGGCGTCCGGCAGGGCCGCCGCGAGCCCGTCCGGCTCCTCGATCGGACGCCCCGCCGCCGCGGCCCAGGTCACTGCCTCATCCGGCGTGCCCAACCAGTCTCGCCCGGCCACCGGACGGGCGTTGACCGTGTTCGCGAAGTCCAGGCACAGCGCGTTTCCAACCAGCTCGACGGCAGTCATGGCATGAGTATCTCACCGATCAAAGTCTGTTGACAGGTTAGGTGCCATCGGCCACGCTATGACCGATCAAACATATTTGAAAGGTGAGAAACGGATGCGCCTCCTCCCCGTTTCGCTGGGCCGGCCGTTCAACGCGCTGTGGTTCGGCACCGGTGCCGCGAACCTCGGCGACGGCATGGCGCTGTTCGTCCTGCCGCTGCTCGCCATCGCCGCCGACGCCTCCCCCGGCGGGGTGGCGGCCGTGACGGCGGCGCTCACCCTGGCATGGCCGATCTTCGGCCTGCACGCCGGCTGGATCGTCGACCGGGTCGACCGCCGGATGCTGCTGAGCGGCGTGAACCTGTTCCGCGCGCTGGCGCTGTCCGGCCTCACCCTCGGCCACCTCACCGGCACCCTGTCGCTGCCCCTGCTCCTCGCCGTGGCGGTGCTGCTCGGCGTGGCCGAGACCCTGGTCGACACCGCGCTGACCTCGACCATCCCCGTGGTCGTCGAACCCACCGGGCGCGGCAGGGCCAACGCGCGCATCGAGGCGACCGTCAACATCGCCAACCAGCTCGCGGGCCCACCGCTCGCCGGGCTGCTCGCGGGCCTCACCCTCGCCCTGGCCACCGGCGCGAGCGCGCTCCTGTACGCCCTCGCCGTCGCCGGGATCGCCATGATGGTCCTGCGCCGGACACCCGCCGAGGCCGGCACCACCGGGAACGGCGACGTGGCCGCGGGCTTCCGATACCTGTGGCGGCAGCCGGTGGTGCGAACGCTCACCCTCTTCACCGCCGTGATGAACATCCCCTGGGCGGTCGCGACGGCCCTGCTCGTCGTGTACGCGGTGAGCCCCGGCCCGCTCGGCCTCACCACGGTCCAGTACGGCCTGGTGCTGACGGCGATGGCCGTGGGCGGGCTGCTCGCGGCGGCGGTGGTGGAGCCGTTGCGGCGCCGGTTCGGGGTGGCCAGGCTGCTCATCGTCGACGCCGCGGGGACCGTGCTGCTGGTGGCGCCCGTGGCGCTGGGCGGGCCGACCTGGACTGTGGCCGCGGGGGCGGTGATCGCCGGCGCCGGGTCGAGCATCTGGCGCATCCTGGTGGCCACGATCCGGCAGAACCTGTCGCCGCCGGAGTTGCTGGGACGTATCTACGCCGCGTCCCGGATGCTCAGCTGGGGCGTGATTCCCGCCGGCGCGGCACTGGCCGGAGTCGCGGCGGAGCTGTGGGGGGTACGGGCGGTGTTCGGCATCGCCACGGGACTCGCCATCGCCGTGCTGTGCGTCTTCGTGCCGTACGCGCTCCGTACGGACCTGTCCGCGTCCGCCGAGTCCATGAACGTCGAGTCCGCGACCGGCGAATCCACGGCCGAGGAGCCCACGGTCGTCAAGTCCGCGACCGGCGGGTCCGCCGTCGTCGAGTCCACGTCCGTCGAGGCGGCGGTGGACCGCCGACCCGCTGTGTGAGCACGGCGGACGGCACTTCGCCCCCATGTGCCCGAGGTCCCGATCGGCACACGCCCCCACGGATCCGAGGTCCGGATCGGCACACGCCCCCCGGGTCCGGGGTCCCGGTCGGCGGGCCGCGACCCGCAACAGGCGGGGGTGAGAAAATGCGTGGGAAGTGTCGGCGCCCGGTGATAGAAAGCAAGTTCGACTTTCATCCTCGACTTGCTCGGGAGCGAGCCCGTGACCACCAGCAGTTCGGAGTTCTCCGTCTCCGACCGCCCGCATGACAGGCGGGGGCCGGTGCGCTGGCTCTGGTCCCATGTTCGCCGCCACCCGCTCCAGCTGGTCGGATTCCTCGGCGCATCACTGATCATGGTCGTGCTCAACGCCATGGTCCCCGGGTTCACCGGTGACGCCTTCGACGCCGTCCTGAGCGAGGACGGCGGCGGGGCACGGGCGCTGGGCATGATCTCGCTGGCGCTGCTGGCGATCGTGCTCGCCCGCGGCCTCTTCGACGTCGTCGCGCGTCTGGCCAGCGAGGTCCTCGCCAAGCGACTGGAGCGGGACGCCAGGGACGAGCTCTACGTCAGCCTGCTCGGCAAGAGCCAGACCTTCCACAACAGGCAGCGGGTCGGCGACCTGATGGCACGGGCGGCCAACGACATCCGGCAGCTCTCCACCATGATCAGTCCTGGCGTCGACCTCATCGTCGACTCCGGTCTGACCGGCCTCGTGCCCCTGGTCTTCATCGCCGCGATCGACCCTCGACTGCTGCTGGTGCCCGGCGTCTTCGCGGTCGCCTTCGTCTTCGCGCTCCGGCACTACATGAGACGGCTCAACCCCGTGGCGACCCGTATGCGAGAACAGTTCGGCGATCTCAACGCCGGGCTGAACGAGGCGGTCAGAGGCATCGAGGTCATCAAGGTGACCGCGCAGGAGGGCCAGGAGCGGCGGCGGTTCCAGACACGCGCGCGGCGTTACCGCGACTCCTTCGTCCACAACGGCCTGGTCCAGGCCCGCTACCTGCCGACCCTGCTCTTCGCCTTCGCGATGGCCGGCTCGCTCTGGCACGGCCTCCACCTGCACACGGCGGGTGCCATCACGATCGGCGACCTGGTCGCCTTCATGGGCCTGATGGGCATGCTGGGCTTCCCGACCAACATGTCGATCTTCACCTTCTCGCTGGTCCAGATCGGCATCGTGTCCTCCCGCCGGATCCTGAGCATCATGAACACCGAGACCGAGCTCCGGCAGCCCGACGACGGCCACACCGCGCCGATCAACGGGGCGATCGTCTTCGAGAACGTGACGTTCGGCTACGGGGACGACGATCCCGTGCTGCGCGACGTGACGTTCACCGTGAAGCCGGGCGAGACCGTGGCGATCGTCGGCGAGACCGGCTCCGGCAAGAGCACCCTGACCAAGCTGGTCCCCCGGATCTACGACGTCACCGCGGGCCGGATCCTGGTCGACGGCGTGGACGTACGTGAGTGGGACCTCGACTCGCTGCGCTCCCAGATCTCCACCATCGAGCAGGACATCGTGCTCTTCTCCCGGTCGGTCGCCGAGAACATCGCCTTCGGGCTGGGCCAGCGAGTGGAGCGAGACGCCGTCGTCCGGGCGGCGGAGGAGGCCCAGGCCGCCGAGTTCATCGGCGAGCTCGACGACGGCTACGACACGGTCATCGGTGAGCGCGGCATCACCCTCTCCGGCGGCCAGCGCCAGCGCCTCGCCATCGCGCGGGCGCTGCTGACGGATCCGGCGATCCTCGTGCTCGACGATTCGACAAGTGCGATCGACTCCGCCACGGAAGACAGGATCCAGCGGGCCATCGGCCGCCTTCTCGACGGGCGCACCACCCTGCTGATCACCCACAGGCTCTCCCAGATCCGGTGGGCGGACAAGGTCCTGCTGCTCCGCCGAGGCGAGCTGGTCGACTACGGAACGCACGACGAGCTGCTCTCCAGGAGCCGCCTCTACCGGCGGATCTTCGCCCACTACGACGAGGCCGACGTGACCGGCGACACCATCGATCCGGCCGTGGTCCTCGCGGGCGAGCAGGGAGGGCAGGGCTGATGGGCTTCCTCATGGACGGCCTCGACGCCGAGGACTACGACCGCACCTACAGCGATCGTGAGCTCCTTCGCCGGATCCTGTCCTATTTCCGGCCGAAGCTGGGGTCGATGATCCTGGTCGCCGTCATGATCGTGCTGTTCTCACTGAGCCAGGCGGCGATTCCGTTGCTGGTCAGCTGGGGCGTGGACGGAATCGAGGGCGGCACGATCGCCGACGTGGGGTGGCAACTCACCGCGGGCCTGCTGATCGCCGGGATGCTCGGCTGGCTGTTCAACTTCGTCCGCCAGTGGCACAGCGCGAAGGTCACCGGCGACGTCGTCCTGCGTCTGCGCGAGGACGCGTTCGACGCCGTACTCAAGCGTGACCTGTCGTTCTACGACGAGACCCCGTCGGGCAAGATCGTCAGCCGGGTCACCTCCGACACCGACGACTTCGCCACCGTCTCCACCCTGACGATGGACCTGATCAGCCAGGTGCTGATGGTCGGCTTCGTCACGGCCATACTCTTCCTGCGCAGCGTCGAGCTCGCCCTGCTGACCCTTCTCGTGGCACCGATCGTGATGGGCATCGCCCTGCTGTTCCGGCGGGTCGCCCGCAGCAGCACCCGCCAGGCGCAACGCTCGCTGAGCCGGGTGAACGCCACCCTGCAGGAGACCATGGGCGGGATCACCGTCGCCAAGAACTTCCGCCAGGAGCAGCGGGTCTACGACGAGTTCCGCCCCATCAACCGGCAGAGCTACCAGGTCACACTCAAACAGGGTTTCGTCTTCTCCGGCATCTTCCCCGTTCTCTTCGTCGTCGCCGGGCTCGCCACGGTCGCGCTCGTCCAGCTGGGCGGCACCGCCGTCCTCGGCGGCACCCTGTCCGGCGGCGACTGGTTCCTCTTCCTCCAGGGCGTCGCGCTCTTCTGGTTCCCGCTCACCTCCATCGCCGCGTTCTGGTCGCAGTTCCAGCAGGGCCTGTCCGCCTCGGAGCGGGTCTTCGCCCTGATCGACGCGCCACCCCGGGTGGTGCAGATCGACCCCCAGCCGGTCGGCAGGCTCGCGGGCCGCATCGAGTTCCGAGACGTCAGGTTCGGCTACGAAGCGGAGAACACCGTCCTTCGGGACTTCAACCTCACGATCGAGGCGGGCGAGAGCGTCGCGCTGGTCGGCCACACCGGGGCGGGCAAGTCGACACTCAGCAAGCTCATCACCCGGTTCTACGAGTTCCAGGACGGCCTGCTGACGATCGACGATCGCGACGTCCGCACACTCGACCTGGCCGGATACCGGCGGCAGATCGGCGCGGTGCCGCAGGTTCCGTTCCTCTTCAGCGGCACCGTCGCCGACAACATCCGCTATCCGAGACCGGAGGCGAGCGACGAGGAGGTGCTCGCCGCCGCCGCGGCGGTCGGCGGGGGCGACTGGATCGACGCTCTGCCGGACGGCCTGCGTACCGACGTCGGCGAGCACGGCCGCGCTTTGTCCATGGGCCAGCGCCAGCTCGTCGCGCTGGCCCGCCTGCTCATCCAGGATCCGGCGATCGTGGTCCTGGACGAGGCCACCGCCAGCGTCGACCCGCTGACCGAGGCCCAGATCCAGGAGGGCCTGGACCGGGTGCTGGCCGAGCGCACCTCCATCGTCATCGCCCACCGGCTCTCCACGATCGAGCACGTCGACCGCATCATCGTGCTGGATCACGGCCGGATCGTCGAGGAGGGCGACCACACCACGCTGCTGGCTCGTGGTGGCCACTACTGCCAGGTCTACAACACCTACTTCAGGCACCAGTCCCCCGACTACCGGCCCGGTTCCGGCTTCGTCTCCGTCACCGGCACCGCATGATCGGCGCCGCTCGAATCGGGACCCCGAGCCGGCCCGGCGGCGAGAGCAGCCGATCCGACCTACGTCGCGATCCGCGTGTACCGCTCGGTGGGCTTCCCCGACTCCGAGACCCAGGTCCAGTTGGAGCCGTCGGCGACTGCTCCGGCGTCACTGTGACCTTCGCGAGCCCGAGGGGCCGGTGTGCGCCCGCCGGACATATTCACTATATTTAGCAAATGGTAAATCTAGCATCGGTGCTCTCGCTGCACGGTTGCGCTCTCCGCTATGCCGACAGCGGTGGCGACGGTGTGCCGCTGGTGTTCTCACACGGCGCCGGGGCCGACCACGTGATGTTCGACGCCCAGAGCGAATACCTGCGCGCCCGGGGATACCGGGTCGTCACCTGGGACATGCGCGGCCACGGCCGCTCTCGCCCGGCCGGGGCTCCGTTCACCGCCGAGCGGGCTATCGCGGACCTGTGCGCGCTCGTCGAGCATCTCGCGCTCGACCGTCCCGTGCTCGTGGGACAGTCCCTCGGCGGCAATCTCGGCCAGGCCGTCGTCCGGCGGCGTCCGGACCTCGCCCGAGCGCTGATCGTCATCGGTTCGACGTGGAACACCGCGCCGCTGTCATGGAATGAGCGTCTGCTGCTGAAGGCGGCCGCGCCGAGTCTGTCGATGATCTCCACCAAACGCCTTCCCGGCATGATGGCCAACGCCTCGGCGGTGACGGAGAAGGCGCGGGCGGACGCGCGACGGGCGTTCTTCCAGCTGTCGAAGGAGGAGTTCGTCCAGGTGTGGCGGGCGACCGTCGAACTCCTCGACCCGGATCCCGGCTATCGCACGCCTGTGCCTCTGTGCCTGATTCGCGGCGAACGAGACCGTACCGGCAACATCGCCTCGGCGATGCCCAGGTGGGCCAGGACCGAGGGCGTCGAGGAGGTCGTCATCCCCGGCGCGGGCCATATCGCCAACCAGGACGACCCTCGTGCGGTGAACGTGGCGATCGAGGCGTTCTTGCGTAGGATCTCGGCATGAGGCGGGCACAGCGGTGAGCGCGACCAGGCGTCGCGCGTTCATCACCTCGGTGGGTGACCTGCTGGCCTCGTGGAACCTCCCGCACGCGACCGGCCGCGTCTACGGACTGCTGCTGGTGACCGAGGAGGCGACCTCCCTCGACGCGATCGCCGCCGAGCTCGAACTGAGCAAGGGAGCGGTGAGCACCGCGGTGCGGCAGCTGGACTCCTGGGGACTCGCCAAGGTGATCCCGCAGCCCGGCAGCCGCAGGCTCCTGGTCGAGGCCACGGGAGGGATCGAGTCGCTGCTGGAGGCGAGCCATTCACGGGCCAGGACCCTGATCGCCGCACTGCGCGACGGCGAGGCCCTGGTGAGTCCCGGTCCCGCGCAGGATCGGCTCAGAGATGTGATCGGGCTGTTCTCCGGCTATGTCGATGTCGGGAGCCAGATGCTCGACAGATACCGCCGGTAGCACCGCGAGATCGGACGCCCGGCTCGCCGACGGGTGCCCGCCCTCACCGGAGGCGGAGGCCGGGACTCGAACACCAAACCCATAAATATCCCCCGATCTTGCATTAAAACGCCTAAATACTCATTATCGGTTCAGACGATGAAAAGTGACCTTTCCCGATCGGCAGGGGCCGCCTCGGCCCGGTCCATCTGCGTGTCGGCGACCACCAGGCACCGAGTCCGCCGCGGGAGCGCGCCCGGCGGCTCTCATCAGTGAGAACGTAGGTGATCGCCTCCGCCCGGCGGCTCGCCATCCGTGGACGTCGATCCGCGAGAAAGCCGACCAGGCGGGGCCGAGATTGAAAACGTCTGAACACCTGGTTATCGGCTCGCACAGTGGAAAGCGTCCTTTCCGAATGATGCCCTGATCGGAGCATGCCCCGGGAGTGCCCGTCGCCGGACCAAGATTCAACTTCCGATAGAAGTATATTTGTCACCATTTTATTGGTGCTCGCGACCTTTCGCAGCCCGCATAACGAGCGATGATGTTGCGATGAGTGGCAACGAAAGATGAAAAACGGCGATGAAAATAAAGGTCAGGTGCGGCGGCGACCGCTCCTGACCACCCGCTCGCAGATCCCTCCCGGACCGCTGCGTGACCTCAAGGATCTGCTGCACGAGCTGTACTTGGAAGCCGGTTCCCCCACTCTCGACGACATCGCCGAGGGAATCTCCGACGACCTTCCGGGCCCGGATGCTCCCCGACGCGACACCGTCCGCCGGATACTGGCCTCGGCGGAGACGCCTCCCCGCCAGGGCGACCTGACGGCCGTACTCACCGTGCTGGCCCGCCTGGCCCGGCGGGCCCCGGCCGACGCAGCCGACCGGGGCCGCGAGCTGTGGAGGAGAGCCCGCCTGGTCTCGTCGGCCGGATTGCCGATCCGCTCGCTGGCCGACCCGTTCTCGCTGGGGGTGCACCGGGCGATCGACGCGGGCGCGGAGGCCGCGGGAATGGCCGACCTGCCCGTCTACGTGACCCGCCCCCACGACGACCACCTGGCCGCCGTCGTGCGGCGGGCGGCGGCCGGGCACAGCGCGGTCGCGATGCTGGTCGGCGACTCGTCGACCGGCAAGACCCGGGCCTGCTGGGAGGCCGTGCGGCTCCTGCCCGGCAGGTGGCGACTGTGGGACCCGGCCGCTCCCGGCCCTCCCGAGGCGGTCGCCGTGGCCCTGGGCTCCCTCGCGCCGCGGACCGTCGTGTGGCTCGACGAGTCGCAGTCCTACCTGCTCACCCCGGCGAGCGGCCTTGGCGAGCGCGTCGCCGCCGGGCTGCGTGCCCTGGTGGGCGACCCGGAGCGCGGCCCGGTGCTGGTCCTGGGCACCCTCTGGCCCGAGTACTGGACCGCCCTCACCGAGACTCCCGCCGCGGGCGGCGCCGACCCCCGTACCCAGGCGCGGGCGCTGGTGACCGGCGCCGCCATCCACGTCCCCGACCGTTTCACCGGCTCCCACCTGGGGGCGGCGCGCGGCGACCCGCGTCTGGAGCGCGCGTACGCCGGGACCCGCGACGGCAGGATCGCCCAGTACCTGACCGGCGTGCCCGACACGGTGGAGCGTTACCGCAACGCGCCCGCCCCGGCCAGGGCCGTGATCGAGGCCGCCATGGACGCCAGGCGCGCGGGACACGGCCCCGCCCTTTCCCACTCCCTCCTGAAGACCGCCGCGTTCGACTGTCTGACCGGTTACGAGTACGGCGCCCTGCCCCGGGACTGGTTCGAACGGGCCCTCGCCTACGCCTGTGGTGTCCACGGCCCCCTCACGCGCGTCCACCCCCACCACGACGAGCCGTCCGCCTCCCCCCGCTACCGGCTCGCGAACCACCTGGAACAACTCGGTCGCGCCGAGCGCCGTACGCGTCCCGTCCCCGCCGCCCTGTGGGACGCGCTGATCTCCCACGCCGCCCCCGAGGACCTGCCGCGCCTCGCCGCCCAGGCACGGGCCCGCGGTCTCTACCACCACGCACTCCTGCTGTACGGGGCCGCGGCCACGGCCGGTGACCCCGACGCCCCGCGACAGGCGATCGCCCTGCTCGGGGAGACGGGACGTACCGAGGAGGCGCTCACCTGGCTGCGGGTCCACAGCGGCCAGGACGACGCCCGGACCCTCGCCTCGATCGCCGCCGTCCTCGACGGGGCCGGACACCGCGAGAGGGCAATCGCCGCCTACCTGCGCGCCGCCGAGACGGGCGACCCCGACGCCGCGAAGGAGGCGATCACCCTGCTCGTGGACGAGGGGAGGATCAGGGAGGCGATCACCTGGCTTAGTGCCCGCGACTGGTTCGACGACGCCGGCCTTCCTCTCTGGACCGCGGCACTCCTCGACAGGATGGGACACCACGAGAAGGCCCTCACCGTCTACCTGCGCGCCGCGAAGGCGGGGATCGTCGACGCCCCGGAGTGGCTGGCGTCCCTGCTGTACAGGACGGGCCGCACGCAGGAGGCGATCGTCGCCTGCCGTCGCGCCATGAGAACCGGCGACGGCCACGCCCTCAAGCAGGCCGTCGCCCTGCTGCGGGAGATGGGACGTACCGGGGAGGCGCTCACCTGGCTGCGGATCCGCGCCGAGAACGGCGACACCGACGCCCTCTGGGAGGCGGTCGAGCTGCTGCGGGAGTCGGAGCGGACCAAGGAGGCGATCACCTGGCTGCGAACCCGCGCCGAGAACGGTGACCACCGCGCGATCTCGAAGATGGTCGAACTGCTCCAGGAGACGGGCCGGACCGAAGAGACGATCACCTGGCTGAACGCCCGCGCGGAAACCGGTGACCGCCCCGCCCTCGATCTGCTGCCGCGCCTTCTGGAGAGGGCGGGCAGGACCGAGGAAGCGATCGCCGCATATCAGCGCGCCGCCGAGGCGGGAAACGACGGTTCACGCTGGCCGATGGCCGTCCTGCTGCATCGGGAGGGCCGGCTGGAGGAGGCTCTGACCGCGTACCGGCGCGCCACCGAGACCGGGCACCTCGGTGCCGGCTGGGGGATGGTCGAACTACTCCAGGAGACCGGCTGTATCGAGGAGGCGCTGGCCGCGTACCGGGACGCCACCGAGGCGGGAAACGCCGACGCCCTGTGGAAGGCGGTCGAACTACTCCAGGAGACGGACCGGACCGAAGAGGCGATCACCTGGCTGCGCGGCCGCGCAGAGAACGGCGACGCCGACGCCCTGTGGAAGGCGGTCGAACTACTCCAGGAGACGGACCGGGCCGAGGAGGCGATCACCTGGCTGAGCGCCCGCGCCGAGAACGGCGACACCGAAGCCCTCGGGCGGTTCACCACCCTGCTGCACCAGCTGGACCGTGCGGAGGAGGCGATCACCTGGCTGCGCAGCCGCGCCGAGAACGGCGACGCCCGCGCTCTGGGCCACGCGGTCGACCTGATGTACGAGACAGGAGGGGCGACGGAGGCGATCACCTGGCTGAGCGCCCGTGTCGAGGCGGGCGACACCGGCGCCCTGACCTGGCTCGCCGTCCTGCTGCGCGAGACGGGTCACCCGGAGAGGGCGGTCCTCGCCCACCTGCGCGCCGCCGAGCTGGGCCTGCCCGGCGCCCTGCGCGAGGCGATCGGCCTGCTGGTACGACTCGGCCACGTCGGCGAGGCCGAACGGATCCGGCGCTACGGGATCACCCCCGGCAGGACGTGACTCCCTGCGGGAGAACACCACCATTGAGCGCTGACTGAGAAACGTGCTCTGGATACCACTTCTCAGCCGGCCTCAGTGATAAGCCCGGCGGGACCGCCGTGGCGGCGTTGACGGCTCAGCCGTGACGCGGCGGTTCCGAGGTCAGGAAGTCGCGGATCCGATTTTCTCCCTCTCCGATTGTGCCGTTATCGGGCGGCGGCCTCGGCGCCGGCCTTCTGCGCACGGCGTCATCCCTGCTTGCGTCATGGGCATACTATGCTGCCCATGACGCAAGAAACTGGAGACCTGGACAGCCTCGTACGCAAACGCATCCGTGCCCTGCGCGTCGCACAGGGCTGGTCCCTGGAAGAGCTGGCCGGCCGCGCCAACCTCAGCCAGTCCTCACTGAGCCGCATCGAGAACGGACAGCGCCGCCTCGCCCTGGACCAGCTCGTCACCCTCGCCCGCGCTCTGGACACCACCCTCGACCAGCTCGTCGAGAACGCCGCCGACGACGTCGTGATCAGCCCGATCGTCGACGGCGCTCACGGCCGGATGCGCTGGCCCGTGAAGAGCGACCCCGGCATGAGCGTGATACGCCAGCGCATGACCGAGCCGCCGCCCGACAACCCCTCGCGCATGCGCGCCCACCCAGGCCGGGAATGGCTGGTCGTCCTCTCCGGCACCGCGATCCTCATGCTGGGCCACCGGCGCTTCCGCCTCGAGACCAACCAGGCCGCCGAGTTCCCGACCATGTTGCCGCACGCCATCGGCGCCGAAGGCGGACCGTGTGAACTTCTGGGCATCTTCGACCGCGACGCCCGCCGAGGACACCAGCGCGACAACGACGGCGACACCCCCGAACTCCGCCGATGACGGCGACGCGCACCCTCCGCGTACGGGTGCGCCTTGCGCGTGAGGCACCGTCTCACACCGGTCTCTTGCGCATTCTGGGAGTCATCATGCTTTCTAAGCAAACCCGCCTTACGGTGACGACATGACCCAAGCACACTCGCATGCCTCCCACCACGGCGCGCAGCACGACCACGGCGCGCAGCACGACCACCACCGGCAGGACGACCACCACCGGGAGGACGACGCCGACCAGGCGGAGATCCTCGACCTGGACGCGGAAGTCCTCGCCGAGCACATCGCGTCCATCACCGCATGGCTGCCGCTGAAGACCAGCCCGCGCCACATCGCCGACCTGGGCTGCGGCACGGGAACGGGCACCTTCGCCCTCCTCGACCGTTTCCCCGAAGCGCACGTCATCGCCGTCGACGCCTCACCCGAACACCTGCATCGCCTGCGCAGGAAGGCGTGCGCCCGGGACGTGGACGACCGCGTGCGCCCCGTGCAGGCCGACCTCGACGCCGCCGACTGGCCCGACCTCGGCACGCCGGACCTGGTCTGGGCCTCCGCCTCGATGCACCACATGGCCGACCCCGGCCGCGCCCTGCGCAACGTCCACGACATGCTCCCGTCCGGCGGCCTGTTCGCCGTCGTCGAGCTGGCCGGCTTTCCCCGGTTCCTGCCGGAAGGCGCCCCCGAAGACCGACCCGGCCTTGAAGACCGCTTGCACGCCGCGACCGACCGCCTCCACGCCGAACACATGCCGCACCGGGGCGCCGACTGGGGACCGATGCTCACCGCCGCCGGGTTCACCCTCGACGGCGAGCGCACCGTCACCGTGAACATCGACGGCACCCACAGCGAGGCCATCGGCCGTTACGCCCTGATCACCCTTCGGCGCGTCCGCGGCGCCGTCGCGGAAACGCTCCCTGCCGAAGACCTCGTCGCACTCGACCGGCTGCTCGACACGAGCGGTCCCGGCAGCCTCCTGCGCCGTGACGACCTCTCGGTACGCACCGAACGCACCGTCTGGGCCGCACGCCGCACCTGACCTCCGCCCCACGCGGATCGCCCGCGAAGCGGGGACGGGATGTGGTCCGAGGACCATGACACGGCGATCCGTACGCTGTCGCGCCGAACTCAGTCGATGATCGCGGTGGCCTCGACCTCGACCAGAAGGTCGGGTACGGCCAGCGCCGCGACACCCAGCAGCGTGGCCGGAGCGACCGGGGTGACCCCCAGCTTCGCGGCCGCCCGAGCGACCCCCTCCAGGAACAACGGCATCTTGTCGGGGGTCCAGCCGACGACGTAGGCGGTCAGTTTCGCCACGTCGCCGAAGGAGGCGCCGGCCTCGGCCAGGGCCGTGCCGATGTTGAGGTAACACTGCTCGACCTGAGCCGCGAGATCGTCCTCGCCGACCGTGACCCCGCCGGCATCCCAGGCGACCTGCCCGGCGACGAAGACCAGCTTCGTCCCGGTCGCGATCGACACCTGCCGGTACACATCGATCTCCGGCAGTCCGGCGGGGTTCACCAGGGTGATGGCCATGCTGCCCACTCCCTCTTCAGGAGAGTCCTCGGGCTCGCTTCCGGCGGCCCCGATCACTCTCGGTCTCTTGTAGTTACTTGGGAACCATAGGAGAGTGTTCACTGACATGGAAGAACGCACTTTTCAGTGACTGGGGAACCTTATGGTGACCAAGCAGTTCAACGGCTCGCCCCAGGACGCGGACCTGACCCGCGCGGACTCCCTGGCGCGGGAGATCTTCTCGGACATCGCCAACAAGTGGGCACTCCTGATCATCGAGACCCTGGGGGACCGCACCCTGCGCTTCGGCGAGTTGCGGAACGAGATCGACGGCATCAGCCACAAGATGCTCACCCAGAACCTGCGCATGCTGGAGCGCAACGGCCTGGTCGAGCGGGAGGTGCACCCCACCGTGCCGCCACGGGTCGAGTACACCCTCATGGAGTCGGGCCAGGCGCTACGCAAGACGGTTGACGGCATGTGCGACTGGACCAGCCGATATCTCGGCCACATCGAGGACTCCCGCCGCCGCTTCGACGCGTAACCCGAGCAAGGCACGGATCCCCCGGGATCACCGGCTACTACTTCGGGCGGCCCAGCGGCGAGAACAACGAGGATCATCCCTGACCTGCGAAGAATCTTGGCCCTCACCCCGCCCACTGACCATCGCGCCCAACTTCTTGCGGCTGCCCAGGCTACCCCGATTGGGCAAAGTTGCCAGAAACAGCGAGTTGCCAAGTTTTGGCAACTCGCTGTTTCTGGCAACTCAGCATGGATTCCCGGCACTTGCCATGTCACCCTGGAGTCATGGCGCGCACCCATGAAAACGGATTCCCCAACACTCCAGAGCAACTTCTGGAGCTGGGAATCGACCGATTGCGCAAGATGCTGGGGCAGCAATGGGAGGTGACGCTGGAAGCCGACGCCTGCCGGGCGGAGGACCTCGGGCATGACGCGTTCATCACCATCACAAGCCCTGACCGGAGCCTCACCAGGCGCGTCCTGGTGGAAACCAAGCTGAGTTGGACCCCGGTTCTCCTGGAGCGAGAGCTACTGCCCCGGGTTTCGTTGATGCGCCGCCTCAGTCAGGACGCCGCTGTGCTGGTCATCGCTCCATGGATCAGTCCACAGACGCGCGCCCTGCTGTCTCGCTGGGGCTGCGGTTACATCGACCTGACCGGCAATGTCTCTTTCCGGATGAATCAACCAGCCATAGTGCTTGAAACCCAGGGCGCCGCACGGGATCCACGACCACGTACGGCTGGTGCTCAGCGCGGATTGAGCGGCGCACGCGCCGGGCGCCTGGTCCGTGTCCTGGCCGATGTCCGCCCTGCCTACCGGGCGGCGGAACTGGCGGAGACGACCGGCCTAAGCGGTGCCTACGTCTCGCGTCTGCTGGACGCGTTGGAAGAAGAGGCGATCATCAGGCGCCGAAACAGAATTGTCGTGAAGGTCGACTGGGAGGCCCTCCTACGCCTGCGCGCCTCGGAGACGTCTCTGCTGAGACCAGGGCGCTTCCTCGGGTTCCTGGTCCCCAACGGCCTGGACTCCTTCATCGGCAGGCTGCTCGAACACCAGGAACTCCGCACCTCAATGGCCCTTACCGGGCCACTCGCGGCTACAGGGGTGGCTCCCCTGGCCATCGGCGGTCAGGCGATGCTCTATGCCACCGAGGAGGCCACCGCTCGTCTGGTGGAAGGTCAGGGTCTCTTCCCGGTGAACCAGGGTGCCGACGTCTTGTTGCTCCAACCTCCCGATACGAGCGTATTCTCCGGAGTTCGCCAGGTCGACGGCCTGCCCCACGTGGCGTTGAGCCAACTGGTGCTGGACTCCCTATCGGGGCCTGGTCGACTACCCGCTGCTGGAGAGGCAGTGCTGAACTACATGCGTGACCATGAGGAAAACTGGCGCCTGGACGACCTTGACAGCATAGAGTTTCCCCCATCCTGACCTCAGCTATGGGGGTGAGCTGGGGTTTCGACGATCCGGAGGAACCTTATGGCGCGCATTCCCGAAGGTGTTGATCTTAATGAACTCACCGTCGTGGCCCGCCGGGTCCTCCTGGACGCCTTACAGGCACTCTACGAACACTCCAATGCCATCGTCCTGGTCGGCGCCCAGGCAGTGCATCTGCGGACAACCGGCGTCGTACTGACTGGTTCCCCCTACACCAGCGACGCTGATTTGAGCCTCAACCCCAAGCTCATCCGGGACGAGCCTTTGCTCAACGAGGCCATGCGCGGTGCGGGATTCGAGCTGACCATCCCCAACAGCCCAGGACTCTGGACCCGTATGGAAATGATCAATGGCCAGAGCCATCCCGTTGAGGTGGACCTTCTCGTGCCGGAGACGCTCGCCCCCAACCGTGGTAGGCGCAGCGCGCACCTACCACCCCACGACAAGAACGCCACCCGGCATGTCCTCGGACTTGAAGCCACTCTGTTTGATCACTCCTCGTTGCAGGTGCCAAGCCTCGAACCGGGGAGCGACTCACGAGAACTCGCGATTGAGGTAGCCGGTCCGACCTCGCTGCTGATCGCCAAAGCTTTCAAGCTTCGCGACAGGCTCAACGACCGCGCCGCCCCACCTCACCGCCTGGCCGACAAGGACGCCGGCGACGTCGTGCGACTGATGATGGCCACTGGCGACAGCCTGCGCTCGACATTCAAACGGCTATCCCAGGAGGAGCAGATCCGCGACGTCGTAGCCGAAGGCTGCGAACTCCTGTGGGAGCAGTTCGGCTCTGCACGCGCCACCGGCGTACAGATGGCCGTGCGCGCGCTCGCCGGCGACCTGGAGGAAGGACGCATCCGACTGTTGGCTCCCGCATTCGTCGAAGCCAACGTGCCAGAGCTATGACGCGCTCACGTACCACGTTTCGCCCTCGCACGATACGCCGGTGACGGCACGGCGGCCCCGGATCGGGGAAGGGATGGGGCCGCCGTGCCCGTTCGTCAGAAGTGGCCGATGGTGACCGAGGTGGAGGTCAGTGCCCAGCGATGCAGCATGGTCGTCTCGGCCTCGCGCATCTGCGCCTTCAGTCCCTCGACCGTACGGTCACAGATGATCAGCGGTTCGGGGGTGGGCCAGGTGGCGATGGCGTGGAAGAGGCGGCTGCCCGTGCCGTACAGGACGGACCAGCCGGGCCGGGTGATCTCCAGCATCGCGGCCTCGGCACGCGCCTCGTGGTCCCAGGTGTGGTGGGGTACGGGCAGGGCGGCCTGGCCGTCGCGGTGGCGTCCGCGAGAGCGGATGGGCCGTCGCCGGATCATGAGACCACCTGCCCGACAGCGCTCTCCGCGACCGGGGTCTCCGTGACGGGGTCGGTCTGGGCATCGGCCTCCTGGGCGATGATCTCCTGCCGGTCGGTCTCAGCCCGCAGGGCCTCCAGACTGTCGGCGTCGACGGTGCGCTCGGCTCCGGCGTGGAACGCGGCCAAGGAGAAGGGCTGCTCACGACTGGCCCACAACCGTCCGGCGTCACTGAGGATGAGCCGCCAGCCGGGAATGGTCGATTCCCGCCTGGGCTCGGGACTGATGGACCCACCATCGTTCATTGATTGGACCTCGATCCGATCAAGGGCCCGTCCGGTCGTTGGTAGCGGTGGACGGGCCCGCTTCGTACGGTGGGCGAAGACGCGGAGGGGTGTGCCGTACGGGCCGGGTGGCCGGTACGGAGACGGGGTGACCGTTACACGGTGCAGGACGCAGGCGGCCGATCTCCGGGGACGGGCCGCGAGGCGACGTACGGCGCCGGACTGGGACCGCCCGAGATGGATGGATCTGGACGGGAGCGCCGGGCGAAGACGGCAGGACGATGATGCCGGTACGGAAGGCACGGCGGCCGAGTCGTGCTCGGAGCGACGCTGCGCCGGTATCGGCGGAGCCTCTTCGACAGGAACCACGCGAACGGGCGACTCGAAGCAGGACGGGGAGCGGTCTCCGGTGCGGCGGACCCGCAGGCGAACATCCATCAGCGCGGCGGACGGCTGAGCGTACTCGTGGTCGGCGACCTGATCGGGGCAACCGTGTGCGTAGGGAGCGTGCCCGCAGGTGGCACATCCCATCGGCATCGGCGGCACCTCGGCGAAACAGCCGCAGTCGTTCACCGCGGCTCGGTCGAGAACCGGGGTACTAGGGTTACTCATGGATCAGGAGCGCCTTCCTGGTCAAGGGATCCGTGCGGCGTTGCGAGCGCCTGCGGATCCCGTTTTCGTACTGGGCCAGAGGCTACGCGATGGAGTGTAGCCATGTATAGCGATGTATGGCTACCCATGGATTTCAGCAGGTCACCATAGCCATACGGTGAATTCATGAGCAGCGTCTCGCCGTTCGATCCAGAAGAGGACAGCCCGGAATACGTGTATGTCCGGCTGGCCAATCACATCCAGGCGTTGATCGATGCCGGCGACCTCCGGCCGGGTCAGCGACTCCCGGCAGAGCGCGATCTCGCCTCCGAATATGGCGTGGCATACCTGACGGTCCGGCGCGCGATGCGGGAACTGCGCGGGCGCGGCCTGATCAGGACCGTGGTCGGAAGAGGAACATACATCGACCCGCAGGCAGAGCCCTCGCGTCCCGACGACGTTTCGCCCGCCGACTGATCGGCGCAGCGGCGATCAACGACGGCTACGATGCCGCCCCGGACACTTCAACCCTGCCATCACTCTAGGTATTCAATCAACTCCTTACAGTGTGGCGCGCAACTTACATGATCACAAGCGCCTTGTATGAATTTGCTCGGCGCACGACGACAGTGATCAGGCATGCTGGTCGGCATGGCTGCTGCGAGTCCTACCGTCCGGCACCGCCGCCTCGGCCGTGAGCTGCGAAGACTTCGCGAGATAGCGAATCTCACCCTGGAGGAGGTGTCCACTCCGCTCCGCTGGTCCACAGCCAAGCTAAGCCGCATCGAGAACGCCCGCACCATGCCCAGCAGCACGGACATCGCTGATCTTTGCGATCTGTACGCTGTGGACCCCTCGGCGAAGGCAGGGCTGATCCAACTCGGCCAGGATGCCGGTCAGCGGGGTTGGTGGACCGCCTACAGCGATGTGTTCGCCGGCGCCTACGTCGGCCTGGAATCCGAGGCGACCGCCATCCACACCTGGGAACCGCTGCTGGTGCCGGGCCTTCTGCAGAACGAGGACTACGCGTGTGAACTCATCCGCACGTCACGGCCGGAACTGGTACCCACAGAATTGAAGCGGTATGTGGCAGCTCGGATGGCACGCAAAATCAGCCTTCTCAGCTCAAAGGCGCCCTCGCTGCACGTGCTCATGGACGAATGCGCGCTGCGCCGCCCTGTCGGCTCGCCCGCCATCATGGCCCGCCAACTCGGAGACATCCTTCACATCATGGACTGGCCCAACATCACCGTTCAGATACTTCCGCTTCGGATCGGTGCGCACTGTGGCCTGGAGGGCGCTTTCTCTCTGCTGGCGTTCGATACCGAAGATCCGGAGGTGGGCTACACCGGCTGTCCAGGCGGAGACGTCTATGTAGAGGCGACGGATCAGGTGAAGAACCTTAAGCTGACATTCGAGCGTCTTGCCGGTGTGTGCTTGTCCCCCGAGAAGTCTGCGGCGTTCATTGCTGCGGTAAGGAGTGACCATGCCCCCCTCTGACCTGACCACCGCCGTATGGCGTAAAAGCAGCTACAGCGGCGGAAGCAGCGACAACTGTGTGGAAGTAGCCACTAACCTTCCGGGCCTCGTCGCCGTACGCGACAGCAAGGACCCGTCCGGTCCGATGCTCACCTTCTCCCCGACAGCCTGGAGCGACTTCCTGGCGGGTATCCGCAGCGGAGAGATCTGACCGACGCAAGCGTCGTACCACCGAGGCCCTACAGAGGCCACCCAGTCATTCGACAAGTGTGATCCTTCCTCCGAGAAGTCGCTGCGATGACCTCGTGCGGTCAGTCCACCATCTTCCGGATACCCCATAATTTCGGAATGTCGACTATAAGGTATCCGGAAAGCCGCAAATCATCATCGATAACCTAAAGTTGCCGAACTTGACCTCGACAGCCCAGCCTCGGTGACCTACATCCGGATAATTGTTGCGCCACATACGGTGATCGGCAATGATGCCCGTGTGCATATTCCAGTCGAAGTCCAGCCAGACTTCATTGAGCGTGTGGCCCGGCGAGGTGACCCGGTAGGGGCCGTGGAAGAGCTCATCTGGAACGGCCTGGACGCTGATGCAAAAGAGGTTTTCGCAGAGATCGAGCTAAACGACCTGGACGGGGTCGACTCGATCACGGTCACAGACACCGGTCACGGAATTCCCGCCGACTCGGTACGTCCGGCCTTCAGTGGAATGGGCGGATCGTGGAAGAAAAAGGCCAAAAAGACAAGCAATCTCGGGCGACAGTTGCATGGCAGACACGGCTACGGTCGGTTCCGGGTCCTTGCCCTTGGCTCATCCGCCGGCTGGGTAACGGTCGCGGACGGGCCGACCGCTCGCACGCGCACCACCGTACGGTTCTCAGATGGAGCCAGCGTCTTCGACCTGGACGACAGCCGACTCACCGAGGAAGAAACCGGGACCACCGTCCGCGTTACCGGGGATGCCCCCAGGAAAAACCGGCTTCTTTCTGACCGCGTTAGGTTTGAGCTCACAGGCCGATTCGCTGTCTATCTGGATAAGTACCCTGATGTAAAAATTTGCTGGCGAGGGCGACGACTCGATCCGTCCGAAGTCATCCGCCGCCAGGACGAATATGCGCTTCACCTGGATGGCGTCGATGCGGAAGTCGCGACGGACGAGGAAAGCGCCGGACCGGTGCTACGCATCGTGGAATGGTCGATCAAGCCACAAAAGCGAGAACTCCTGATATGTGATGATCAGGGCGTTCACCGGCTGACGCTTTCGGCAGGAATTCAGGCACCCGATTTCAATTTCACCGCCTACATCTTATGGCATCGCCTTCGCAACCTGTCTGAATACGACTCCCTTGACGGCGAATTTGAGATAGACGATACACCACTTGGGCGAGTCGCGAAGGCGGCACGCGACCAAATGCGGTTACATTTCCGTATGCGGGAGAGCGAGCGGACCAAAGAGCAGATCGAGCTCTGGATACAAGAGGGCGTTTATCCTTATAACGGTTCGCCCGAGTCGGACGTCGAAGTCGCTGAGCGAGCCACATTCGATGATGTCGCAGTGTTGCTCAGTCGTCACCTCAAGGGCGGGAAGCAAGCTCGACGCACGCAGTTGGTCCTGCTCAGTGAAGCGCTCCGCAGGCAGCCGACTTCCATATCAAAGGTGCTCGAAGATCTGTTCAGCCTTTCTGCGGCACAGAAAGAACAGATCGAAAGGCTGGTGGGTCGTGCCAGCCTGGGAAACATCGTCGCCGCCAATGCGCAAGCCGTCGATCGAGTTGACTTTCTGGCGTTACTGCGAAGCCTGCTCTATGAGCCGGAGGCGAAGTGGGAGCTGCGCGAGCGGACTCAGCTCCATCGGATGCTGGAAAAAGAGCTTTGGGTTTTTGGCGATGAGTTCTCCAGCGCTGTTTCAGAAACTGGACTCACCGAAGCCCTGGAGCGACACCTGGCGATTCTCGAAGGAGCAGCCCCTCGCCGAAACTCCCGGCGGCCGGTTCGTCGCGCCGACGGGAGGTCAGGGCGCCTGGATCTCATGCTGTCCGGAGTCACCGGTGCGGACAAAAACAAGCGTCATCTCGTTGTGGAGCTGAAGCGGCCGAGTCTTACCCTCACAGAAAAGGAGCTCGCCCAGCTCCGCAGTTACGCTTTTGCAGTGGTTTCCGATGATCGATACAAACATGACGAGAAGACTCGGTGGGACTTCTGGCTGATCGGCAACACCATTGACCCGGCCCTGGAATGGCAGATAAAGGGCCTCAACCTTCCGCCCAACTGCGCCCAGGACGATGGACAGGTCGGCCTGTGGGTCTTCCGCTGGGGGCAGATTCTTGATATGTGCGAAGAGCGTCTACGCAAAACTCAGGAGCGGCTCAACTACGCGTCAAGCAGAGCGCTGGCCGCAGAATACGCAGAACGCGTGCATCCCGATGCCGACGTGGTCTCACTCCTGCCTCTGACATAACCAGGCCGACGACATTGATCAACTTAAGTAGAGGCGAACATCATGGAATCCATTCGCCCCAACCTCACCTGGATCAGGAGTAGCCACAGCGGCCCCAACGGAGACGACTGTGTGGAGGTGGCCATGAACCTGCCGGGCCTCGTCGCCGTACGCGACAGCAAGGACCCGTCCGGTCCGATGCTCACCTTCTCCCCGAGAGCCTGGAGCGACTTCCTGACGGGCATCCGCAGCGGAGAGATCTGACCTGTCCACGAGCGCCGCACGGCCGAAAGCGCCCAAAATCCATCCGGCCGTGCGACAGTCCGTACTCTTGTGGACCTGGTTGAACGTGTTTCGGAGCAGTTTCCCTTATGCGTCGCAAACCTGGAGGACCGCGCCGTCGTAGTGGCCGGCTACCTTGACGGTGGCCTTCTCGGGGGCGAAGCCCCGAACAGCCGCGAGGGGATGCGCGTCGAGATCCGCGTCACCGCCGTCGTCGACTCCGGTCGTCGGCAGGAGGTCAGCGAATCTCCTTGATGGGCGCGCACGGTTTCACCGGGCTGCCCGCCTTGGCGAGCCACATGCCGAGGTGCCAGGGCACCTGTGCGTTCAGGTTGTCGCGGAACTCCATGACGAGCGTCTCGCCCGGTCTGATGTGCTCAGGGGCGATCCGGATCGTCCGTACGGAGGTCACCGTGGCGGCCTGGGACGAACGCGCCGCCTTCGTGGCCGACCGCAGATCCCCCGGTCCGCCGGCGGGCGGCCCGCCGTAGGTCGCGTCCACACCGGTGAACCGGGGAGGCGCGCACAGCATGCCCGGCGCCAGGAACGTCACATCCGCCTTGACGCCGGCAGCGGCCAGCTTCGCCTCCAGCCCGTCGGGGTCGTGGAGTTCGTTGACGGTCACCGTCAGCGTGCCGTCCGGGCTCTCGGCCACCGCGTAGGCGGGGGCGCCGCTCCCGAGGACCAGTGCCGTCGCGACGGCCGTCGCCGCGGCACCGGCCGTGACCAGCAGCCGGGGGGTGGTGACAAGGCGCCGCCGGGAGTGGATCCCACTCATCAGGCGCCGTCGCGCTCCGGCGAGTTCGCTCTCGGTGGCCGCGGGGACGGTCTCCCACATGGTCTTCAGTGCGTCCATCGTCATTCTCCTCGTTCTTCCTGGTTCAGGGCCTGACGGATCTGCATGCGGGCTCGGTTGAGTCGCGAGGCCACGGTCCCCACCGGGATGGCGAGCGCGTCGGCGACCTCCCGGTAGTTCAGTTCGGCCCAGGCGACGAGCAGCAGCACGTCGCGATCGGCCCGTTTGAGCTTCAACAGGGCCTGCGCCAGCGGCCGGTTGACGGCCAGGGTGTTGATCCCGTCCTCTACCTGGACGCCGGGGATCTCCGCCGGATGTACGCCACTGCGGATGTAGGCGCGGTAGAGGTTCTTCTCGGTGCGTCGCCGTTTGCCGATCACATTGGAGGCGATCCCGTAGAGCCACGGGCGGGCGTCGGAGCGGCCCCTGTCGTAATCGCTCCGGCGCTGGAAGGCAGCGAGAAAGGTGTCCGCCACGACGTCTTCCGCCTCGCTGGGTCCCAGTCGCCTGGTCACGTAGCGGTGCAGGAGTGGTGCGTGCCGGTCGAACAGGATGGCGAAGACGTCGGGTTCGTTCAGCGACCTCTCGATGAGGGCCGCGTCATCGACCTCGACGTCTTCGCGGAAGGTTGTCATACATGTCGGCCTTTCCTGGCGTATGCGGTCACCTGTACTTACCGCGCCGGGCCTGAATCCTTCATCGGGCGATCTCCACACCCCGGGCACACGCCTCTCCCACATCCGAGATCTTTGGACGTGGGGGCGATCCATGACCCGCGCACAGCGGCTCTCCCGCCAGAAGACAGCACTTCACCAGGCGAAACGTTCCTCGCGGCGTAACCGGGCGGGGAACCGGTCAGCGGGCTCGGATGGTGTCCCCGACGAGTGTGCGGGGAACGTCGTCCGGGGTGCGTTTGTGTATCGCGACGGCCCGATGGGCCGCGGGGGCCGTTCGGTTCTTCTCACGGCCGGGACGTCGCCCTCTCAGGATCCGGGACAGGCCCTCACGGCACGGAGAGGTGCCGGTTGTCCGGGGAGTCCGACGCGCTGGGGGCGCGGAAGAACCGCGCGGATCGGGCGTGCAGGGTCCGGGTGAGCAACCAGTAGACCGAGGCGCCGTCCGGCCACTGGGTGACCACCCGGCCGCTCGCCGAGCGGAAGTAGTTCGGTGCCTGGGCGAACGAGCTGGCGTCCAGGCGACGCTTCAGCCAGCGGTTCAGCCGCCTGACCGCCTCCGGCCTGACCTCGACCGCGCTGGCACCGCGGCGGCGCATCTCCCGCAGGGAGCGCACCACGAACTTCGCCTGCTGCTCGAAGTTGAACACCGGGGCGTAGTAGTTGGTGTTGGGGCCGTACATCATGAAGAGGTTCGGCATCTCGTCCACCATGATGCCGAGGAACGCCATGGGGTCGTCGCCCCACTTCTCCCTCAGGTCGCGGCCCGCGCGCCCGTGGATCTCCAGGCCGCAGAGGAACTCGGCCGCGCGGAATCCCGTCGCGGTGATCACGACGTCGAGTTCGTGCTCCCGGCCGGTGGCGTCGACCACGCCGGTCTCGGTCACTCGTTCCACGGCGTGTGGAACGAGGGTGACGTCGTCACGCAGCAGGGTCGGGTAGAAGGTGGAGCTGTGGATCGCCCGTTTGCCCAGGTAGGCCGAGGTCGGTGTCAGAGCCGCCCTGAGGTCGGGGTGGTCGGCGAAGACCTCTGCGAGGTAGTCCTGGCAGATCTTGACCGCCCGGGTGTCGACGGTCCCGCCGGGCCGGATGATCCTGCCGCCGAGCCACTTGCGTTCCAGCTGCAGGAACAACCGCCACCGGATGAGTCGCCGCGTCACCGGGTGACGCCGTCGGGCACGTTCCTTCTCGGTGAACGGGAGCGAGACCTTCGGGTCCACCCATGCGGGCTGACGCTGGAACACCGTCAGATGCTTGGCTCGGCCGCCGAGCTCCGCGACGATCTGGGCGGACGTCGAACCGGTGCCGACGACTCCCACCCGGCGTCCGTCGAGCGCCACGTCGGAACGCCACCGCGCCGTGTGGAAGATGTCGCCGGTGAACAGCTCGCGGCCCGGCCAGGCGGGCTCGTTCGGGACGTTCAGGAGTCCGACGGCGGTCACCACGGCCGTGAAACGCAGCACCTCACCGGTGTCGAGGTGCACGGCCCAGCGTTGGCCGTCCTCCTCCCAGACCAGCCGCCGGACGGTGGTGCCGAACCGGAAGTGGGCCCTGAGCCCGAACCGGTCGGCCACGTGCTCAAGGTAGGACTGCAGTTCCGCCTGGCCGGGGTAGGAGCGTGACCAGTCGTACGGGGCGAACGAGAACGAGTACATCGGGGCCGGGGTGTCGACCTCCGCACCGGGGAAACGATTGACGCGCCAGGTGCCGCCCGGTCCGTCCTCGGTCTCGAACACGGTGAACGAGTACCCGTGCCGCTTCAGCTGGTGGGCCGCCGCGAGTCCGGCGAAACCGCCACCGATCACGGCCACAGAGGGCATGGCTCCGCCCGTCGATGGCATGACTGCCTCTCTCTGTCGAGCTCGTGCCGGGGCACGATGATGTCTGTCGGGCTCGTGCCGGGGCACGATGATGCTGTCGAGCTCGTGCCGGGGCACGACGATGTGCGGCGCTCGCGGGCGCCGAGGCTAGAGGACCTTGCTGAGGAAGTCGCGGGTGCTCGGATGCTCGGCCTCGCCGGACAGCCGGCTGGACGGGCCTTCCTCGACGATGCGGCCGTCCTCCATGAACACGAACCGGTCGCAGACCTCGCGGGCGAACCCGATCTCGTGGGTGACGATGATGGTGGTCATCCCGTCGAGCACAAGCTCGCGGATGACCTGCAGCACCTCGTTGACCATCTCTGGATCGAGCGCCGAGGTCGGCTCGTCGAAGAGCAGCACCTGTGGCTTCATCGCGAGGGCACGGGCGATCGCGACGCGTTGCTGCTGGCCGCCGGAGAGCTGGGCCGGGTAGGCGTCGGCCTTCTCGGCCAGACCGACCCTGGCGAGCAGTTCGCGCGCCTCACGACGCGCGTCCCCGCCCGGACGCCGTAGCACCCGGGTGGGCGCTTCGATGACGTTCTCCAGCACGGTCTTGTGCGAGAACAGGTTGAACTGCTGGAACACCATGCCGAGGCGTCGGCGCTGCCTCGCCTCCCGCCGCGCCGACAGCCGGTGGATCTTGCCGCCGCGTTCCTCGTAGCCGAGCAGCTCACCGTCGAGCATGATCACCCCCGAGTCGGTGCGTTCAAGCAGGTTGAGGCAGCGCAGGAAGGTGCTCTTGCCACTGCCGGAGCGTCCGAGCAGGCAGACCGTCTCCCCTTGGTGGACGTCCAGCGACACGTCGTGCAGGACCGTGTGCCGGCCGAAGGACTTGCGGACGTTCAGTGCGCTGATCAGCGGCGTCGTCATGACCTGGCTCTCACTCATCCCGGTTCACCCGGTGCGGCGCGTCGTGGCGGTGCTGCGGCCGAGCGTGCGCTCCAGGTGGTACTGGGCGACCGACAGCAGGCTGACGAGGATCATGTACCAGATGGTCGCCACCATGAGCAGCGGGACGACCTCGAACGTACGGTTGTAGATCTGCTGGACGCTGTAGAGCAGGTCCGAGACCGAGATGAAGGCGACGAGGGAGGTGGCCTTCAGCAGGTTGATGAGGTCGTTGCTCACCGGCGGCACCGCGATCTTCATCGCCTGGGGGAAGACGATGCGCCGGAACGTGTCCAGCGGGGTCATGCCCAGCGCGAGCGCCGCCTCGCGCTGCCCCTGGGGGACCGCGAGCAGCGACGACCGAATGATCTCCGAGGTGTAGGCGGCCTGCTGAAGGCCGAAGGCCAGCACGGCCGACCAGTAGGCGGTCATGAGGTTGCGCGTGTCCAGCGCGAACAGGTCGCCGCCGAAGGGGTTGGGGAGGCTGAACGTCGGATAGATCAACGAGACGTTGAACCACAGGATGAGCAGGACCAGCAGCGGGATGGACCGGAAGAACCAGACGTACGTCCCGCTGACGGCGCGCAGGACCGGGTTCGCCGAGAGCCGCATGTTCGCGATGACCACCGACACCACGAGGGCGAGCCCCATCGACAGTGCGGTCAGCGTGATGGTGTTGACCAGGCCGTTCATGACCTGCTCGGAGAAGAAGTAGTCGGCCACCGTGCCCCACTCGAAGGCGGGGTTGCGGGCGACGCTGATCGCGAGGCCGGCGACGGCGGCCACCATCAGTACCGCGAAGGTCAGCCGGCCGAGGTGAAGCGGACGTCCGTGGGGAAGCCGTGAGATCGATTCCATCCGGCGACGCCAGTCCTCCGGCGTCCCGTCCTTTCCCGCCTGTTCCGAGGGGAACCCGGCCGTGCTGACCTCACTCATGCGTGCGGCTCTGGGTTGATCACGGAACTCTTGATCGACATGTTCTCGGTACCGTACTTGGCGAGGATCTTGGCGTAGGTACCGTTCTTGATCAGCGCTTCGGTGGCCTGCTGCAGCTTGGCCGCCATGCCGTCGCCCTTCATCGAGGCGAACCCGATGTCGATCGCCTGATAGATCGGTCCGGTGATCTTCCACACGCCGGGTTCGGTACGCGTCTGGTAGCCCAGGCCGCTGGAGGTCGCCGTGGAGGCGTCGGTCCTGCCGCTCTTGACGGCGAGGTCGGCGGTCGCCTGGTCGGCGAAGGTCTGCACGTCGACGGGCTTCTTCCCGGCGGCCTCGCACTTCTTGGACTGGTCTTTGAGTGTCGACACCGGGCTCGAACCCGCGGTCACCGCGACGGAGACGCCGCACAGGTCGTCGAGTGAGTCGCCGATGGTGATGCCGTCGGCCTTGACACGGAAGCCGTAGCTCTCGATGAGGGTGGTGGCGAAGTCGAACTTCTTCAGCCGTTCGGCCGTGACGTCGGCGCCGGGCACCCAGGCGTAGGCGCCGCGCTGCAGGCCCAGGAGCGAGTTCTCGAACGACGCCTGCTCGTTCTTGACGGTCACCCCCATCTCCTCGCCGAGCGCGGTGGACAGGTCGGGCAGTAGCCCGGCGAGTTTGCCGCCGTCGTCGAGGAAGCTGTACGGCGGGACACCGACCTGCTGAGGGATGACGTAGACCTGCGACTCGGAGGTACCGGAGGCAGGAGCGGAGGCGGACACGGATTCCGTCGAGGAACCGCCGCACGCCGAGAGGACGGTGGTGCCGAGCACGCCTACGGCGACAACGCCGAGAGCGCGTCGGATGCGAACCAACGCCATGTTGGTCCTCCTGGTTTCTGGGGGTTTCGGTCGGTCGACCGTTGGGGGTGCTGTCACCCTAAAACGCCGAACTGTTCACAAGCTTTGTGGGGATGTATATATTTTTGTCCTGTTTGATAGATAGTTGGCCAAGTAGATAACATCCATGTCACAGAGTGCGGAGTCCTGTGAAATCTGCGTATCCGCGCTGGTCATCCACCCTGGCCGAACTCCTCGACGTCGTGCGCGACCCCTTCGTGTCGGTGGTCCACGCACCCGGCGGCCTGGACGTCCCCATCGGCGGCTGCGTCACCCTCGACGTGTCCGACGGAATGCCCCCGCCCGATGACCACGAGATGGACGGCGCCGTCGTCCTGCTCCTCGGCGTCCGCGGCCCTGACGCGGTCGCGGCGGCCGCCGATCTCGCCCGCCACCGGCCCGGAGCGCTCGTCGTGAAGCTCAAGGACGCCGACCCGCGGTCGCTGCGCGAACTCCCGGTCCCGGTCATCGGGATCACCGACCGGACGCCGTGGTGGCGTCTGGTCACCGTGGTCGAACGCTTCGTCCAGGAATCCGATGGATACGAGCGGCTCGCACGAAGGACCGGTCCCGCGCTCGGCGAGCACAACGACCTCTTCGGACTGGCCAAGGCGCTCGGCATGATGACCGGCACGTTGATCTCCATCGAAGACGTGCAGGGACGGGTGCTCGCCTTCTCCCCCTACAGCGACCAGGCCGACGACATCCGGCGTCTCACCATCCTCGGGCGCGAACCCCCGGCGGAACACATGGCGGAACTGCAGGCCATGCGGGTCTACGACCGGCTACGGCGCCCTCGTGCCACGGTGACGCTGAACGAGAAGGACGGATTCCGGCGCAGGCTCGGGGTCGGCATGCACGATCCGCGGTCCGGCGAGTACCTCGGCACCATCTGGATGCAGGAGACGAACCGGCCCTTCTCCCAACAGACCGAGGAGCACCTCGTCGCGGCCTCGATCTTCGCCGCGCGACTCGTCGGCCAGAGCCGTCTCATCCACACCATGGGCACCGAGTTCGTCCAGCGTATGCTCGCCCCCGGCTCCCAACGCGACGAGACCGGGTTCGTGCGGCAGTTGAGCCTCGACGCTCCCCAGGAGTTCGCCGTGGTCGCCTTCGAGGCGGTCGGTGACGCCGACGCGCGCCAGTGGCTGTCCTCCACCGAGGCGGTGACGATGCTGACGGTGCACGCCCACTCCGTCCGCGACGAGTCGATGGTCGCCCCGGTCGGGCTCCGCCTGTACGCCGTCCTCCCCGGCCAGGTCGAGGTGGACCGCTACCTGAAGTGGGCCCGCCGCACCCTGGCGGCGTTCGAGCGGCACCGGGGAGCCACCTTCCGTGCGGCGATCGCCTCGTCCCTGTCGGTGCCGACCGTGGCCGCGGCCCGCGCGGAGGCCGACCGCGTGTGCGAGACCGTCGCTCATACCCCCGACCGACCGGTGATCAGTCTCGACGGCCAGCGCACGGCGGTGCTGCTGTCGGAGGCGCTCACGACTCTGGGAGAGACGGATCTGCTGGCCGACGACCGGTTCCGCCGCCTGGTCAAATACGACCGGAGCCACGGCAGCAGCCTCATCGACACCGTCGCCGCCTACCTCGGCGCACTCGGCGACGTGGGCGCCACGGCGCGTTCACTGCTCGTGCACCCCAACACCGTTCGCTATCGCGTGGCACGGCTGGAACAGGTGGGCGGCTACCGCCTCGACGACCCCGACGACAGGGTGGTGCTCGACCTGCAACTGCGCCTGTGGCGCCACGAAGGGTCCGGCGACGCCTGATCGACGCGCTCCCGAGCTGGGCCCGGGACGAAGGGTCCGGCGACGCCTGACCGATGCGCTCCGAGCGGGGTCGGGACGGCCGCCCCGACCCCGCTCGGCCGCCGGCCGTTACTCGCCCTGGCCGATGGGGACCTGCACTTCATCGCCGCCGCCGTCGGGGCCGTCGGCGTTGTTGTCGGGGCCGTCGTTGTTCGACGGAGGCGGCGCGGGCTGGCAGCTCTGGCCGCACCCGCCGAACCGCTCCGTGTTGAGCGGGGTGAAGGACGTCGGATCGACGTTCTTCAGCGCCGCCAGCATCGTTTCCTTCCAGATCGGGCCCGAGATGCTGGCGCCGACGACCGAACCGTAGTAACGGCCGCCGATCGTGACGCCGTTCAGCTTGTACTTCTGCGAGCCGCGCGGGTCACCGATGCTGACCGCGCCGGCCAGGTCCGGGGTGAACCCGGCGAACCACGCGGTGGCGTAGCTGTCGGTGGTGCCGGTCTTGCCCGCCGCGTCGCGGCCGATGCCGCCGACGGCTCGCATCGTGCCCTTGGTGAACACGCCGGACAGCACGTGGGCCGCCGCGTCGGCGACCTCGGGGTCGAGGGCCTGGCGGCACTTGGGCTTGTAGTCGGTGACCTTGCCGTTCCTGTCGGTGATCCGGGTGATCGCCATCGGCGCGCAGTACTTGCCGCGCGCGCCGATCGCGGCGTACGCGTTGGCCACGGTCACCGGGTCCATCTCGTTGGTGCCGAGCGTGAACGTCGAGTACTCAAGGAGCTTGAGACCGTCGGAGCGGTGGATGCCCAGCGACTTCGCGGTCTTGATCGTCTCGCAGAGCCCGACGCGCTGCTCCAACTCCATGAAGAACGTGTTCACCGAACTCCAGGTGCCGGTCTGCAGGGTCTTCCAGCCGGGGGCGCCCTCGTCGTTGGTGACGGTGTGGTTCGGGTCGCCGATGTTCTCGCCCTTGCAGTTCTTGAACGCCGAGTAGCCCGAGGCGCGGAAACCGGCACCGGCGCTGAAGCCGTCGTTCACCTTCATGCCCTGCTTCAGTGCGGTGAGCAGCGTGAACGTCTTGAAGGTCGAGCCTGCCTGGAAGCCGACACCGCCGCCGTGCGCGGCGTCCGCGACGACGTTGTAGGACATCTCCTTCTTGTCCTCGTCCCCGCCGTACTTCCTGCTCGCCGCCATGGCCTTGATCGCCCCGGTGCCCGGCTGGACCAACGCCTCGGCCGCCACCGGGTTGTCGGAGGCGAAGACCCACTTCCTGATCGCCCTGTCCGCCGCCGCCTGCATGGACGGGTCGAGCGTGGTCCTGATCGTCAGGCCACCGCGGTTGAGGAACTGCCCTCTGGTCTTGGCCGTCTTGCCGAAGTCGGGGTTGTTCAGGATTTCCTGACGGACGTAGATGCAGAAGTACGGGTACTTGCTGGACTCGCAACCGCCGGGAAGCTTCGTCCCCTTGTAACCGAGCTTCGCCTTCTTCGCCTTGTTCGCCTCTTCCGGGGTGATCTTGCCCAGCTCGGCCATCCGGTCGAGCACGACGTTGCGCCGGTGCAGCAACCGGTCGCGATACTTCTTGCCCAGGTTGGGGTCGGTGGCGTTGGGGTCCTGCACGGCGCCGGCCAGCGCCGCCGCCTGCGGCAGGGTGAGCTTCGCGGCCGTGACGCCGAAGAACCGGTCCGCCGCCGCCTCCACGCCGTAGGCGCCCGCGCCGAAGTAGGCGATGTTCAGATACTTCTCCAGGATCTCGTCCTTGGAGTACTTCTCCTCCACGGCCATCGCGTAGCGCAGTTCGTTGAGCTTGCGCGCGTAGCTGGCCTCCAGCGCCTTGTCCTTCTCCTCGTCGGTGGCCGCGGAGTTGAGCAGGACCTGCTTGACGTACTGCTGGGTGATGCTGGAGCCGCCCTGGCTCACCCCGCCCGCGTGCAGGTTCTTGGCGAACGCGCGGATCGTGCCCTCAAGGTCGATCGCACCGTGCTGGTAGAAGCGGTAGTCCTCGATCGAGATGATCGCCGTCTTCATGATCTCGGCGACCTGGTCGATCTTGACGACCTTGCGGTACTCCTCGTAGAACCGCGCGATCTCGTTGCCCTTGACGTCCTGCACGACCGTGACCTCCGCCGGCGGAGGTTCCTTGAGATCCTCAGGCCTGAGGTTCAGCTCGTTGGTCGCCGACACGATGCCGAGGCCCGCGCCTCCCACCGCCGGTAGTGCGATCCCCGCGACCAGCAGACCCGCCGCCGCCGCGATGGCGGCGAGACGCCCGACACTGGACGCGACCCCTGACTGTCCTTCACCCCGTTCAGACATAAGCCATAGATTATGGGATTTTCCAGGTGCTCCTCGCCGTAATCCGCGATACCCGACCGCCCTCGCGGCAGTCGTTCCCGGTCACCGTGGCGGGAGATGCCCGGTCATCCGGGCACGGTTTTCCGCTGGGTTCGCACCACAACCGCAGTGCCGAGGTGCGCGAGGTGCTGTTTCACACATCAGGATGAGCTGTACACGGATGGTGGTAAATGCCATGATCACGCCTCATGGACACCGACGCCCTCCGAGAGACGATCGGGGCCGTCGAACCCGAAGGCCGGCCACCACGTGAAGCCAGGAAGCGGGGTGGCCATTGATGGAGTTCCAGGTGCTGGGACCGCTTCAGGTGACCCACGCCGGCCAGGAGGTCTTCGTCGGTGCCGCGTACAAGCCCCGGCTCGTGCTCGCCGTCCTCCTCGCCCGCGGAGCCGGGCAGACGGTCTCGGTCGACCAGCTCGTCACCACCGTCTGGAACGACAGTCCTCCGGCCTCCGCACGACGCAACATCCAGCTGTACGTGCATCGGCTGCGGAGCGTGCTCGGCAACGACCGCATCATCCGGCAGCCGGGCGGATACACGATCGTCACCGGCGACGGCCTGGACTCCACCCGCTTCCGTAGGCTCGCCGCCGAGGGGAGCCGGACACTTGACGCCGACCCCGCGAGGGCCGGCCGCATCCTGCGCGACGCCATCGACCTGTGGCGAGGTCCGGCGTTCGCCGAGTTCGGCGACTGCGAACCGATCTCCGAGGAGGCGGCGCAGCTGGAACAACTCCGGCTCGTCACCCACGAGCGGTGGGCGGAGGCGGAACTCGCCCTGGGCAGGCACGGCGAACTGATCGGCGAACTGACCCGGCTCGCGCTGGCGCACCCGTACCACGAGGGGTTGCGCGCCCACCTCATGGTCGCGCTGAACCGCAGCGGTCGCCAGGCCGAGGCACTGGAGGTCTTCCAGCAGACACGCGCCCTGCTCCACGAGCAGCTCGGTGTGGAACCGGGCCCCGCGCTCCAGCGGCTGCACCAGGACATCCTTCGCGGTGACGACCGGCCCCCCGCACCCGAGCGCGCCGCGCCCGCGACGACGGCCACGGCGTCGGACGCCACCCGTACGACACCGCCGGTGCCCAGGGAACTGCCCACGAACATCCCCGGCTTCATCGGGCGTGAGGACGCGTTCGAGGCTCTGGACAGGATGCTGCCCGGTGGCGCCACCGACCCGATCACCATCTCGGCCATCACCGGGATGGGAGGCGTCGGCAAGACCGCGCTCGCGGTGCGGTGGGCGCACCGGGTGGCCGACAGGTTCCCCGACGGGCAGCTCTACCTCAACCTGCGGGGGTATTCGCCCGGAGCCCCGGTACACCCCGCGGACGCGCTCGCCGGTTTCCTCCGGGCGCTGGGCGTCTCGCCGGGACAGGTTCCCGTCGAGGCGACGGAGGCCGCCGCGCGCTACCGCTCGCTCATGGCGGGACGGCGGATCCTCATCCTGCTGGACAACGCGAGCTCGGCGGAACAGGTCCGGCCCCTGGTGCCGGGCAACGCCGGTTGCGCGGTGCTCGTCACCAGCCGCGACCGGCTCACCGGGCTGGTCGTCCGCGAGGGCGCCCAGCGCATCACCCTCGACACGCTCGCCCCTGCCGAGACCGAAGCCCTGTTCGGCCACCTTCTCGGCGCGAACCGCGTACGGGCCGAACCCGAGGCCGTCGCCAGGCTGGGAGAGGTGTGCGCCCACCTGCCCCTCGCGCTGCGCATAGCGGCGGCGCGCCTGCTGGACCGCCCGAACTTCCCGATCGGGGACTACGTCACGGAACTCGGCACCGGCAGTCCGGTGAACGCGCTCACGATCGACGGCGACGAGGAGACCGCCGTCCGCGCCACCTTCGACCTGTCGTACCGGCTCCTGCCCGAGCACGTGCGACGGATCTTCCGGCGGCTCGGGCCGGTCGCGTCCCCCGACTTCACCCCGGCCGCGGCGGCGGCCCTCGCGGACGTCTCCGAGCAGGAGGCGGCGGCGGCGCTGGATCGGCTCACCGACGTCCACCTGGTCGACCAGCACGGCCCCGGCCGCTTCACCGTGCACGACCTGCTCCGCCGATACGCCGACGACCTCTCGTCCGCCGAGGACGGCGAGGAGGAACGGACGAAGGCGACGGGCAGGCTGTTCGAGTGGTACCTGTCAATGGCCGGCGACGCCGCGAAGGTGCTCTACCCGGACATGCTCCAGCTCCCCGCGCCCGACGGGATCGTGACACGGACCGCGGCCGTCGACACCCCCGCCACCATGCGAACGGCGACCGTCGGCGACCCTGCCGCGGCACAGGCGGCCATCGACGACCCGGCCGCGGCACGAACGGCGACCGTCGACACCCCCGCCACCCCACGGAAGCCGGCCATCGACAACCCCGCCGCCGCCATGGCGTGGTTGAGCGCCGAACACCACAACGTGGTCGCGGCGATCGATCACGCGGTCCGGCACGGTCCCAGACCCATGGCCTGGCTCCTGGCAGACAGGCTTCGCGGCTACCACAACTTCTCCAGACGCATGGTCGACTGGCTCGCCACCGGCCGTGCCGCACTCGCCGCGGCCCACGCGGAACGGGACCGGCGGGCGATGGCGTCCGCGTTCCTGAACCTCGCCCACGCCTACCACTGCCTCGCCCGCTACAACCGTTCGATCGCCTACCTGAACAGGGCGGTCGCCCTCAGCCACGAGACGGGATGGACGCAGGGCGAGGCGAGCGCCCTGAGCAATCTGAGCACCACGTTCATGTTCGTCGGCCTCCCCGACGAAGCCACCCGCCCTCTGTCCAGAGCGCTCGAACTCCACGACCGTCTCGGCTCCGAGCAGACACGCGCCAAGATCCTGAACAACCTCGCGAACGCCTGCAGACAGTCCGGCCGGCTCCGCGAAGGGCTCGACCACGCCGTCCAGGCGTTGACGCTGATCCGCGAGACCTCGGCGCCGAGAGCCGAAGCGGTCGCGATGACCACCATCGGCGAACTCCACCACCAACTCGGCCACCTCGCCGCCTCCGCCGACCACCTCACCACCGCCCTCGCCCGTCACCGGGAACTCGGCGACCGATACCTCGAGGCCGACACGCTGGCGTGGCTCGCCCTGGTACGCCGTGACTCCGGCCGGCTGGAGCAGGCCCACGACACCGCCGAGGCCGCGCTGGGGATAGCGGTGGACATCGGCGACCGATTCACCGAGGTCCAGGCGATGAACACGCTCGCCTCCATCCGTGACCACTCCGGGAACCCCGAGGAGGCCCTGCGTCTCCACCGGACCGCGCTGGGCATCGCCAGGGAGATCAACGCCCGCCACCTCGTGGGCGAGGCGCTCCTCGCGCTGGGCATCACCCACCACCGCTCGGGCGACCACACAGCCGCCGCCGACCTCGCCGAGCAGGCGCTGGAACTTGTCGGCGAACCTCATTTCCGCGTCGTCGAAGGACGGGCGCTCACTGTGCTCGCCTACGCCTGCCACCGGCGGGGACTCCTGACGGAAGCCGAGAAGTACGGCCGTCGAGCCCTGGACAACCACCGGGCGACCGGGCACCGGATGGGCGAGGCCCAGACCTGGGTCGTACTCTCCGCGATCTCGCATGACAACGGCGACACGACCACCGCGGAAACCCAGGAACGCCTCGCCACGGAGCTTTACGCGGAGATCGGGGCCCCCTTCTCGCGGGAGTTGACCGGCTGATCCCGGCGTTCCCGCGCCTCGGGCCCTTCCTCTACTCCGAACCGTCCCCGCGCCTCGGGCCGTCCCCGCCCTCCGGGTCGTTCCCCTGCCCCGGGCCCCTCCCGTACCCCGGACCTTCTCCATACCCTGGGTTTTTCCCGTGCCCTGGGCCGTTCCCGCACCCTGGAGCGGAGAATGCGCGTCCTCGACGTCGGCGAACGCGGCGAAACCGCGCAGCCGACGTCCTTCCCCGGAGGACGGCAGGCTCTCCACTGGTTCGGATCAGGGACAGATGCCGTAGAGGTAGCAGTCGTCCATGGCCGGACCAGACCGGTTCTCGGCGATGACGGGCCTGAACCAGTCGTACGGCTCGGGATATTCGAGGGGAGGAACCTCGGCGGCCGCACTGTGAGCGGACAAACCGACAACCGCGGTGGACAGTGACGTGGCCAATACGGTCAGCATCGCGAGCGTCGCCCAGCGCTTACGCAACATGATGAGTGTCTCCTTGCTCGACGCGCCGCCAGGCCCCGCTAGCGAAACGCTGCGCCAGAGTATGGAGCACATGTATATCGGCTGTATATCACCTGCTCAGCGGCGGTTTTCCGGGAAGCGGAACCTTGGCGAGACCCCCCGCGCCCATGGTTCCCGACCATCCCGACTTTCCTGGCAGCGCCTCGACCCCGTTTTCCGGCCAGGACTTCGAAGCCGGAACCCGGAGCCGGAAACAGTCCGGCGAGAACGGCTTCGACCTGCGGGCCGACGACGAGGACGCGCGATGCGCGGCTGCTATACCGCCGCTATACCGGGTCACCGCAGAATCCTTCACAGCACCACGGCGTCGGCTCGGATCTCCCGCAGGGCTCGGACCGGCGCCCTCGTGCCGGCCCGGTTCCGCCGCGGGACCCGGACCGGCCACCGTCGTGCCGGCTCGGATCTCCCGCAGGACCCGGGCCGGCATCGGAGAGACAGTCTGGTTTGCAACGGGGCCGCGAACCAGCTGCGATCCACCGCGTACCTTCGGGTTCGAACGGGAAAGCGGTGGATCGGCTGAGCGGACAAAGAAACAGATGGCTCGGACTCTCGAAGAAGTCCCTGGTCCCGTCGTTTTGACGGGACCAGGGACTTCTCTCCGTGTGGCGAGAGCCGATCGGACGGTTCGGCGCGCGGCTTGGAGCACATCGGGCCGACTATCGCTTGGCTCAAGGCCGGCACGACGGATGTCGGGCGGCCGGAGTCAGCGCCGGTGCCGGGCTACCGGGGAACCTCGCAGGTAGCCGGCCACCCGCTCCAGGAGGGGCGGTCGGCAAACAGAAATATATTTATGCGTTTATCGCAAGGGAACATATCCTCGCACTTTTGCCCGGAGACCAAGGTATCTACCTTACTGTGCGGGCAAGTTGACGGAAGCGAGATGGATTGCATTCCATTCACGCGTTAAATTGCGAATACATCCGACTCTGAGACTGTTTTCCCAGGTCACAGCGACAGAGAGGGATGCACGACCGAAGAGGACCGGTTCGAAGCCGCTCGAAGGGCGCACGCTATGACGGTATATGCCTATCGGTGCCCTTACTGCTCCGAAATTGAGGTCACTTTTCCGATCGGAACGGCATCCGCCGCGGTGCGGTGCCCAGACTGCGGCGCGGTCTCGCTTCGGATGTTCTCGGCGCCGATGCTGGCGCGCTCCCCGGACGCCGTGTCCACCCTGTTGCAGCGCGCGGAGCGCAGCGCCCACGAGCCCGAAGTCGTCACGTCCCTGCCGCGGCGCCGCACCGGACGCGCGGTGACCGCCCATCCCGCTACCAGCCGCCTGCCGCGGCCGTGACCGTCTCTGTCTCACAGCGCCGAAAGGAATCCGAACCGTGCCGGAGCTGATTTTCCCGCTCGACTCATCCAGAAGGTTCACCGACCAGGCCAAGATCGGTCACAACCGCTGGCACCCCGAGATCCCGCCTGTGGCACGGGTAAAGCCCGGCGACAGCTTCCGGGTCCACTGTCGGGAGTGGTTCGACGGTGCGATCCACAACGACGACTCCGCCGAGGACATCCGCGATGCCCCGATGACGACGGTGCACGCGCTCAGCGGCCCGTTCGCGGTCGAGGGGGCCGAGCCGGGTGACCTGCTGGTCGTGGACATCCTCGACCTGGGGCCCATCTCCCAGGAGGACAGCGGCCCGCTGGCCGGTCAAGGCTGGGGTTACACCGGGATCTTCCCCACCAAGAACGGCGGTGGGTTCCTCACCGAGCAGTTCCCCGACGCCTACAAGGCGGTCTGGGACTTCTCCGGTCAGATCGCCACATCACGCCATATCCCGGCGGTGTCGTTCACCGGCATCACCCACCCCGGACTCATGGGCACCGCGCCGTCAGCGGCGCTGCTGTCGAAGTGGAACACGCGAGAGTCGGCGCTGAGGGCCACAGACCCGGAGAGAGTGCCGCCGCTGGCCCTGCCTCCCGAGCCTCAGGACGCCATCCTCGGCTCTGTCTCCTCCTCCGAGTTCGACCGAATCGCAGCCGAGGCGGCCCGCACCGCGCCACCGCGAGAAAACGGCGGCAACCAGGACATCAAAAACCTCACCCGGGGATCCCGCGTGTTCTACCCGGTGTACGTATCCGGTGCGAACCTGTCGGTCGGCGACCTGCACTTCTCGCAGGGCGACGGCGAGATCACCTTTTGCGGTGCCATCGAGATGGGCGGCTTCATCGACCTGCGGGTCGACGTCATCAAAGAGGGCATGCGGACGTACCGCGTCGACGAGAACGCCATCTTCATGCCGGGCCGCACCGCCCCCCAGTACAGCGAGTGGCTCGCCTTCTCCGGGGTGTCCGTCACCCTGGACGGCGAGCAGCGCTATCTCGACTCGCAGCTGGCCTACCAGCGGGCCTGCCTGCACGCGATCGACTACCTGACGGCGTTCGGCTACAGCCCCGAACAGGCATACCTGTTGCTCGGCGCCGCGCCGATCGAGGGCCGGCTGTCGGGGGTGGTGGACATTCCCAACTCCTGCGCCACCGTCTACCTGCCAACCGCGATCTTCGACTTCGACATCCGCCCCGGCGCGTCCGGCCCGTTCCGCGTACCCCAGGGCACCAGCGCACCACACGCCGCCTTCGGCTGACCTCTCAGAGAGCGTTTGGCTGATAAGTAGGGTGTTTTGTGCTTGTTTCTGCAAGCAGCGGAAAGTACAGGGAGTGAAACGTCTGGGAAAGTCGGTACCCATAGTGACATCTGGTGTGGATGCGACAGTGATCTACGGCTTTTCTCCCGTCTGGTTTAAAGATGATCCGTCGTGGGTTTTTTGTGGCTGGCGGTGGCGCTGTAGTTCGTTGTCGTGACCTGCAAGTCTCTGGGCTCGACGATCTGGTCGGCGATAGACCACTGCCATGGCTGGACCTCCCCCTTGTCCCAGCGATCTGCCCGATGCCCGCCGACAGCTGATCGAACCCGTCCTGACCGCCTGGCGCGCCCGCCGCCAGGTACGCCAGGCCGAAGGACGCAACCCCGAAGCATCGGCGTGCGTGATCGACGCGCAAAGCGTCAAGACCTCCACCAACGTCCCTGCCACCGGCCAGGGCACAGACGCGGCCAAGAAGATCGTCGGCCGCAAACGCAGCATCGCCACCGACACGCTCGGCTTACTGCTCGCCGTCCTGGTCACCGCCACCGACGTGCAGGACTCGGTCGCCGGCACACCCCTGCTCAACCAACTCGCCACCGGCCAGAGCCTGGATCGATGGCGGCCACCGCACGCACTTCATCGACCATGCCGCCACCCTCGGCATCGATGCCCAGGTCGTGCCCCAAGACCCCGCCACTCGCGGATTCATCGTCCTGCCTCGCCGGTGGGTCGTCGAGCGCACCTTCGGCCGCTCACGCACCACCGCCGCCTGGCCCGCGACTACGAGACACTGCCCACCGCTTCCGAGGCCGTGCAGACCGGAAAGCTTGCCCTGGCGGTCGCGGTGGAGCAGATCGGTGATCACCTGCCGAATCCGGCTGCGACCTCGGCGAACGTCTCCCCCCCTGCGCAGGTGGACCAGGACTGGCATGGCCCGCTGTCCGGGGTTGAGCCGGCGCCAGAGCGACCCGATCGCTTTGCGCCGCCGGCGTATCAGCCCAGCCACGTAGTTCAGCGTCGAACGCGACAAACCCACGGCGGCGCGCTGGAAAAGCACTCGAAGCTCTTGGTTCCGACGGCCTGGTTGTGGTGATCAACCCGTCTACCAGGAGCTTTCCACATTCGTCAGGCAAACACCGAGTCCGCGGCCACTCCGTGATCAGCCAGACCGTCACAGGGGGATGAAAAACGTTCAGTGCGCAGCTGAAGAGTCGGCGGATACTGCGGAAGTCACGCTGCCGTCCAAAAGAGCAGGCCGGCCGATCAAGCAATTCACGTCCCGCAGATCCATGAAGCAGGCTGAAAAGCGCTCAGTACGCGACCCAAAACACCCTCACGAAACATCGAGGCCAGTGGGCCAGGTCTACCTGCCGGTAACGGCTTTCTTATACGCCGGGCTGCCCAGGGGCGCCCTAAATCGATGATCATCGCTTTTCCGCCATGTCCAAAAGCGGACAACTAATGACATGTGCTATTGGCTGGAATTATGACGGTCTGTAAATCCATACCCGCAGGTCAAGTCACAGTTAGCGCTATCACTTCCCCGTGGACACAAAGCCGGAAAACCAGCATGAGGCCGATGCTTTACCAGTCTCAATAACAAGAGTCAAGTCATTGATTAACCACTTAATGCATGGAATACCGGATGCATCCGAACAAGCGAGTCACAGAGGAGCATTCCGGTGGAAATCCCCCCAACCACCACAAGATCCCCACGATCCCCTCGTCGTCTGGCAGTGGCGCTCAGCGCCGCCCTCGTCCTTGTCGGGATGAGCGCCGGGCAGGCCGTCGCGGCCCCCGCCCCCGCCCCCGTCAAGGACACCACCACCCGGCCCATCGAGCCGGCCGGCGCGATCCCGGGCGGTTTCGCCTCCTGGAAGGACCTGCTGGCCACCCAGGAGAAACTGGTCAAGGCCGCCGACCGCGTCACCGCCGCGGTCAAGGCTCAGGGCGGTGCCGGGTTCGCCGGCATCGTGGCCGCGCCGGAGAACCATGAGCTCCGCGTTTACTGGAAGGGGAACACCCCCAAGTCCGTCCGCGACCTGTTGGGCCAGGTGCGCCAAGAGGTGCCCGTCAGCGTCCTGTCCGCCGCCTACTCGGCCCGCGAGCTGGAGCGGGAAATGAACCGCCTGATCCGCACGTCCGGTGACGCGATCACGGCGATCGCGCCGAACGTCGACGGCTCGGGCCTCACGGTATCGGGCGCCGACCACGGCCTCACCCGCTCGAAGGTCGCCGACTCGGCGGTGCCGGTCACCGTGGAGGCCGGCGTCAAGCCGACGCTGACCACCCGCTGGGACGACTCCCCGCCCTGGTGGGGCGGCGCGGCCTGGCGTAACGCCAGTACCGGCGGCGGCTGCTCGACGGGCTTCGCCGTCACCTACGGCGGGACGAGCAGGATGCTGTCCGCGGGCCACTGCGGCAACGCCGGTCAGACGGCCACCGACCCGACCGGCCAGGTGATCGGCTCGATCTCGCCGGACAACGACGGCCTTGACGTGCTGCTGATCAACGGCACCTCCGCGGGCCGGGTCTTCAACAACAACCCCGGCTCCACCTCGCCGGAGTTCAGCAACCCGGTCATCGGCACCTCCAGTTCCTACGTGGGCCTGTGGGTGTGCACCTCCGGCGCGTACTCGGGCACCAACTGCAGCATCCAGGTGCAGCAGGTCAATGTCACGATCAATGTGGGCTACCTGATCACGGGCACGGTGCGGGCCGAGCAGTCGGCGCGCACCAACGCGGTCGGCCAGGGCGACAGCGGCGGCTCGGTGGAGGTCATCAATTCGGCCAACACCTCCCAGGTGTACGCGGCGGGCGTCAACACCGCGATCGACAGCAGCACCGCGGTGTCCTGCACCGGCTACGTGACCAGCGGCCGCGTCTGCGCCTGGCGGATGTACTACTCGCCGTGGAGCAACGCGACCGCCGCGTTCCCCGGTATCGCCATCGTCCTCGGATGATCGACGAGATCTGATTCGAGCGATCAGGGGCCGGTGCGCAGGCGCCGGTCCCTGATCGTCGCCCGCACGCGGCCGGCCAGGCCCCAGCCGACGTGGACGAAGTACTGATCGGCCGTCGCTTGCCGGAAGTGCCGAGGACGTCGCTTAGGAGAATCCAAAGTGCACATCCCCCTGAGAACCCGCAGGTCAACTCGATTCCGTTACCTGGCCACGGCGGTCGGCGTCATGATCGCCGTCGCCGGGATGGGCACCGCCCAGGCCGCCGGCGCACCGGACCCGGCCAAGCCCTGGACCACGGGATCCGTGGAGCACACCGGACCGGTGCCGGGTGGCTACGCCTCGTGGAAGGACCTGCTGCTCGATCAGCAGAAGATGGTCAAGGCCGCCGACCGGATCACCGCCGCACTGGCGGGCGACGGCGACGGCTACGCGGGCGTCGTCGCGGCGCCGGAGAACCGCGAACTGCGCGTGTACTGGAAGGGCAAGCCCGCCAAGGCGATCAACGACCTCGTGGGCCGGTTGCGGCGCGACGTGGCGATCAGCGTGCTGCCGGCGCGGTACTCGGCGCGTGAGCTGGAGGGCGAGGCGAATCGCCTCATCCGGGCAAACCGCGATCTGATCACCTCCATCGAGCCCCTTCAGGACGGCTCGGGCCTGAAGGCCACCACTGCCTCGGCCGGCGCGACCCGCACGGCGATCTCCGACGCGGCGGTGCCGGTCACCCTTGAGCACGGTGTGCAACCCAAGGTCGCCAGCCGCTGGAACGACAGCCCGCCGTGGTGGGGCGGTTCGGTGTGGGGCACTCCGTCACCCGCCTGCACGACCGGTTTCGCGGTGACCTACCAGGGCGTCCCCAAGATGCTGACCTCGGCGCACTGCGCGTCGGTCGGCCAGACCGCTGCGGACCCCACCGGCCAGGTCATCGGCACCGTCACGCACAGCAACTCCTCCCGTGACGTGCTCCTCATCGACACCAATGCCGGGGGCCGAGTCTTCAACAACCCCGTCAACAGCGTCGCCACGGAGTTCAGCAGCAGCGTGGTCGGCACCACCAGTTCGATCGTCGGCCAGTTCGTCTGCACCTCCGGCGGCTTCTCCGGCACCAACTGCACCATCAAGATCACTGCGGTCAACGTCACGATCAACGTGGGCTGGCTGATCCAGGGCACCGTCCGCGCCGAGCAGCAGGCGTTCACCAACGCGGCCGGCGGCGGCGACAGCGGCGGCCCGGTCGAGGTCACCAACCCGGCCAACACCAACCAGGTTTACGCCGTCGGCACCATCACCGCCACCGACTACGGCACCCAGGTCCCCTGCACCGGCTACCGGCCCACCGGCCGCGTCTGCACCTGGCGCATCTACTACTCCCCGTGGAGCAACGCGACCACGGCGTTCCCCGGCATCGCCATCATCCCTGGATGACCGACCTGACACCTTTCTGAGTCGAGTGATCGGGACCGGGGCCAAGGCTCCGGTCCCCTTTGTCCTTCCACCCGAACGCTTCCGTTTCATCGACTCCCGCAGGGAGGACCTCATCCGGCCGGCAACATATTCACGGAATACAGCAACCCGGCGACCGGCACTCAGAATTCCTACGTCGGCCTTTTCGTCTGCACCTCTGGCGCCTATTCCGGGACCAACTGCAACGTCCGGGTCATCACGGTGGGTGTGACCCTCAATGTTCCGAGCGTCCCTGGAGGATTTCTCTCCGGCATGATCCGGGCCGAGCAGCGGGCGTTCACCAACGCGATCAGCGAGGGCGACAGCGGCGGCCCGGTCGAGGTCGTGAACCCCAGCGACAACACCCAGGTGTACGCCGCCGATGTGACCTCCGCCTACGACAACGGCACCTCCGTACCCGTGCACCGGTTATGTGAACGCCGGCCGTACCTGCGCCTGGCGCATGTACCACTCCCCGTGGAGCAACGTGATCGCGGCCTTCCCTGAAATGACCATCGTCACCGGACGATCGGCGGACTTGGGTGTGACATGCAATGACCGAAAGGGGTCGGCGCTCAGCGCCGACCCATTTTTCGCGCCATGAGCCGATCGTTTCCCGGAAACGGGGGTCATTTTTTCAATCCCGGTTCGAACGCATCCCGTCCACTTTTCGTTCTACTGTTTGTCGGACAATATGATCGGAGGCGTCCTCATGAGTGCAAGGAATCACATCCGCACCACGGCCACCGTCCTGGGCGCGGCCCTCTGCCTGGCCACCACCATGGCGGCATGCGCGGCCCCCGGCGACGACACGGCCGCGACCCCCGAAGGCCCCACGCCCTCCGTTCCCCACCCCGCCGCCGTGAGTTCCACACCCACGGGCCAGGCCGAGGCGCCCTTCCTGGCCGACCGCGTCAGCGAGTACCTACGCCAGACCTACCCCGACCAGTACGCCGGGATAACCGTCGACGGCTCCAAGCTGATCGTCTACCGCGTCCCGTCCTCCACCCTGGACAGCGCTCTGCGCAGCAGGTTCCCCGCCGCCCCCGTCGAACTCCGCGACGCTGCCCACTCCGCTCGCCGCCTGGAGGCCCTGGCCCAGCGCATCACCGACGACATCGACTACTGGACCCGCAGGGGGGTCCCCATCACCACGGTGGCCGCCCGCTTCGACGGCGCCGCCGTAGAGATAGGCACCACCGACCTCCAAAAGGCAACCGCCGAACTCCCCGAACGCTACGGCCCCGTCCCCCTGCGATTCATCGAAGCCTCCCCCACCCTCCTTCTCCCCACGACGACCCCAACCTAGCCTCGGACTTTCACCTGGAAAGTTCGCGCAAGTCGATTCAACGTAAGGATCCCCCGCGATCCAAGATCCATAGAGCAGGCGACCCCGAGACGATGGCATACCCGTGGACTGGCGCCGGTTCGCGAACCGATCGGTGCGTCCATCACGGCACAACCCGCCGATCTGGGTGTCGAGTTCGTCACCGTCGAGATCGGCCGGAATACGACGCAGTGTGCGCTCGCCGGGCGGCTGATGTCGTCCGGTGACTCGGCGCCATGACCGGCGAGGGCTTCTACACCTACTGACGTCGCCCGGCTCAGGAGAAGCTCATCGCAGCCAGGCCCTTCTCCAGGGTCACGTCGGGCGAGTAGCCCAGCTCCGTCCTCGCGGCGGTGATGTCGTAGGAACGGTCCCGGCCGGTGAAGCTCACGAGCCAGTTCGTCAGCGGGGGCGCCGACTTCCGGCGGAGCAGGCGGGCCGTGCGGTCCATCATCGCCGCCAGGGGCGCCGCCATCGCCAGCGGGACGCTGCGACCCTTGGACAGATCCACGCCGCGGGTCGCCAGCAGGGGAGTGAGAAAGTCGCGAATGGGCATCGGCGTGCCGTCCGTCACGTAGTAGACGCCCTTGTGGCAGCCCCGCGTGAGCGCCAGGAGCACGGCGCCGACCAGGTTGCCGACGTGCACGAAGTCGACGATGTGCGTGCCGTGATCGATCCAGGCGAACCGTCCGGCCTCGGCCACCTCGGCCATTTCGGTGATCGTCGTCATTCCGCGACCCCAGATGAACGGCGGGCGGAGCACCACCAGCTCGGTGCTTCCGCTGCGGGCTTCCAGGAGCACGCGCTCGGTGGCCAGCTTGACGCGGCTGTAGGCGATGTTCGGCCGGCCTTCCGGCGTCGACTCGTCCACGACAGGAAGACGCTGGCTGCCCGTGGAGACGGACGCGGCACTGATGAGCACGAAGCGTCGTACCCCGGCCGCGACGCTCGCGGCGTGCAGGGCGACCGTCGGCACGTGGTTGGCCCGTTCGAAGAGCGAGTCGGGCCCCCAGAACTCCATGTGCGCCGCGACGTGCACGACCGCGTCGACCTCTCGCAGCGTGGCGAGCCAGCTCGGTGCCGGGGAGCCGACCTCGCGGAGGTCGGCGAGATCGCCACGTACGGGATCGGCACCGGCCGCGCGTACGCGCTGAAAGCTCGCATCCGATCTGGCGAGTGCCGTGACCTCGCGGTCTTCGGCGACGAGGCGATGGACGAGAGTGCTGCCGACGAAACCGCTGCCGCCAGTGACGAAAACCTTCACGTTTCCACTCCTTGTGGTTGAGCGCGCACCCCTCGTGCGCACCCGGTTCCGGTGCTGCTCGGCGCGCGACCCCGGCCGCTCCTCATAGATGCATCGTAATCGAATAGTTTGATGCCAATGCATCTACGTCTATGTAACCTCCCGTACGATGGATGCGTCAAGTGGGAGGTGGGCGATGCCGCACGCGAGGAAGGGCGTCACCGCAGCACAGGTCGCCGACGAGTTCAGTCGCACGGCGAAGGTTCTCGTCCGTCACTTCAACGAGCGCCTGGGCGAGCACGGGGTGTCGACGCCGAGGTCCCGCCTGGTGGTGGAGGTGGCACGCTCACAGCCCGTCCGGCTCACCGAGCTCGCTCTCGCGGTCGGCATCGCCCAAGGGACCGCCTCCACCCTGGTCGACGCGCTGGTCCGCGACGGACTGCTCGAACGCCAGACCAGCGCCAACGACCGCCGGTCCGTGCTCCTTCGGGCGACGGCACAGGGGGCCGCCCTGGCCGAGGACTGGACGGCCGGCTATGAACGGGCGGCGGAAGAGCTGTTCGAGCCGCTCACCTCCCAGCAGATGACGACACTGGTCGACATCTTGCGGACTCTCAGCGCCGCCGGAGACTGACGGACGAAGCCGAGGCCCGGCGCCACGCCAACCGTCCCTTCGTCATTTGGCTATGAGTCGGTCGCGGAGTTTGTCATAGTCCTATCGTCCCGTGCTCCCTACAGTCGATTTCGCAGGCGTTCGACTACACGAGTGACGGGGATATGGTGCGCGCCTGGGCGAGAAGCTCATCGACGAAGGCAGGGCCGCATCGGGGCATGCCGAGGACGAGTCCGGGCATTGGCCGGTGATCGTGGCCGGTGGCGGCCCCGTCTGCGCGGTGGTCGCGCTCGAACCAGGACGGCTGACCTCGTTGCTGTATTTCACTGCTGCACGGCATGCAAAAGGCCCTCCCTGATCATCCGGGAGGGCCTTTGAGCTGGAGCCGCCTTGGGGAATCGAACCCCAGACCCCTTCATTACGAGTGAAGTGCTCTGGCCGACTGAGCTAAGGCGGCGTGCCGTGTTCACCACGGCCTACGGCAGTCTACAGGCTCCCGAAGCCTTCTCGCGCCTTGGAATCACCCGATCTTGGGGCAGCGGGTCCCGTCCTTGGGGACGGCCAGATCGATCAGGTAGCCGTCCACCAGACGGTCCACGCACGTCGAACCGGTCAGGTAGGCGGTGTGCCCGTCGCCGTCGAACCCCACGAGAACGCCGGAGGAGAGCTGGGAGGCGAGGGCCTCGGACCACTGGTAGGGGGTGGCCGGGTCGCGGAGGGTACCGACGACCATGATGGGCGAAGCTCCGGGGGCGTCGATCTTCTCCCGTGGGCCTCCCTTGACCGGCCAGTACGCGCAGGGCAGCGAGCTCCACATCACGTACGCGCCGAAGAGAGGGGCCTCCTTTGCCGCCTCACGGGCCGCTGCGGCGTAGGCGGCCGAGTCGGCGGGGTAGGGGGCGTCGACGCAGTTGACGGCGAGGTTGGACTCGGTCTGATTGGTGTACTCGCCGCTCGCCTCACGGTCGATCAACAGGTCGGCCATGCGGAGCAGGGTGGTGCCGTCACCCTTCAGCGCCCGGTCGAGCGCCTGCCTGAGCACCGGCCAGGCCTGCCGGTCGTAGAGCGGGGTGATCAGGCCAAGGGTGGTCCATGCCTCGGTCACCGTACGGCCGTCGCCCGTCCCGTTGCTCAGGGGGGTCGTGTCCGCGCGGCGGAGCAGGGCGGCGATCTCCTCGCGGGCGGAGGCGACGGAGCCGCGGAAGGGACAGTCGGTGGCTGCCAGGCAGTCTTCGAGGAACGCGTCGAGGGCGACCTCGAAACCGCGCGCCTGCGCGGTGTTCATCTCCAGCGGGCCGAGCGAGGGGTCCACGGCGCCGTCCAGGACGAGGGCGCGGACGCGGCCGGGGAAGAGGTCCGCGTAGGCCGCACCCAGCTGGGTGCCGTACGACTTGCCGAGGTAGGTGAGGCGGTCGTCGCCGACGGCGGCGCGGAGCAGGTCCATGTCCCTGGCGGCGTTGGCCGTGCCGACGTACGGCAGGAGTTTGCCCGAACGAGCCTGGCAGCCGGAGGCGAACCGCCGCGACCCCTCCTCCAGCATGGTGACCTCTCCCGGCGAGTCGGGCGAGCTGTCGAGGCCGACGTAGGTGTCCAGCTCGCTCGACGACAGGCACCGGACGGGCTCGGAGTCGCCGACCCCGCGCGGGTCGAAGCCCACGACGTCGAAGCGGTCTCGTACGGCCTTGCTCACCGCCGTGCGGGCACTTCGGGCGTACTGAACCCCGGAGGCGCCGGGGCCGCCGGGATTGATGAGGATCGAGCCGATCCGGTTACCGGAGGCGGGAAGCCGGATCACGCTGATCTCGATCTTCTCGCCGTCCGGCTTGCCGTGGTCGAGGGGAACGGGGAGCTTCGCGCATTCGAAGCCGTCCCCGCAGTCTTTCCAGGTGAGCGACGACCCCCCTACCTCACCACCGCCCGTACCGCTGCCCCCGTCGCCGCTGCCGGAGCCGGCGTTGGCGCCCGTGCCGGTGCACGCGCTCGCCAGTAGGGCCACCGCCGCCAGTACGGCGGCCACATGGGATTTCACGCCTTGTCCGCTCCGTAGTCCGTGGGTCGGGATCGCACGCGGGTCCGGCGGGGGGAGCCGACGCGCGCGGAGAGGCTGACCGCTCGCATCCTACGCCCGCGCGGGCTCAGTCGGCCGTCGAACCCGAGCGCCACACGGGCTCAGCGGTCATCGAAACGCGAACCCTCGTGCAGGCTCAAGCGATCGGCGACCACACAGGCTCCGCAGCCGTCGAACCCGAGCCCTCGTGCGGGCTCAAGCGGTCGGCGACCGCGCGGGTTCGGGGGCCGCTGAAACCCGGGCGCCCGCGGGCCTCCGGTCACCCCTCGGGGCCGCCGTCGGCGACCTTCACCGCGTCCCCGTACGCCGCGTCGTGCTGCTTGCGCGGGGAGCACACCGACGCCGACGGGCACGCGCAGCGGCGGCCGCCCTCCTCAAGGCGGACCACGACGGAGTCGGAGGGTACGTTGCGGCCCACGACGGTTCCCGCCCCCTCGGGGGTGTCGACCTTCAGCCCGAGGCGGGGCATCCTGCTGTGCGCGTCGAGGTAGAGGGGGTGCTCGTACTTCAGGCAGCACATCAGCCGTCCGCACGCCCCCGCGATGCGCAGCGGGTTCACCGGCAGGTCCTGGTCCTTGGCCATCCGGACGGAGACCGGCTCGAAGTCCTTGAGGAAGGTGGCGCAGCACAGGTCGCGGCCGCAGGGGCCGATGCCGCCCTGGAGGCGGGCCTCGTCGCGGGGGCCGATCTGGCGCAACTCCACCCGGGCGCGCAGGTTGCGGGCCAGGTCGCGGACGAGGGCGCGGAAGTCGACCCGCTGTGGGGCGGAGAAATAGACCGTGTAGACGTTCTCGGCGTCGGTGTAGTCGACGCCGACGACCTTCATGGGCAGCGCGTGCCGCTTGATCAGACGCTTGGAGACGCTGCGGGCCTCGGCGCGGCGCCGCTTGTTGCCCTCGTCTCGGGTGAGGTGCTCCTCGGTCGCGATGCCCTCGCACACCGGCAGCCCGCCGACCTCCTCGCTCGTCCACTGGGGCGCCCAGACGCACTCGGCCACCTCGGGGCCCGCGTCGGTGGGAACCAGCACCTTGTCTCCGACCTTGGGGGTGTGCTCACCGGGATCGAGGTAGTACAGCCTGCCGTAGCGGGTGAAACTCACCGCCATGATCATGCCCATATGGCTCCAAACCTGGGGGTACGGCTCGTGCTCACCTTATGCGTCATGCCCTCGGATGTGGGGTGTCATCCAAGGGCGATCATGGACAAGCCGCCCGACCCCGGCGTCGTCGAGCCGGGCACGCGACACCGCCCGGCCGTACTCGCGAACCGCTCAAGCCGCCGTCACCCGCCCGGCCCGAACCCGTTCGGTCCGCTTCCGCTCAGGCCCCCGGGGGCTTGAACGCCGGGAAGGAGCACTGCTCCGGCTCACCCGACCACGGAAGGAAGTGCGTGATGAACGACCACAGCGATGCTTTTCTCAGCATGCAGGGCGTATCGACCGCGTTGGACACCCCCGGCAGTTCGCCCATGGCGCGGGCGACGGCCCTGGAATCCGTCCCCGGCCTGAGCCAGGCTCGGAAGGACTCCGGCATGTCCTCGACGGCTATCGCCTCCCGCAGCGCGGGATTGTCCGCGTACTGGCTCTGGAATTCCTTCCATGCCTGCTGGCTATCTTTGAAAAAGACCCTTTCCACATCGGGCCGGACCTCAAGTGCCCGGCGGATCTCCTCCTGCTCATCCTCTGTCGCCGCATGGTCGCAGATGGGGAAGGGGCTGTCCTGTTTGCAGAGGAAGACCGACACATCGGCGTATCCCGACTGCTCGGGGCCGCTCATCGCCATGGCGACGATGTTCTCCCTCGACAGCTGGGAGATCGCGCTGAGCCGTACGACTCCGAAGACCGTCACGGCGACGGCGAGGGCCGCGACGGCGATCCGGAAGGGTGCCCTGGAGCGGCGGCGGGCGGGGACGGTGAGCGGGCGAACGTTCTCGGCGGTCGCGGCGGCGGTGGAGAGGGCATCGCGGAGGCGGTTCTCGATGTCGGTCATGACTCCTCCTTGAGCATCCGCGCGAGGGCGGCCAGCCCACGCGCGAGGGTGGAACGGGCGGTGCCTGCGGCGATGCCCATCGTCTCGGCGATCTCCTGGTCGGACAGGTCCAGGTAGTAGCGGAGGGTCAGCGCCTCCCGCTGCCGCCTGGGCAGCGCGCGCAGGGCCATGAGCACCTCTCGGCGTTCCTCACCGAGCAGCGCCACGTGCTCGGCGGACCAGACCGGCGGCTCGTACGGCGCGGTCCGTCGGAAGGCGACCGCGCGGCGGCGCAGCACCGATCGCGACCCGTTGAGAACCGCCGAACGGATGTAGGTCAGCGCCCTGCCCGGGTCGCGCAGACGGCGCCGTCCCGCGTGGGTGCGGGTGAACGCCTCCTGTACGACGTCCTCGGCGGTGGCCTGGTCGCCCACCATGAGCAGCGCCAGCCGTACCAGCCCGAGGTGATGTTCGGCGAACAGCGTCGCGATGTCGACGCGGTCCCTGGCGAGGGGCTCTCCGTGGGAGAGCAGTTCGACTTCCACATCACAGAGACGCCGTGCCGGGCCTTCTGCTGCTTCGTTCGACCCACGAGTTCCGCCCCGTCCGCGCTCTTTCCGCCTGTGGCCCCTTCCTGCCCACGTGTCCCATCCGGTGCGCTCCGCCCGGCGCGCGGGCTCGGCTCAGCGGCCGAGTTCGGCGAAGGACTTCTCCCAGCGGTCGGCGATCATGGAGATGTCGTAGCTCCTGGCCGTCTGGAGGGCGTTCTCGGCCATCCGGTGGCGGCCCTCCTCGTCGTCGATCATCTGGATCAGCCCGGCGGCCAGTGCGTCCACGTCGTCCGCGGGGACGAGCAGCCCGTCGATCCCGGGCGTGATGATCTCGCGAGGCCCACGGGGGCAGTCGAAACTGACCACCGGCACCCCGGAGGCGAACGCCTCGATGATGGTCATGCCGAAGCCCTCGAAACGAGAGCTGACCACGTGGATCGAGGCCTTGGCGAGCTCGCCCTCGATGTCTCCCGTGGGCCCCATGAACGTGACGTTGTTGTGCAGGCGCAGCTTGACGGACTGCTTGATCAGCTTGTCACCGACCCGGCCCTCGCCGTAGATGCGCAGTTTCCAGTCCGGGCGCTCCTTGGCCACCCGGGCGAACGCCTTCAGCAGGCGGTCGTACCCTTTGACCGGCACCAGCCTGCCCGCGGCCAGCACGATCCGGTTCTCCTGCCGGGAGCGCGGACGCGGGCCGCCGGGCAGCCCGTTGCCGATGGTGAACACCTGGGTGGACGCCCCGTCGAGCATCTTCCGGTAGTCGTGCTCGTCGGCCTCGGTGAGGGTCACGACGGCGTCGAGCCTCGGATACCACGTCCGGATCTCCTCGAAGATCCCGGGCTGGTGTGCCTCGAAGTGCAGGTGCTCCTGGGCGATCGTGATGACCCGTTTGCGCGCGTACCTCGCGGCCATGATGTTGAGCCCCGCGCGGGTGGTGATCAGCACGTCGCTGCGGAGCCTGCGCAGCTCGCGGACGAGAACCTCGTCGCTCCAGGCGCTGAAGGAGGCGTACGCGCGCTCCTCGGGGTGGATCAGCGCGCTCTCCCGCGCGCTCAGCCGCTCGGCCTTCTTCGCGTACGGCCAGCGGACCCTGGCCCCCTCCCGCAGGTCCACCAGTGAACGCAGGCGAACCTGGGAGCCCAACGGCAGGAAGGGGACGTCGGCGTGCTGGAAGACGCTGACGATCTCGACCTCGTGCCGCTCGGACATCGCCGTGGCCAGGTCGAAGGTGGCGCGGATGGTTCCGCCCATGCCGTAGGCGTTGAGGATGAGAAAGGAGATCTTCACGAGCTCTCCTCCTCGACGCTGAGCGCGACGGCGAGGCTGTCGGTCTCGGTGTAGTACGGCCGGACCCTCACCTGTCCCACGCGCTGGGCCGGGAACCGAATTTTGGTTTTCTTGTCCGTTATGTCATCAAGGCGAGTCGCGAGCGGCAGACGGGTTCCGGAGAACTCCGCGTAGAGATCCCAGAAGACCCGGCGCCGTACCTGCGTCTCGGCCATCGGCGCGATCTCGATCCCGCCGTCGAACCACCGCCCCTGGAAGTTCGCGGGCCCGCTCACGGGCTCAGGTCCCCGGCGGGCCACCGCCACGAGTTTCGCCGCCCCCCGGATCGGCTCGCCGTACGCGACGGCGCCCTCGACCTCGATCACCCCGTCCTCCGCGGTCACCCGGATCACCTCGACGTACGGCTCGACCTCGCGGACCCGCAGGCCCAGCGTCCCGACAGCGGTGCGAAACGCCCTGATCTCTCGGTTTCTGGGGGTCTCCGCGTAGGCCCACAGGCCGTCGAGCGAGAATCCCGGGTCGTCGGTGGCGATGGGCTCACCGCCTCGCGACGCCGTCCAGATGCCCGCGGAGAGTGCCTTCAGATTCGTGGCCTCGCACTCCTCGCCGGTCTCCACGTGCCGCAGAACGATCCCGGGATCGTTCCCGTCGCCCCCGTGGATCGGCTGCGGCCACTCGATTCTCAGCGTGTCGTCGTCGCCCACACGGCTCGTGACGGCCCGCTCCTTCGCGGGCGGAATCCCGCCGTACCGTGCCCCAATGCTCACCAAGAGTCCCCCGGTCTTCGCTGCTCATCCCCATAGAGCAGGACACTGTCCACCGATTTATAACGAAATAACCTATTTTGCCGGTTAATCTTAACGACCCGTACTCGTACTTTGAGGCGACTTAGCGATGAATGGTTCCACCTAATCGGAAACAGACGGATAGCGACTACTTGATGAGGGTTACCAACTACCCTCCCACCAGCAGATATTCAGCCGCCGGCCAAGGAAACTGGAAAATGTCCGGTATCGGTCAGAGCCCTCTCCGAACGGCCCCGGCCCGGACACCGCGACGAACAAGCGGGCATCGCGCCGTCGATCCGCGCCCGGGGACGGCGGGCAGTGATTGGGCCCTCGCGGCGTGGAACCGGCTCTATGGACTGCGGCTCCTGAAAACGGCACCCGAGAGCCTCGCGTGACCTCACAGCCAGGTCCGACGGCCCCGTACGACCGGATAAGACCGGTCCGGAATCGGCCCGGTACGACGTCAGGATCGTTTCGGGGCCGATTCGGGGCCGAATCAAGCCGGTTCAGGGCCGGTTCGGGGTCGGCGAATCCCGCCCGGTACGGTTCGGGGACGGCCGAGGCTCAGAGCCCGGGCCGGTGCAGCGAGATGGTCATCGACTCGACCGCCATCTGCGGACTGACGTTGGACGCCAGCCGCCTCCGGCAGCGCATGATCGCGTCGATCCTGCGCAGGGTGTCTTCCGGCGTGGAGGCACGGGCCAGTTCGTCCAGGTCTGCGCGGCGGTCCTCACTCGCCAGTTCCACGTACGCGCCGAACTGCACCGCCAGCACATCGCGATAGAACGCCACCAGGTCGAGCAAAGAGGCGTCGATGACGTCGCGCTTGGTGCGGGTCGCCCGGGACTTCTGGCGGTCCTCGAGATCCTTGAGCGCCCCGGCGCCGCCGCGGATCAGGCCCCTGTTGAGCCCCTTGCCCGTGGAGCCCTCGCCGTAGGCCTGCCGCAGCTCGGTGATCTCCGACTCGTTCAGCACCGCGGTGACCGCGGCGGCCTCGTCCTCGGCGGTCTTCACCAGCCGCTCGGCAGCCATCACGCACTCCCCGACACCGGTCAGCGACCGGGGGATGGACAGCACCGCCTCGCGGCGCGCACGCGCGTCCCCGTCCAGGGCGAGCCTGCGGGCACGGTCGATATGCCCCTGGGCGGCCCTGGCCGCGAACTCCGCCATCGCCACCGGCACGTTCTCGCGGGTGGCCAGCACGTGGGCGACCGCCGCGGTGGGCGGGGTGACGAGCGTGACGATCCGGCATCGGGACCTGATGGTGATCATCATGTCGTCCGGGGAGGGCGCGCAGAGCAGCCACACCGTCCTCGGCGGCGGCTCCTCGATGGCCTTGAGCAGCGCGTTGGACGCCCCCTCGGTCGCCCGGTCGGCGTCCTCGAACAGCACGACCCGCCAGCGGCCCAGCGTCGGCGCCCCGGCCGCGCGCAGGATGAGCCGCCGGGTGTCCTTGATGCCGTACGAGAGCCCCTGCGGGCGGACGATCTCCAGGTCGGGGTGGGAGCCGACCGCCACCTGGTGGCACATGTCGCAGTGGCCGCACCCCTGGTCCGGGCAGAACAGCGCGGCGGTGAACGCCCGCGCGGCCTCCTCGCGACCGGATCCGGGCGGCCCGGTGAACAACCACGCGTGGGTCATCCCTGCGCCGCGCCCTCCGGCCAGCAGATCGGCCCCGGCCGCCGCCGCCCGGCGGAGCGTCGCGGAGGCCCGTTCCTGCCCCACAAGATCGTCAAAGACTCCCACGCCCCCAACCTACCGTCGGGGACGCGGGCTCAGTCGCGGATCGCGGGCATCGTCCCGGTGACGTCCTCCGACTCCTGCGGCACCGGGTCGGGCAGGATCTCGCGGATCCGGTCGTGGACGATCGAGGAGATCTGACTCTGGGGCAGGGTCCCGTCGACGACCAGGTAGCGGTCGGGCTCGGCGGCGGCCAGTGCCCGGAACTCACGACGGACGCGCTCGTGGAACTCCAGGGGCTCCGACTCGATGCGGTCGGCGGCCCCGCCCAGCCGGGCCAGCCCCACCGAAGGCGGGGTGTCGATGAGCACGGTGAGATCGGGGACGAGCCCGCCGGTGGCCCAATTGTTGATCATCGTGACGTCCCCGGTGTCCAGGGCGCGGCCCGCGCCCTGGTAGGCGAGCGACGAGTCGACGTAGCGATCGGAGATCACCATCGAACCCCGGTACAGTGCCGGTCGGATGACCTTCTCCACGTGCTCGGCCCGGTCGGCCGCGTACAGCAGCGCCTCGGACCTCGCCGACAGTCCCTGGTGCACGGCGTCGAGCAGGATCGCCCGCAGCCGCATCCCCACCTTGGTCGAGCCGGGCTCACGGGTCTGCACGACGTCGAAGCCCTGGTCGCGCAGCCAGATCGCGAGCAACCTGGACTGGGTGGTCTTCCCCGACCCCTCACCGCCCTCGAACGCGATGAACATCCCGCGCCCCTGCTCAGGGCTCTCGGGGGCGAAGCGCTCCCCGCGCACCGCGGCGAGCAGGTCGGCGACGATCGAGACGCCCCTGCGGTCGTCCATCTGCCGCAGCGCGACGATTCCGACGATCACCGCGAGCAGCCCGCCGACCAGCAAGACCAGGTTCGAGCCGTCGAACCGGTAGACCGGCTCCAGACCGACCCTGATCTGGCGCTCGCCGAACAGGCCCGCCAGGGTCGGCGCGACCGCGACCACCAGCAGCAGGGTCACCCGGGCTAGCGACTGCAGGAAGGAGAACGTACGGCCCCGCAGGCTGTCGTCCACCTCCAGCCCGATCATGGTGTAGCCGATGATCCACGCGATTCCCGCGCACGCGCCGAGCAGCACGGTCAGCAGGACGACGATCACCAGGTTGTGGACGAGGGCGACCGCGACGAGGACGAGCCCCGCCACCACGATCGACAGGCCGAACAGCCTCCGCCGCGACAGCTCCCTCAGCAGCCTGGGCCCGAAGAACATGCCGGAGGCCATACCGACGAAGACCGCGCCGAAGACCACGCCGTACGCCGCGTCGCCGCCGCCCAGCGCCTCCACGTAGATCTTGGCCACCCCGACCACCGCGCCACCGGCGGCGAACGCGCCCAGCATGCCGATGATCAGACCGCGGATCAGCCGGTTGCCGCCGACGAACCGCCAGCCCTCGAAGATCTGCCGCAGCACCGACGGCGTGGAGGTGGCCCGCGCTCCGCTCTTCGGGATGTCCTTGAGCGAGAAGATGATGACGGCGGAGACCAGGTAGGCGAGCGCGTTGATGAACAACGCCAGGTAGGTCTCGCGCTGGGCGAGGAACGGCACCAGCCTGCCCAGGACGTCGTCGGCGACGGAAAGCAGCGCGAACAGCAGCGCGGCGACGGGCGCCGTGCCGTACGTGACCAGGAGGTTGAGCTGGTTGGCCTCCTCCAGCCGCTCCTTGGGCACCAGGTTGGGCACCGTGGCGTCCTTGGCCGGCACCCAGAAGAGGTTGACGCACTCGACCAGGAACGTGGCGATGATCACCCACTGGTAGCTGCCGACCAGCGGGATCGACAGCACCAGCGCGAAGCGCAGGAGATCGCAGAAGAACATCGTCAGCCGCCGGTCGAACCGGTCGGCGAACGCCCCCGCGAGCGGTCCCAGCAGGATGGCCGGGAGCATCTTCGCCACGAAGACGCCGCCGATGGCCAGGCTCTGAACCTGGTAGCCCGACGCCGCGGTGAGATTGCCCGCCAGGGCGGTCAGCGCGAGGAGGTTGAGCCAGTCTCCCAGGCTGCATACCGACATCGCCGTCCACAGCTTGCGGAACGGGGCGTTGGCCAGCACGTGGGGGGTCTTACGTCGCGCGGTGCTCCGGCCAGGGGTGGTCATAGTGTCAGCGTATCCAGATGCTCGCTGGGCTTGGGAAAACACGAGCCAGGCGGAAATACCCGGCTGCCCGTCGCACGAGGGTAATACGCCGGCCCCGCACCCCGCAGGTCACACCCGCGAAAAGAGGCGCTCGGTACGACTGTTTCCAGAGGTGCTGCCGTTGGAGCCCCCCAAAGTGCCTCCGGTGGAATTTCCAGAGGTGCTCGCCACGGACTTCCGGAGGGGCACTCCCGTCCGAGTTCCCCAGGTGCTCCCCGTGAACTTACCGAGTGGTCTCCCTGCCGGGTTTCCCCCGGGTGCTCGCTGCGGACTCCCGGAGGAGCACTCCTGTCCGAGTTCTCGCGAGTGCCCGCCGTGAACTTCCCGAGGAAGTCTCCCTGCCGAGTTCCCCAGGTGCTCACCGCGAACTTCCTGAACGGTGTGCCCCAGGCCGGGTGTCCAGGGTTACTCGTTCCGGACTTCCAGAAGAGTGATCTCAGGCGGTGCGCCCACCCGGACCGGCGGCCCCCAGAAGCCCGCGCCCCGCGTCACGTAAACCTGGGTGCCGTCCACCTCGCCGAGGCCGGAGACGACCGGCTGCTGCATCGGGATGACCAGATTGAAGGGGACCATCTGGCCACCGTGCGTGTGGCCGGACAGCTGGAGGTCCACGCCGTACGTCGCCGCCTGGACGGCCTGGACCGGCTGGTGGGCGAGCAGGACGGTGGACCGGGAACGGTCACGACCGCCCAGCGCCCGCTCGAAGTCGGGGCCGTCACCCGAGGCGACACCGCCGAGATCGTTGACCCCGGCGAGGTCGAGAACGGCTCCCCCGTGGGCGATCTCGACGCGCTCGTTGCCGAGGGGGCGGATGCCGAGCCCGCGCAGCTCCTCGATCCACTCCTGCGGGCCGTTGGCGGTGTAGTACTCGTGGTTGCCGGTGACGAAGTAGGCACCGTAGCGGGATTCGAGGTCCTTCAGCGGCACGGCCAGCGAGCCGAGTTCGGCCACCGTACCGTCGACCAGGTCGCCGACGACGGCGACCACGTCGGCCTCCAGTGAGTTGATCATGCGGACGAGGCGACGGGCGTGTTCCGTACCGGTGAGCGGGCCCAGGTGGATGTCGCTCACCACCGCGAACCGCAGGCCGCTCAGGCGCGGATCCAGTCTGGGCAGGACGACCCTGACCGGTTCGATCACCGGGTCACCGAGAGCCGTCCTCACCCCGAACCCGACCGTGCCCAGCGCCCCCGCCCCGGCGGCGACCGCTGCCGTACGGGCGATGAACAGCCTCCTGCTCATCCCGGCCTGGCCGTACGGTCCTCCTGGAAACCCTCCGTCGCGCCGCGCGTCCCCGGCACCGGGAACGACGATCACGCCACCGATCTCGGTTCCCGTCTCCGAACTCGCCTCGGCCCTCCTCCCGGACCCCGCCTCGGACCCCGCCTCGAACCCGGACCGACCGGCGACGGCGGACCGGTCGGCGACATCGGGTCGAACGGCGGGCACCGGCTGGGCGGCCATGAGCGCGACCCGCTTCTCCTGAGCGTCCGCCACATCCGGCCCCTCCGCCCGCCGCTCCGTCCACCTCAGGACCAGCAGGGCCGCACCCCGGGGAATCTCCAGGATCACCAGGAACACGAAGAGGTAGAACATCACCGCGATCCAGAAGAACCCCGGCCAGGCCAGGAAGTGGCCCCACTCGCTGCGGGAGGCGACCAACGTCACCGGGGCGAGCACGGCCAGGGCGACGAGAACCCACGTCAGCACCCGGCGGGTCCGGCCGGGCCTCGTGGTCGAACCGACCAGGCGACGCCACAGATAGAAGTGGACCAGCGTGATCGCGCAGATGACCAGCGACACGAAACCCACAACCGTCACTCGCCTCTCCCGCGCCCACCGGCCGTTCCCGGTGCGCTCCGAAGAACGCCCGGGATGGCGAATGCGTTCCCGGATACCTGGAACCCCGGAAGTCCAGAGCCTCGGAAGCCCAGAAGCACGCCGGTTCAGGGCTCTGAACTTCCAAAACCCTGGAAGCCCAGGACCCCGGAGACTCGGAACCTGGAGGCCCAGGACCCTGAAAGCTCAGGACCCTGGAAACTCAACACCCCGAAAGCCCTCAAGGCCCTGGGAGCTCACAGAACCCTGGAAGGCCGGCCTGAAAGCTCCCAGGGACCCCGAAAACGAAGTGTCAGGCCTTCGCCTTGGCCCTGGTGGTGCGGGGACGCTTGGGCGCCGGGCCACGGGCGCGGCGGTCGGCGAGGAGCTCGGCGGCGCGCTCGGTCGTGATCTGCTCGACCTCGTCACCCTTGCGCAGGGAGGCGTTGGTCTCGCCGTCGGTGACGTACGGCCCGAACCGCCCCTCCTTCACCACGATCGGCTTCTTGGAGACGGGATCCTCGCCCAGCTCGCGCAGCGGGGGCGCCGCCGCGGCCTGCCTTCCCCTCGCCTTGGGCTGGGCGAACAACTCCTTGGCCCGCTCAAGGGTGATCGTGAACATCTCCTCCTCGGACGCCAGCGAGCGCGAGTCGGTGCCCTTCTTGACGTAAGGCCCGAATCTGCCGTTCTGGGCGGTGACCTCCTGGTCGTCGATCACCCCGAGCACGCGAGGCAGCGAGAGGAGCTTCAGGGCGTCTTCCAGGGTGACGGTGTCCAGGGACATCGACTTGAGCAGCGAGCCGGTGCGCGGCTTGACGGCGTCGGCCTTCTTGGTCTTCTTCTTGGCGCCCTCGGCCGGCGGCGCCTCCTCGGGAAGGATCTCGGTGACGTACGGGCCGTAACGGCCGTCCTTGGCCACGATCACGTGCCCGGTCACCGGGTCCTTGCCCAGCTCCCTGTCACCCGTCGGACGGGAGAACAGCTCCTCGGCCATCTCGGCGGTGAGCTCGTCGGGCGCGAGGTCCTCCGGCACGTTCACCCGGGCGCCGTCGCGGTCCAGGTACGGGCCGTAGCGCCCCACCCGGATCATGATGTCGGTGCCCCTGATGGAGAACGAGCTGATCTCCTTGGCGTCGATCTCACCGAGGTCGGTGACCAGCTCCTTCAGGCCCTCGTCGCCCTCCGCGCCGAAGTAGAACCGGCGCAGCTCGGGCACCCGCTCCGCCCGGTCGTTCGCGATGTCGTCGAGGACCTTCTCCATGTCGGCGGTGAAGTCGTAGTCGACGAGGTTTCCGAAGTGCCGCTCCAGCAGGTTCACCACCGCGAACGCCAGGAAGGACGGCACCAGGGCCGTGCCCTTCTTGAAGACGTAACCGCGGTCCAGGATCGTCCCGATGATCGACGCGTACGTCGACGGGCGGCCGATCTCCCGGTCCTCCAGCTCCTTGATCAGCGACGCCTCGGTGTATCGCGCGGGCGGCTTGGTCGCGTGCGCCAGCACGTTGAGCGCGGACGCGGTGAGCGGGTCGTTCTCGGTGAGGTTCGGCAGGCGCTTCTCGGAGTCGTCCCGGTCGGTGGACGGGTCGTCCGCGCCCTCGACGTAGGCCTTCAGGAAACCGTGGAAGGTGATCGTCCGGCCGGAGGCGGTGAACTCGACCAGCTCACCCGAATTCGACGTGCCGTTCACCTTGACGGTGACCGACTCGCCGACCGCGTCCTTCATCTGGGAGGCCACGGTCCGCTGCCAGATCAGCTCGTACAGGCGGAACATGTCGCCGCTCAGCCCGGTCTCGCCCGGCGTGCGGAACTCCTCACCCGAGGGACGGATCGCCTCGTGCGCCTCCTGCGCGTTCTTGACCTTGCTCGCGTACACGCGCGGCTTGTCGGGCACGTACGCCGCGCCGTACAGCTTGATCGCCTGGCTGCGGGCCGCCGCGACGGCGGTCTCCGACAGCGTGATGCTGTCGGTTCGCATGTAGGTGATGAAGCCGTTCTCGTACAGACGCTGGGCGACCTGCATGGTCGACTTCGCGGAGAAGCCCAGCTTGCGGCTCGCCTCCTGCTGCAGCGTGGTCGTCCTGAACGGCGCGTACGGCTTGCGGGTGTACGGCTTGCGCTCGACGGACTTGACCTTGTACGAGACCCCGGCGAGGCGCCCGGCCAGGGCACGGGCCGCCTGCTCGTCCAGGTGGAGCACGTCGGCGTTCTTGAGGGTGCCGTTGCTCGCGAAGTCACGGCCCTGGGCGACGCGCTTACCGCCCACACCGGTCAGCATGGCGGTGAACTCGTGCGGGATCTCGTCGCGGCCGGTGTCGAGCAGCGCCTGCAGGTCCCAGTAACTCGCGCTGGTGAACGCGAGGCGCTCGCGCTCGCGCTCCACGACGAGCCGGGTCGCCACGGACTGCACGCGCCCGGCGGACAGGCGGGGCTTGACCTTCTTCCACAGGACCGGGCTGACCTCGTAGCCGTAGAGGCGGTCGAGGATGCGCCTGGTCTCCTGGGCGTCGACCAGTCTCAGGTTCAGGGCGCGGGGGTTGGCCACCGCCTCCTGGATCGCCCGAGGGGTGATCTCGTGGAACACCATGCGGTGGACCGGCACCTTGGGATTGAGCACCTCACGAAGGTGCCAGGCGATCGCCTCGCCCTCGCGGTCCTCGTCAGTGGCGAGATAGAGCTCGTCGGCGTCCTTGAGCAGCTGCTTGAGCTTGCTCACCTGCGCCTTCTTGTCGTGGTTGACGACATAGAGCGGCTCGAACTCGTGATCCACGTTGACACCGAGGCGTGCCCAGGACTCCCCCTTGTACTTCTCGGGGATGTCGTCGGCCTTCTCAGGGAGATCGCGAATATGTCCGATACTGGACTCCACGACGTAGCCGCGGCCGAGGTACCCGGCGATGGTCTTCGCCTTGGAAGGCGACTCGACGATCACCAGGCGGGTTCCACCGGCGTTGCCGTTCTTGGCTGGCACGCTGCTTCCTACCTCGCTGTTCGCATTCGTTCCCCGTTTTCTTCCCCTCGGGTTACCCGGTCTCGACCGAGAACACTCCCAAGGGAAGCCGCAAGGACGCAGAATAAAGCCCTATGAGTGTCGACGTCCCCCGGCTCACCCTCGGAGACTAATCGCTGTGCTCGACTACTCCTACTTGGTCCTCCACCTTCCGCGTGGCACATCCCGGGACGCAGCCCGGCGGATACTGACCGAACATGCAGAATACGGCGACTGGGAGCTCGACCGCCTGCGACTGTATCCCGACGGCCGCCGAGACGTTCGACTGCGCCGGAAGATAATACGTGTGACCAGGACGATGTAACTCCGGGTGACTCCGGACATGGCTTTGCCCGCTCCGGGCCGCGCCCCCGGAACGGGCAAAGCTTCCGTGCCTCGCAGGCCGAGCGGACGCCGCGCCACGAGGGCGCGGCCGTCCTGTCTCGCCGCCTTCGAGGCGTCTAGGCGCCTTCCTCAGCGGTCCTGGGAAAGCGTGTCCAATGGGTTACTAATGTCTTACTTCCCGCCTTGCTTCCCGTTCCCCTACTTCTTGCCGAAACGGATCCGGCGGGTGGTGCCGAAGACCGTCGCGGCAGCCGCGGCCAGCGCACCGATCAGGAGGGTGACCAGAGAACCGACGTTCATCCCGGTCACGCCGACGGGCTGGGCCGCGCTCATCAGGCCCAGGTCACCGACCGGCAGGGCTCCGGCCGGGGTCGAGGAGGTCAGGTCGGCGACGGGAGCCGACAAGCCCTTTCCGGCCTTCGCGGCCCGGTCGCTCACCTCGCTCGCGGGCGCCGCGGGAACGGCGGGAGCGGCGGGGAACTCGGGCAGCCTCTCGGCGGCCGGGAACCGCGACCGGTCCGCGGCCGTCGGCGACAGGCCGGGGGCGGACGCCTGTCCGGCCGCGCCGCCGAGCGCCGGGACGGCCGGGAACGCGGGCAGCAGACCGCTCGTCCTCTGCTTGCCGGGCTTGGAGTCCCAGTCACCGTGGCCCTTGCCGTAACCGCCGTGACCGCCGTGCCCACCAGGGCCGCCGTGCCCACCGGGGCCGCCCCGGTGGCCACCGCCGGGACCGCCCCACTGGCCACCGCCCGGACGCCCGGACGGGCCACCGGCGCGGGAGCCTCCGAGGCAGCCCGCGGCGGCGTCGCCCAGGACCGCCACGGCGTTGCCGCAGATGTTGATCGGCGCGGTGATCGGCGCCACCACCTGGTTGCCACCAAGCACGGAGTGCCGACCCGAGGTGCGGTTGTCACCGGCGCCTGTACCCGCGCCCGCACCGCCCGAGACCGAGGCGCCGCCCCTGCACCCGGCCGCGGCCTGGCCGAGCACGCCGACGGCGTTGCCGCAGACGTTGATCGGCGCGGTGATCGGCGCCACCACCTGGTTGCCACCGAGCACCGAACCCCGGCCGGACGTGACGTTGCCGCCCGCGCCGGCGCCACCGCCGCCGCCCACGACGGACGCGCCCCCCTGGCAACCGGCGAACGCCCCGCCCAGGACGGCCACCGCGTTACCGCAGACGTTGATCGGCGCGGTGATCGGCGCCACCACCTGGTTGCCGCCAAGCACCGAACCCCGGCCGGACGTGACGTTGCCGCCCGCGCCCGCACCGCCACCCCGGCCCGTCCCGGCCGACGTCCCTCCCGGGCAGCCCGCCGGGCCGTTGCCGACGCTGTTGCCGCAGACCTCGGCGGGCGCGGTGATCGGCGCGACCACCTGGTTGCCGCTACCGGCGCCGAAGCGCCCGTCGGTGTCGTTCCCCGGCCGGCCGTAGCCCCCGGGGCCGCCGGGACGGGGACCGCGCTCCCAGTCGTCGCCGTGGCCGCCCGGACGCGGACCGTGGTCCCAGCCGCCGCCGGGACGCGGCCCCTGCTTCCCGTGGTCGCCGTGGCCGGGTCCGCCGTGACCGTCAGGCTTACCCGGCCACCCCGGACCACCGGGGTGCCCAGGCCCGCCAGGGTGCCCAGGCCCGCCAGGGTGCCCGGGCCCGCCGGGGTGACCGGGACCACCCGGGTGGCCAGGACCGCCAGGGTGGCCAGGACCGCCGGGACCGCCCGGACCAGCGGGGCCACCCGGGCCATCGGGCGTGCCGCCGCCGACCTCGGCGCCGCCCTCGCAACCGGAGAAGGCCTCGCCGACGACGGCGACCGAGTTGCCGCAGATGTTGATCGGGGCGGTGATCGGCGCCACCACCTGGTTGCCGCCCAGCACGGAACCCCGGCCGGACGTGCGGTTTCCACCGGCTCCACCGGCACCGCCCTGACCGCTCACCGAGGCACCGCCCCGGCAACCGGCGGTCGCCCCGCCGAAGATCGCGAAGGAGTTGCCGCAGGCGTTGATCGGCGCGGTGATCGGCGCCACCACCTGGTTGCCGCCGCCGATGCTGTGGTCACCGTTCGTACGGTTGCCGCCGGCTCCGCCGCCGCTCCCGCCCTCGTTCCGCACCGAGGAGCCGCCCCGGCAGCCCGCCTCGGAGCGGCCGAAGACCGACACCGCGTTGCCACAGGCGTTGACGGGTGCGGTGATGGGGGCGACGACCTGGTTGCCGCCCAGCACCGAACCCCGGCCCGATGTGGTGTTGCCACCCGCGCCCGCACCGCCGGCGTCGCTCTCGACGGAGGCGCCGCCCTCCGAGGAGGCGGACGACTCCCCGGCCACGGCGGCGGAGTTGCCGCTGATGTCGATCGGCAGGGTGATCGGGAGGTTGACCTGGTTGCCGCCGCCGATCGAATGGTCGCCGTCGGTGTCGGCGAAGGCCGTACCGCCGCCCATCGCCATGACGCCCAGTGCGAGCAGTGCCGCGGGGGCCGTACCCGTAACCCACGTACGCATGATTGAAGCTCCTAGCAGTTTCGGGGGGGACCTGACCCTCGTGAGGGCGTGCGAAGCCGTGGGAAGGCCGGAAAGGCCCGCACAGCGGAGGCCCCGAGGGCCGTCACGAGGAATGGCAATTGCCTTTTCTTCGGCCTGCTGATCGCTCACCGAACGGAGCGGTTCTCCTGGGGACGGAGGATGAAGGCAGGCTCCGCGACCGGCGGATCACCAGAAAGGGGATGGGCCGGTCCGCGAGACGAGATCAGTCAGGAGAGAAAGAAGGGTCGTCCGCCGCTGTGCGGACGACGGGGGGAAGCACGAACGCAGGCGGAACACGCTGCGTCGTCGGCCGCGGGTCGTAGGCGAACCACGCGACATCCCCCGGACCCGGCCCTGGGGCACCGGATCCACTACCGCTCTGGGGCACGAATCCATTCGCGCCAGAGCCGTGCTCGACGGTGGCGGGTGCCGGGAACCCCGGCTGGGACTGGCTGGTGAGCCCGTCCACACCTCGCCCCGCCATGGCCTCGGCGTTTTCCGTCGCCGAAGGCCCGCCGCCGACCGTGGGGAAGACACCGGCCCCGAGGGCCGGTCCGGAAGCGGCTGTGTGAGGGGTCTGGGAGTGGGCCTCTCCTGTCGTCGCGGTGGTGTCCGCGACCGCGGGAGCGGCACCGAGGAGCCCGAAGACGACCGCGAGCAGCCATGCGGCGGCCAGGAGACCACCGATGGCGAGGGCTCGCATGAAACCCCACCGAGTGCCGGCCGCGAACCGCGCCATCCGGTCAGCCCGGCCGGGGATCGTGTCGTCGACGGGAAGAGTCACGGGCGCGCGTCGAACAGCGGGCGATGACGCCCTCCACTGCTCGTGCGGCACGCGTGCCACGTGACCTCCCCAAAACTCCTGGACGGGCCCGCTTGGACACGGACCATCCCTCAACGGAGAGTTACGTTAGCACCACAACGAGTCAACACAACGGTTTTCCCGGTAAAGGCTCAGCAGCCGTCCAGGAAACGGTCAAGGACCCGGACCCCGAACCGGAGCGAATCCACCGGAACCCTCTCATCGATGCCATGGAACATCCCGGAGAAGTCCAGGTCGGCGGGGAGCCGCAGCGGCGCGAAGCCGAATCCCCGGATGCCCAGCCTGCTGAACGCCTTGAGGTCCGTGCCCCCCGACAGCGTGTACGGCACGGCCAGTGCGCCCGGGTCCTCGGCGAGGAGCGCGTCGGCCATCGCGCGCACCAGCGGTCCGTCGAAGCCGGTCTCGATGGCGATGTCGTGGTAGACGAACTCCCTGGTCACGTTGGGGCCGAGCAGCTCGTCGAGCGTCTCGAAGAACTCGTCCTCGTATCCCGGCAGGAAGCGGCCGTCCACGTGCGCGGTCGCGGTCTGGGGGATCACGTTGGCCTTGTAGCCCGCCTCCAGCATCGTGGGGTTGGCGGTGTTGCGCAGCGTGGCGCCGATCATCCGGGCGAGCGGCCCCAGCTTGGCGACGGTCTTCTCCGCGTCGTCCAGGTCGAGTTCCAGCTCCAGGACCCTGGAGGTCTCCTCAAGGAACGTCCTCACCGTCCGCGTCATCCGGACCGGCCACTCGTACCGGCCGATGCGGCCAACCGCCTCGGCCAGCTCGGTGACCGCGTTCTCCGCGTTGAGCATCGAGCCGTGCCCGGCCCTGCCGGTGGCGGTCAGGCGCATCCAGGCGATGCCCTTCTCGGCGGCCTCGATCAGGTAGAGCCTGCGCGCCTCGTCGATGGAGACGCTGAACCCGCCCACCTCGCCGATCGCCTCCGAGCACCCGTCGAACAGGCTCTTGTGCTCGTCGGCGAGCCACTGGGCGCCGTAGTTGCCCCCCGCCTCCTCGTCGGCGGTGAAGGCCAGCACCACGTCCCTCGGCGGCCTGCGCCCCTCGGCGAGCCGCTGCCGCACCACCGCGAGGATCATCGCGTCCATGTTCTTCATGTCGACCGCCCCGCGCCCCCAGACGCAGCCGTCGACGATCTCACCGCTGAGCGGGTGCTGGGTCCAGTCGGCGGCGTTGAAGGGGACGACGTCCAGGTGGCCGTGGAGCAGCAGGGCGTCACGGGAGGAGTCCTCCCCGGCGATGCGGGCGACCACGTTGGCCCTGCGGCTGTCCGACTCCAGGATCTTCGGCTCCAGCCCCACCTCGGCCAGCTTCTCGGCCACGTACTCGGCGGCGGCCCGCTCACCGGGCCCCGAATTGTCGCCCGCGTTGGTCGAGTCGATCCTGATCAGGTCGCGGCACAGCCCGACGACCTCGTCCTCAGCGTTGATCGCCGTCATGGTGGACTCCTTGGGGTTTCGGTACGGCTTCCACCTCCCATCCTGCCGCCGGGCACCCCTTCCCGGCACCCCGCCCGCACCTGCCCTCTTACCGATATGACGGCGGCTCAAGAGTTTGCTAACCTAAGTCCGCCGACGCGGGATGACGGTCCCACGTGCAGGCACCACGTCCGGGTGGCGGAATAGGCAGACGCGCTAGCTTGAGGTGCTAGTGCCCTTTGCGGGGCATGGGGGTTCAAGTCCCCCCTCGGACACAAACCGGTCACCTATGGGGTCCTGGTCATGTGTAGACGTGACCAGGACTTTCTGTTTTGACGGATGGTAGACCAGCCGCAGTCCGATGTTCGCGTAAATCTTGGCCTTCCGGATCGGGTCGGCATTCGAGAGAACTCGCACCATGTCTCCAAGCCTGTGCGTGATCTCCGCCAGTTCATCACGCCTCAGCCGCCTCTGAGGCAGTACGTGCGCGCGGCCGAGGCGTTGCTCGGCCGCGGTCTTGCGGACAAGCTCTTCCTGGATCCATCCGGCGACGAGCGCCGGGTCGGCGCCCGCCTCAAGAGCAGCCCGATGCTGGGCGAGCCTGCGGTCACACTCGGTGATCTGGCGGCGTGCCACAGCGAGTGCTTGGGCCTCGGGCGGTGTCACGTCCTGTGCGGCCGCCAAGACGTCGAGAGTCTGGTCAACGTTGTGGGGCGCGAACAGCCGGCCGAGCCAGCGGTCCAGTCGCGGGACGACGCGGTCCTCTCGTAGGTAGACGTTGCGGGGATGCATGAGGTGGTTGGCCAGGGCGTACTCTTCGGGGAAGCGGCAGCGGTAGTAGGCCGCGTCGTTGACCCATTGGCCCTGCATTCTGCGGTCGCAGACACCGCAGTACAGCAGCCCCCGGAGCTGGTACGGCTTGGGGGTGCGCTTGCGGGTCTTGTCGGTGTGGCGATCGCCTCGCCCCGTCAGCGTCATCTGCACGGCGTCGAAATCCTCCGTGGACACGATCGGCGGGTGAACGACCGTCTTCGACCAGACCCAGTCCTGCTTGGAGTTCCACCTGAGCTTCGTGGTGTGGCCCAGGCCGACGTCGTCCACATCGATGAGGACCTCGTCCTTGCGCTGGCGGTTCCACACCTGGTGGCCGGTGTAGCGGGGGTTGGTCAAGATGGCGCGCACCGCGCTCTTGGACCAGGCGATGCCGGAGCGGTGACGGTTCCGGCCCGGATCGTGAGCTGATGGGCTGGGAATCCCGTTGTGGGTCAGTCTCTCGGCAATGGCGAACAGGCCGTAGCCGTCGAGAAAGACCGCGAAGATCTCTTCCACCACGGGTGCGGCGACGGGATCAAGCTCCAGTCGGTGAGCACGCTTGCCGTCGGCCGCCTTGGCCGGGTTGGGGTGTGGGCCCGCGTCGGCCAGCCGGTAGCCATAAGGCGGCCGACCTCCCAGAAAGCGGCCTTCCATCTGGGCTTGGGCTGACATGGCGCTGCGCACGCGGATCTTGATGCGGTTGCGCTCGCCTTTGCTCATACCGCCGAACACGCTCATGACCAGGTCATGGGCCTCGTTGTTCGGGTCGATGGGGCCGCCCACCTCGGGCACCCAGAGCGGAACCCGGAAGTGCTCGAAGACGGGAAAGGTCAGGCCGTACTGGTTGCCGTAGAAGGCTCGTTGCGGCTCGCCGATCACCACCGCGTCGAAGCCGCGGTCGGGGTTGCGTAGTTCGGCGAGCAGCGCCGCCGCGTGCGGGCGGCGCTGCCAGGGGATCGAGCGGGACTTGTCGACGTCGAAGAACTCGGTGACGATCACGCCCCCGCGCGACTCGATGAGCGCGCGGGAGCGGGTGATCTGCCAGCCTCGCGAGGACTGGGGATCCTGCTTGTCCTCGGTGGAGACCCGGCCGTAGAAGGCGAAGCGGATGGTGTTCATGGGTCCTATGCGACGTTGGGGCGGTTGACGAGCATGGTTTGGTGAGCCTCCAGCAGGATGGCGAGCAGTTCCGTGGCGGCGCTGGACGTCAGGCGGGGCGGTCCACTTGGTAAGACGATGTGCGGAGTCCGCTGTTTACGAGTGGTGGATGCGGTCATGATGAGAGGCGCTCCTATGCGTTCGTTGCTGGCGGGTAGGGGTGCGGCCCCGGCGACGTGCTTGGCGGTACTGGAGTCGGGGCCGTTTTGTCGCCGTACCCTGGCGTAGATCCGCACGTTGCGGCCAGCACCTCGGCAGGGCGGCGGGTCGGATGTTTCCGTGACGTCGAAAGCGCAGGCTGCCTGCGGTGCTTTCTCAAGCAGGACAGTGCTTTGCGTCTGGTCATGACGCAGGTCTCTTAGCCATGAGTGGGTGGCACGCCGGGCAGCGCGCCACAGTGTTGTCGCGAAGTTCCATCTGCCGGGTGCGCTCGTCGCAGTAACCGCACCAATCTGGGGCGATCCTCAGCGACGGACTGGGCTCGACGCCCTCGACCGCAGGCAGGAACTTGTCGGGGTCTTCCTTGAGTGCCTTGGCCACGTAGCGACTTCGGTGCTTGACGGACCGGCCATCGAGGATCGCGTGGCGGATCACGGCCGCGTCGAGGAGGCGAATCTCGCGGCCGGTCAACTCAGCCAGGAGCTGGACGATACCGCGATCGACGGAGTCGTCGTCGTTCGCCCAGGCGCGCGCGTTACGGCGAGAAGACGGACGAGAAGACGGACGAGAAGACGACTGATTGTCTTCATCTTCTTCCGTCCTAGTCCCCTTCGGGGACTGGACGGAACTGCGTGGCGTTAGTAACGCGTTACGTTCGGCGTTACCAACGCCACCGTCGACGGCGTGTGGCTCGGTCCGGTCGCGTCGCCTGTCTCGCCACCTTTTCTGCCGCTCGGCGTTAGCTTTCCGTTCTTTCTCCACCCGCTCCTTAGCGGGCACGAATGCGAAGAAGTCGTGAATCACCCACCCCTTCGCCACAGGCGCCGGGCAGAGATCGGAGGGACACTCTTCGCCAGGCAGATGCCAGGTACCCCGGGACACGAGTTCGGCGATGAAGCGCAGCGGCTTCCGCACTCGCGGACACACGTCGATCAGGTCTTCCTGGAGTACCGCACCGTCGGTCAGGTTGTGGGCACACCAGAAGATCGCTGTGAAATGTATACGGAATGCGGCGTCCGACAGGCCTGCTACCTGCCTCCGAGTCGGGAATCGGTCGTCGAAATACAGCCTTTCTCGTTTCATCTAGTGCCTGCCTCTGTCTGTCAGATGCAGACCGGCCGTGGTGTTGAAGGCACGGTCGAGTCGGAGCGCGAGGTCACGTGCCGACTTCCGGGCCGCCGCGAGTTCTGACAGAGCCTTGTCAAGACGCTTGCCGGGGTCGCCATGGTCGTCACCCAGTTGCCCGGATTCCTGCATGCGCCGCAACGCCTCGCCGAGTTGCCTCAGCAGTTGGTCAAGCCCAGCTGTCGAAATGCCAATACGGCCGAGGACGTCGTACACGGTGGACGGATAGGTGACGCCGACACGGGAGAGCGTGGCGTGGTTGAGGACGCGGACAGCCTCGGATACGGCTGCGGCGACCTCGCTGGTGTAGTCGTCACCATGGGGGCCATCTGACGACAGCCAGACGGTTTCAGCCATCGATGTTGACTCCGATCGCTGGGATCTTGTCAAGATGCCCGCGTCCCGTCAGAGCGGTGACGAGAGTCAGCAGTCGACGCATGAGCCATTGAGGCACCCCTAGGGTGTCCGTGCTCGCGATCGATGGGATGCTGAACATGACCTACTCCTTTCGAGTGGGTCTGACGGAAGGCCCGGCGCCGGCGAGCGTCCAAGCAATGCGGGCGCCGGGTCCTCCTGTAGTGAACTTGCAGAGGGCCGACTTCATGATTCGGCGGGGAGCTGTTCAGCTACGCCGACATGCGCAGTTGTCCGCTTCCCAACTACTCCAGTTGAATTCGTAGAGTCCGTCCCCGCGATCACCATGGCTCGATGGCCAACCCCGTTGTGGTCAGACAGCCGTCGAGTAGATGCGGCCT